>CAZMOS010000019.1:0-25794 GCA_964567945.1 uncultured Lentimicrobiaceae bacterium
CATCACGATAATTATGAGTATCCATAACATATATTTTATCATACTCATCAAAATCGCTTATGGTAAATATCCTGGATTTGCTTTCGCTTAAATCCAGTCCGTGTTGCGCACCCATTTCCCGTACACAATCACCCACAGGTTCATTGATCATATATGATTCAAAGCCCGCCGATGAAACTTTGCCTTCAATATTTTCCTCCTTAAACTTCTTTTTTAATAAAGCTTCGGCCACAGGTGACCGGCAAACATTTTCAAGGCATACAAAAAGAAAGTTCATTGTGTTCTGTTTAAATTGGTTTGTATTAATGTGCTCATAAAAGTACAAAAAATACTTCATAAAAAGAACAAAAAAAGCATTTAAACATGATTTAAAAAAGAATGCGAAAAAAATATTTTAATTAACTGACAGGCAGTTGTCTTTTTGAAAGTAATCAAACAAAACGCGTTTACAGTTTTAGCTTTTTGTCTATTTCTTCAACATAAACCCTGAATCGCTTATCGGTTTCAAGCAGGTTATTCACGGTACGGCAGGCATGAAGTACCGTAGCATGATCTTTATTGCCACAATGAAGTCCGATGGTTGCCAGTGAACTTTTGGTGTGTTTCTTTGAAAAATACATGGCCAGTTGCCGTGCCTGTACAATTTCACGCTTGCGTGTTTTCGAGTTAATTGATTCGAGGGGAAGGCCGAAATAATCACAAACAACTTTCTGGATAAAGTCAATTGAAATCTCACGTGTGGTATTTTTCACGAATTTATCAATCATCTGCTTGGCCAGTTCGAGCGTAATGGCTTTTTTGTTCAGCGTTGATTGTGCCAGTATAGAGATCAGTGCACCCTCCATTTCACGAATGTTGGTCGTAATGCTGTAAGCAAGGTATTCGATCACGTTATAGGGCATTTCAATGCCATCGCTGTAAAGTTTCTTTTGCAGAATAGCAATGCGTGTTTCCAGGTCCGGAACCTGCAGATCGGCTGCCAGCCCCCATTTAAACCTTGATAGCAGCCTCGGCTCCATTCCTTTTAACTCCACAGGTGGTTTGTCGGAAGTGAGGATGATCTGCTTATTGTTCTGATGCAGGTGATTGAAGATGTGGAAGAAAACATCCTGTGTCTTTTCCTTGTTGGCAATAAACTGGATATCATCTATGATCAGCACATCAATCATCTGGTAAAAATGGATGAAATCATTCTGGTTGTTGTTCCTGACCGAATCAATGTATTGATTGACAAATTCATTTGTTTTGACATACAGCACGATCTTGTTGGGAAATTTGTTTTTCACCTGTAAACCGATGGCATGGGCGAGGTGTGTTTTGCCCAGTCCCACGCTGCTGTATATCAGAAGTGGGTTAAAAGCGGTCTTGCCCGGGTTTTCGGCAATGGCCCATCCTGCGGAACGTGCAAGTCTGTTACAGTCTCCTTCCACGAAATTATCAAATGAATAAGACTCAACAAGGTTTGACTCGACTTTGATTTTTTTAAGTCCTGGGATAATAAAAGGGTTCGGGATGTATCCCGGGTCTTTGTCTCCCAGGGTTAGTGGCATGGAAACGGGCTTGTTTTTTGTAGCTTTTTTCTCGGTCGTCGGGTAATTTACCGAATACGGTTTCTGATCCATATAGGCACTGTCCACAATCACACTGTATTCCAGCCTGCCGGCAGGCCCTAGTTCTTTCTTAATGGTTTTCTTCAGCAAATTGATGTAATGCTCCTCAATCCATTCGTAGAAAAACTGACTGGGAACTTGTATGGTTAAAATATTTTCTTCCAGCTTAAGCGGAACGATCGGCTCGAACCAGGTTTTAAAGCTTTGATAAGGTATATTATCCCTTATCACTTTAAGACACCGTTCCCATACTTCAACATGCTTTTTGGTCATTCTTTGGTAAAAATTTCAAAAATTATTGGTTAATTGATTTCCGTAAATTTTAAAAGTGTGTAAACCAGACGTATCTATAAAAATCAGGAGCCGCAAGAATCAGAGCAAATATCGTATAAAAAAAGTGTAAAAAAAAATTATTTTTTAATTGACATTTATCTTTTTTTGTCGTATATAGGGGAGGCGTATTTAACGATTATTTAATTGTTTTTCAGTAATTTTAGTTGCACCCCCTGCAGTTTTTCAAAGCGTAAAGTAACCCTATCCATTAAATTTTTTTTAACTGTTAATTTAATAACATAATTTTTGTCATAAAATTGACCGTTCACTTTCAGATTTTCGTCCTTGATAATTCGCATAACAGGGTTCATTAAAGTGTAGTCAAAACGCAGTTCAATATCCTCAGTCGGATACTTAATTATTGTATCAGCATTGGAAAGCGCATCCCGCGCAGCCGTTTTATAAGCGTTGATCAGACCGCTTACACCCAGCTTGGTTCCGCCGAAATACCGGATAACCACAACCAGGATATTGAACAGTTCAAAAGAGTATATCTGGTTGAGGATGGGTTTACCTGCCGATCCCGACGGCTCCCCGTCATCATTGCTTCTCACCTGCTCTTCAGCAGGATTAAGCCGGTAAGCATAACAATGGTGACGGGCGTTGTAGTATTCTTTCTTCAGTTCAGCGATGATCTTTTTGCATTGCTCAACCGACTCAACAGGATAAGCCATTGCAATGAACCTGCTCCCCTTTTCTTTGTATAAGCCTTCCGCCGGAGCCCTGATTGTTCGGTAACTGAATTGATCCATTAGAAAGAATTAAATTGTATTGTACCGTTCCTTTTCTTTTTGCAAAAACATGCCGAAGAAATGAACAGGTAAACGGTGAATAAATATAGGACAAAAATATAAAACAACGCCTGCAAAAGCAGGTTTATATTCATACTTTTGCATCTCGTCATCCGACCAATATAACTTAACATATATTGTTATGAAATACAGCGTTTTATTTTTAACATTGCTGCTCATCAACCCCCTGTTGCTCATCTCTCAAACAGGCCAAAAAGAGAAAGCCTATTGCCGCTTCGAAGGAAATATTGGCTCAAACATCAACATTACGGCTAATCTTGTCAGGCTATTTGAGAAACTATCGGGCAATTACCAGTACCGTTTTCTGGATGAGGATGCAGCAATGTATTATGGAAAAACCATTGAAATCGAGGGAGACATTTCAGGAAATGACAGCGCGCAATTGCGTGAATTCAGACAAAAGAACTATACATTCAAAGGTGTGATGAAAGATAAAACTTTCAACGGCACCTGGTACGGGCCGGCCGGAAAAACCCTGCCATTCGAAATGAAAGAATATTATCCCAACGGAAGTATGGAGTTTGATGTGTATTACCTCAACTCGGAGGAAGAACTGGTCAGGAGCGACCCCAAATCACCCACCGCCAATATTGAGCTGACGCTGCTTTACCCGAATGAAAAGTATTTCAAACCGTTTGTTGCCGATTCGGTGAAGAACATCATTGTCAAAAGCTTTTTCGGCACGGGAATTCAACCCGATAATCCGGATACCCTGATGGTACATTTTGAAAAAGAATATTTTGATAATTACATCAGCCAGAACAAAGAATGGTACGGAAAGGGCGCTTCTTTTGACTGGGAAAAAATAAAAAGCATGTCGGTGGTCTTTAATTCGGGGTATATGCTTTGCCTTGAATTTCTAACATACGCTTATACGGGCGGAGCCCACGGAATGACCAACATTTCATACAATATCATTAACCTGGATGACGGGCAAATGCTGACCTTTTCCAATGTTTTTAAAGAAGAAGCCACGGATTCGTTATCGGAACTGCTCACGCGGCAGCTAAGAAAGAACTACCAGATTCCCGGTGATGTTTCGCTGAAAGACGCCGGTTTTTTTGTGGAAAAAGTAAAGCCCAATCATAATATTTATATTGACGGCAACGGCATTGGTTTTCTGTACAACCGCTATGAAATCGCCCCTTACTCACAGGGTGCCACTCACATTGTACTCGACTGGCCGCAAATCAGGGGATTGCTGAAAAATGACACGCCGGTTTATAAGTTGAGTTTAAGATAATCCCGGGAGTCAAGTGACATCTTCCATCGCCCGGTTCAGGAAATCATTCAACGGTTTCATTCTATTGAAAATTTCCTGAAGCTTTACCTCAAAACCGGGAGACAGGAGCTGTTTCTCCGTAAAAGGCGTAAATACGGTATAATCCTTGAATTTCAGCCACTCGATGCCCTCAAAATCTTTTGGGAATCCCACTGGCGGCCTTTTCAGCCTGTCACCCTGAATTTCACCGAATGTCTTTCTAAAATCTTCGGCCTCAAAGATTCCCTTAAATTCATCCGCGTTATAATAGATCTCCGATCTTATCATTTTCAGTTGTTCGCCCTGCGGATGGTAAACCCCGCCCGCTGCAAAACATTCGCCGGGTGAAATGTGGATGTAGTACCCTGCCTTTTCTGATTTCCGCCCGCCGGAAACCATATAAGCACCGAACCATATTTTATAAGGTGTTTTGTCTTTCGAGAAACGGACATCCCTGTATATCCTGAACATGCATTGTTTTGCCGTCAGGTTTCCCAATGACGGGTCAAACATACGAATTCCCGAAATCAGGTCATCTACAAATTGTTCCATTTGAGCCCGGGCAATTTCATAATCTTTTTTGTGGGCGTTAAACCAGTCACGGTTGTTGTTTTCTTTCAGTGCATACAGGAAATCGAGAATAATTTTATTCATATTTTTTGTTTTCAGATTTTTTTTAATTTTATAGTGCCGAAAGATAAGCAGAATAATCTTTAAATAACGACCAAAAACCGCCCGATCATGTTTAACATTCTGCCAAAGAAATTTCTTTTGCTGCTGGCCGGTATTGTCTTTCTTGCATACCAGTCCCGTGCCGGAGGAGAGATTTATCCCATCGGCTCGCGGCAGGCAGGCATGGGACGAACTTCGGTAGCCATGACCGATTTCTGGAACATACAGAATAACCAGGCAGGCATTGCCCTGCTGGACAAGATCAGTGCCGGGATTTATTACGAAAGCCGTTTTATGCTCAACCGGTTGAGCACGAAAGATATCGCCGTAGTCTTCCCCACAAAGATCGGCGTTCTCGGTGCATCATTTGATTATTTCGGATATGAATTATATAACCAAATGAAAATCGGCATTGTTTATGCACGCTCGTTCAGTCCCTATTTCAGGGTCGGGCTTCAACTGGATTACCTGGTCACTTCGCTGGGTGACAATTACGGCAACACGGGCAATGTTACTTTTGAGCTGGGCATCCAGTCGGATGTAGCCAAAAACCTGACCATAGGCGCATGGGTTTACAATCCCGTCATGGTCAGGCTGGCGGATTACGATAACGAAAAAATACCGGCTATCTTCCGGCTGGGGCTTTCGTGGCAGATATTTAAAGGGTTCATCACTAATGTGGAGGTGGAGAAAAACACAAACATCACCCCCATCCTTGTCCGTGGCGGGCTTGAATACGGTTTTAATGATAAATTCTTCCTGCGGGCAGGATTCTCGACTCAACAGGAAATCCTTTCAATGGGTTTCGGATTGAAGATCAAATTCCTGGTTTTTGATATTTCGGCAGTCATGCACCAGACCCTCGGGTTCTCCCCGCAGTCCTCGCTGGTGGTCCGGTTTTAAAACCTGAAATGGAAAGGAAAAAGAAATATCGCCATTTTATCCTGTTTTGTGCCTGCCTGGTAACAGCGCATGTTTTGTCTCCGGCATCTTTAAAAGCACAGAAAAAAGACACACTCAATATCAACAATCTGGAACTCATCACCGACCGGATGGAACGGATCGCGCAAAACACCGACCTGAATCTGGATTACAGCGACCTGCTGGATGATTTCATGTACTACTATCAGAATCCCGTGAACCTGAATGCCCACCCTGAAAAGTTGCTCGACTTGTACCTGATCAATCAAATGCAACTGAACAACCTGAAGGCATACATCCGGAAAAACGGCCTATTGGGTTCGGTTTATGAGTTGCGGTATGTACCCGGTTTTGACAGAGAGACTATTAAAATTGTTTTGCCTTTTGTTACGGTAAAGCCCGCGCAGAAGAGCCATTCCCTGAAACCGAAAAATATTTTCAAGTACGGCAAACATCAACTCATCGCCCGTTACAACCAATATTTTGAAAAGCCTGCCGGATTTCTGATACCGGTTGACTCGGCTCTCAATTATCCCGGTTCGGCCTATTTGGGAAATATGCAGGCGTGGTATCTGCGTTACGGGTTCAATTATAAAAACAACGTCCGTTTTGGCTTTACCGTTGACAAAGATGCCGGGGAAATCTTTCTGAAAAGCAACCTGAATGACAGTATCAGGACTTTGGTCGGAAACAAGGCAAGCAGTCTGTTTGATTTTTTCTCAGGGTATGTTTTTGTGGCTGATATGGGTATTATCAAAGCCCTGGCAGTGGGAGACTATCACCTGGAATTCGGACAGGGCCTCACCCTTTGGTCGGGACTGGCTTTTGGAAAATCGGCCGAGGCGCTGAATATAAAAAGGTACGGAAGGGGTGTAAGACCCAACACTTCACGTAATGAAAACAGGTTTTTCAGAGGCGCCGCTTTAACCTTGGGATGGAAGGGGTTGTCATTCACCGGGTTTTATTCCCGCAACAAGGTGGATGCTTCGATTGTTACCAATCCGGTGCTAAACATTGAAGAAGCCGGGTCACTTCCAGAAACCGGGCTGCACCGTACCATCAATGAATTATTGAAAAAAGATGAAATGACTATCACAAACGCCGGCGGGAGATTAAGTTACAACCATAAAATATTTCAACTGGGTGTAACAGCTTTTGAAACACGGTTAAGCACACCACTGGCTGTTCAGGAGAACATGTACAAAATGTTTAATTTTTCCGGGAACCGCCTGATGAACTACGGCAGTGACCTGAACCTGAACTTCAACAAAATCAGCCTTTTCGCTGAAACATCCTATTCTTCCACCGGTGGGTGGGCCGGAGTGGGCGGGATGAATGCTTTTTTGTCCGACCGTTTTGTTTTTACACTTTTCTATCACAATTATGGCAAAAAATATTTCAACCTGTTCAATAATCCTGTTGCCGAAACCAGCAGTTTTGTTGCCGAACAAGGGATTTATTTCGGGTTCAGGGCACTGGTACTGAAAGGTGTGAACATTACCGGATACCTCGACTATTTTAATTTTCCCTGGCTGAAATACCGCACCGACGGCCCTTCGGCAGGAAGTGATTATTTGATTCAGGTCAATTACACAGCCTCAAGCAACCTGAATCTTTACTTTCGCTTTCGGTATCAATATAAACAGGAAAATTTTGCCGGTGATTACGATTACACAGCCCGGCTTGCCAATGTAAAAAGGAATGAGTTCCGGCTTTTTATCAGTTACCGGGTTTTTGATTTTCTGACTTTTAAAAACCGGTTGGAATATGTCTTCTATAATAAGCAATTCGCACCTGCCGAAAACGGCTACCTGCTTTATCAGGATATTCTTTACCGCCCGGACGGTTTTCCGCTGGACATCACTTTCAGGTATGCTTTGTTTTCCACAACCGGTTACAACAGCCGGATTTATACTTACGAAAACGATGTGTTGTATGCGTTCAGCGTGCCTGCCTATTTTGACAACGGCCAACGGGTTTACCTGATGATGAGGTACAAGGCATTCAAACAGCTTGACATCTGGTTTCGCCTGGCACGGACAGTATTCTTTGACAGGAAAACAATCGGGTCGGGGTCGGATGAGATTGACACAAACCACAAAACAGAAGTAAAAGTGCAACTGGTGGTGAAATTGTAAAAATGGTTTTACCGGTTTTGCAAACAAGTTTCAGCTTTACAAAATAAATAACTGGTAATAAACAATTCAAGAAACATTTCGTTCCTACGGAACTCTTTGTTTAACTTATATAATCCAGAGACTCACGTCTCTGGCCATAATATAAACTGCCGCTGGCAGTTCAGGTGTATCTGTATTTTCTTGAATCTTCCGTATCGGCGACTTTAGTCGCCGAGTTGAATTTATAGATTGAAAAACCTGTTAGACCGGCGACTAAAGTCGCCGGTACAGTTGGATTCCGCAACACATTTTAATACTCTGGAAAATTCATCCCATCGGGATGAGATGTTATAGCCAGGGACGTAAGTCCCTGGATTACGGCGTAATAAAGGTAAGTCCCGTAGGAACGAAATGTAGCTTTAATGCAGCCGCTCTCTTTTGAACAGGTAAGGCAACAGGATGCCTTCAAACCCTTTGTTGATGTCGGCCTGCACATAATCAATCCTATAGCGGCCGCAACGCATTTCAAGTTCTTTTCTCATCTCCCTGAATGCCTGCGTGTATTTTTCCCGCACTTCCACCGGATTGAGCTTGATCGTCTCTTTGGTCTCCATGTCTATGAAGCGGTAGGGACGGTCATCCAGTTCAAGGAACTCTTCCAGATTCCTGTCCATCACATGAAACAGGATCACCTCATGCTTGTAATGTTTGAAATGCTGCAGGGCGGAAAATACTTCGTCCAGTTTATTGACATCATCCAGCATATCCGAAAACAGGATCACCAGCGACCTTTTGTGCAGCATTTCTGCTATTTGGTGCAGCGACTCCGTGATGTTTGTTGTTAGTTGCTCTTTTGCAGGCCTGGGGTCGAGCAGTTTTTCCAGTTCCGTGTAAAGATATTTGTGATGTACGGCACTCGACCGTGAGGTCGTGTGCAGGTCAATCCCATCGGTAAAAGTGGTGATCCCCACGGCATCCCGTTGTTTTTTCATCAGGTTGAGAAGGACTGCTGCAGCATACACCGAGAAAGTTGCTTTGTTGGGGTCGTTGATGTCAGCGTTATCCTTCAGCGGGAAATACATGGAAGAGGAGCGGTCAATAATGATACGGCAACGGAGATTGGTTTCTTCTTCAAAACGTTTGACAAATAGTTTGTCTGTACGTCCGTATAATTTCCAGTCCACAAAACGGACGGATTCGCCGGGATTATACAAACGGTGTTCGGCAAATTCAACCGAAAACCCATGGAAAGGGCTTTTGTGAAGACCGGTAATAAAACCCTCAACTACCTGCCGGGCAAGGAACTCCAGTGAGTTAAATTGTTGTAACCGGTCTCTGTCAATTGAATAAGCCATTGTTAAAATGCAATATTATTTTCACACAAAAAGGCTGCCTATAAACAAAACAGCCTTCCTTTTTTCTGATACCGGATGCCGGTCTAAAGCAAAGCTTCCAGCTTTTTGGCCAGTACCGCTTTGGGTACGGCGCCCACCTGCTTGTCAACCACCTCGCCGTTTTTAAAAAATAAAATAGTCGGTATATTACGAATTCCGAATTTTAATGCAGATTTGGGGTTATGGTCAACGTCTAATTTTCCGACAAGCACCTTGTCGCCGTAATCATCACCCAACTCCTGGACAATGGGCCCTACAATGCGGCATGGGCCGCACCAGACTGCCCAAAAGTCAACGATTACCGGTTTATTGGATTTCAAAACGAGTTCTTCAAAATTACCGTCTGTAAATTCAAGCGCCATGATATTTATTTTATGATTTGAAAACCGCAAAGATAATTAAAGAAAAGCATTGGGGTTGTGAAAAAAGGGTAAAAATATTTTGGGAGTTTTTATTATTCGCATTTATCATTTTGGTTAAAACACAATTAAAAGTTCATTGAGAATAATAAACAATTTTCTTTCACGCAGATCCGTCTTTAACACAGCTCACCAAACCCCTGATATTCTTTTGGCCCAATCAACAATCCAGTGAATGCTAACATTCACCGGATAATTCTGACATCAATGCAGTTAATAGAATCTGAATTCAGGAAATTGAAAAAATCAGCCAATACCTGATCAATCAGGTTTTTAATACATAAAGATCAAACCCTGATAGGATCGGGTAAGACCGGAGAAGAAGTAAAAAGTTCAATAGTAATTCCCAGGGATAATTTTTGCAGTTCTTCGAGCGCCTTTTGAACCTCTTCACTATCCCTCCATTTTGCCCAGCTAACCATATCCGGGAATTCGTACATGGATATTGATTGATATTTACCGGTTACAGACCGGTAAACCCGGAATTCTTTTATTCCGGGAACGGAAACAGCACGTTTAACTGCACCGGGGACCCATTTGAAGTATTCATCAACTTGAGCAGGATCCACATCGACTTTCATGAATTGAAGTACCATAGTTCACCTCCTTTTTTTAGAAAATTGAGAAAAAAGCGATTTTTATAACCCTTACAAAGTTAATCATTCAGATGCTGAATGTCAAGCTATTCCGGCTTTTTATTAAGAGAGAAATTATGTGAAGGTGAACGTGATTAAGGTCTTTAATTTTGAACCACACACAGCGGGGTTCGGTTAATATCACATTTGTGTCCCCGCACTATGCACGGGGTTATTCACATTCATCCCGCTTTACGGGATTGTTAATAATATCAAATTTGAAGTTGTCGCTACAGTATATTTACATAGCTCATTTGTAAAAATAAATGATTTTTTCTTGCCCGGATTTAGACTATAAACTATTTTTTATATTAGTTCAAAAGAAATCCTATGATTCAATCCCTCATTACCCTATTGGGTTTCTAAACCATGAAGTGGTTCAACATGAATAGCCCCGTATGAAATGCGGGGAAAAACATAGAACAGCACAGGAACCCCGTGCGTGCGGGATTCAATAATCAGGACCATAAAACCTCCCATCTTCACCCGATACTCACCGTCAGCCCATCCAGTTTTCCGATTTCGTGGACGAAGGAGCGGGGCTCTACAGTATGGATGCTGGTTTTCATCACAAAGGTTTTACCATTGTCGGGATCACTGATTTTTATACTGATCGGGCATTTTCCTTTGTTATCAGCGAGCAGTCGTTTGATATCATTCACCAGTTCGTCATCAATCTGTCCGGCTTCAATGTTCAGTGTGATGTTTTTCGTCAGCTTGTCCAGGGCTTCGGCAAGCAGGTACATATCGTTGACCCGGATATCGTAATTGCCTGCCTGCCTGAATCGCTCTTCCACGGTGGCCACAATAAATACATTGCTCCCCGGTTCCAGCAGATGCTTTCTTTTCAGGTAATCCTCATTGAACATCATAATGGTGATACTTCCCGAATAATCCTCCACCGTAAAGATTCCGTAAAGTGATCCTTTTTTCGAAGTTTTCTGTTGCGCATTACTGACCATTCCGGCAAATTTCACTGTTTTTTTATTAAAGCTTTTCAGGTTGTTTTTCAGGTCGAGGATACTCACATTGCAAAACTTCTCCATCGTAAGCCGGTAATCATCCAGAGGATGGCCTGATATGTAAAATCCGGTCACCTCTTTTTCGAGCCGAAGTTTTTTCATTAGCGACCAGCGTTCGCACTGCGGAAGCGGCGGGTCTTTGATCTCAAAAGCATTTTCCATCCCGCCAAAAAGTGATACCTGCTGCGATTTTTCCTTTTCCTGAAAACTCACTCCGTGCCTGATGACCGTTTCAATGAATTCAGGGCCGTCTTCTTTTTCTTTGTGAAAATACTGTGCCCGGTGTGTTCCCTCAAAGCCGTCAAATGCACCGGCCATGGCCAGCGCCTCAAAACTTCGTTTGTTTACCGACCGGAGATTGATTCTCTTGGCAAAATCAAAAATGTTTTTAAAAGGCCCGTTTTCATTTCTTTCTTTAATGATCTGTTCGACGGCTGCTCCGCCCACGCCTTTGATAGCAGCCAGTCCGAATCGAATGACATTCTCCCTGGTCACCGTAAAATCCAAAGCGCTCTCGTTGATATCCGGCCTGGTAACCTGGATTCCCATGTGATTGGCCTCATTGATCAACTGAGTGATCTTTTTGATGTCGTTCAGATTGCGGCTGAGGTTGGCAGCCATGAATTCGGCAGTATAATGCGTTTTCAGGTAAGCCGTCTGGTACGAGAGGTAAGCATAACAGGTAGCATGTGATTTATTGAATGCATATTTGGCAAACTCCTCCCACTCCTTCCAGACTTTTTCCACCTTTTCCCTGGAAAGTCCGTTTTTCACACACCCTTCAATGAATTTCACTTTCATTTTGGCCATCTCTGCTATTTTCTTCTTCCCCATCGCCTTTCGGAGCGAATCGGATTCGCCGCGGCTAAGGCCTGCCATTTTTCTTGAAAGAAGCATTACCTGTTCCTGGTAAATTGTAATGCCGTAAGTCTCCTTTAATATTTCCTCCATCACCGGCAGGTCGTAACTCACTTTCTTTCTTCCATATTTCCGCTCGATGAAGTTGGGTATGTTGGCCATAGGGCCGGGACGGTATAACGCCACCATGGCTATCAGGTCTTCAAACCGGGTAGGTTTCAGGTCTTTCAGGTATTTCCTCATCCCGTCCGACTCAAACTGGAACAAAGCAATGGTATCTCCCCGGCTGAAAAGCTCGTAAGTTTCTTTGTCATCAAACGGTATTTTCTCTATATCCAGATCAACACCGCGTGAATGTTTTATATTTTCAATGGTGTCTTTGATAATGGATAGTGTTTTCAGGCCCAGGAAGTCCATTTTAAGCAGCCCGATGGATTCAATGAAGCTGCCATCGTATTGGGTGGAAATATCCAGTACCGATTCTTTTACGGTTGCCAGCGGAACATAATTATACAGATCCTCGCGCCCGATAATGATTCCACAGGCGTGGGTTCCGGTATTCCTGATAGACCCTTCGAGCAGACGCGCATTCTTGATGACCGACGACACTTCCGGTGTTCCTTTTTCCAGTTCGTTTTTCAGTTCCGGCACTTCTTTCAAAGCCTGGTCCAGCGAAACACCCGGCCTGTCGGGAACCATCTTGGCCAGACGGTCTGCCTCGGAAAGGGGGAGTTTTTGCACACGGGCCACATCGCGGATAGCCATTTTTGCTGCCATTGTTCCGAAAGTGATCAAATGTGCCACCCGCATTTTGCCGTATTTTTCCGAAACCCATTTCAACAGGCGGTTTCTCCCGTCGTCATCAAAATCAATATCTATATCGGGCATCGAGATGCGGTCAGGGTTCAGAAACCGTTCAAACAGCAGGTTGTATTTTATGGGATCAATGTCGGTAATGCGCAGCGAGTAAGACACCACCGAACCGGCGGCACTTCCCCTGCCCGGACCTACCGAAACGCCCATATCACGGGCAGCTTTAAGAAAATCCCAGACTATGAGAAAATAATCCGGGAATCCCATTTTTTTTATGGTCTCCAGTTCAAAATCAATGCGTTCCGAAAGTTCGGGCGTTATTTCACCGTATCTTTCTTCCGCCCCGATGTATGTGATGTGTTTCAGGTAATCATCTGCGTTCTCAAATTCATCAGGAATGTTGAATTCAGGCATGATGGGCTTGTGGTCAAGCTGATAGGTCTCCACTTTATCAGCTATTTCCTGCGTGTTGATAATGGCTTCCGGAATGTCTGAAAACAGGGTTTTCATTTCTTCCTGCGTTTTGAACCATTCCTCTTGCGTATAACGTAAACGTCGCGGGTCATCCAGGTCGCTGGCCGTCCCGATGCAGATCAGACGGTCATGCGCCGAGGCATCTTCCGCATTGATAAAGTGGGCATCATTGGTGGCTACCACCTTTAAATTATGCTTTCCGGCAAATTCCAGCATGGTCTCGATAACATAAACCTGGTCGTCGTAAACCTTCCGGTCTATTTCAGGATTACCGGTGGGGTGCCGCTGGAGTTCAAGATAGAGGTCATCCCCGAAGATTTCTTTATATTCAAGCAGAGCCTCTTCTGCTTTTTCCTTTCCGGCATGGATGATTTTATCGGGAATCTCGCCACCGAGGCAGGCCGTCAGGGCAATCAGCCCTTCGCTGTGCTTTTTAAGCAACTCTTTATCAATTCGCGGTTTATAATAAAACCCGTCTATCCATGCAAACGAGATGAGCTTTATCAGGTTTTTGTAACCTGTTTCATTTTTTGCCAGCAAAACCAAATGCCAGCCTGACCCGTCATTCCTGGAATCTTTTTTTTGCATACTTCGGCGTGCGACATACACCTCCGAACCGATAATGGGTTTGATGCCGGCTGCGGTAGCTGCCTGGTGAAAATGCTTCACGCCAAACATACTGCCATGATCGGTAATGGCAACCGCCTTCATGCCATTTTCTTTGGCTTTGGCAATCATTGCCTTAATATCAGAAAGACCGTCAAGAATGGAATACTGCGTGTGTACATGCAAATGGGTGAACACCACATCATTCAAATCAACGGTTTGCTCTTTTTCCTTTATTGCGGCTTTCGTTTCCCCGGACTCCTGATGGTATGGTTCAACTTCCAGTCCGATGGCCTGAACAGTTTCCGGATGGCCTTTGCGGAACTCTTCCACAAGCTCTTCTCCCGTTCCCAGCATCCGGGCATCAATTACACCGATGCGGAGCAACTCCAGAAAACAACGTGCCGTAGCCTGAACATCTGCGGAAGCATTGTGCGCCGCATCAAAACTTTCGTTAAAAAGTTTATTGTGCAACTCATCCAGGTTGGGCCATTTGTATTTTCCGCCCCTGCCACCGGGTAAAGCGCAATAATCTGTTGACGCTTCTTTGGTGTCAACAGCTTTAACATCAAAAAGCGAGGTGGCCATTTCCTTCCTAAGAAATTCCGCACCGAGGATATTCAGGTCAAATTCAATATTGTGTCCGACGATCACTTTTACATCCTGCAATGCTTTATTGAATTCTTCCAGCACAAAATCAAGCGATTGCCCCTCTTTCTGCGCATATTCGGTAGTGATGCCGTGTATTTTTTCGGCGCCACGCGGAATGTCGAATCCTTCCGGCCTGACGATAAAGTTCTTTACATCTTCAAGCTCCCCTTTTTCATTGTGAATTTGCCACGCCAGTTGCACCAGCCGGGGCCAGTTGTCAAAATCAGTGAGCGGCGCATCGTAATTTTTCGGAAGGCCTGTTGTCTCGGTGTCAAATATCAGGAACATAAAAATACAATTTCTTCAATCTTTTCTGACCGGTAACCTGTTTCTAAATGGTATTTGAGGTTTAGTAACATTCTATTGACCTCAATTGCTCATCCGTTGAAAAACACACTGCCACAAAACACATTGATAAATTTGTTATGGTATTGATTCTCCGGTTATTAGAGCTTTTATTTATCTGTTTACAAAAATAACCAAAGCCTGCACATTTTTACAAGGTGTTGATAACTTTAGGAAAGAAATCTGAAGCGGTTGATTCACAAATTTTTCCTGAACATTCAGGATAAAAGAAAAGAGATTAAAAATTGATTAAGATTTAGCTTTCCAATTGAAAAAAAAATCGGATATTTGCACCCCAATTTTAAAAACTAATTTATTCATTTAAAAATTAATGTTTTATGCCAACCAAGATGAGATTACAACGGCATGGTAAAAAGGGCAAACCCTTTTATCATATCGTTATTGCGGATGGTCGTGCACCACGTGACGGAAAGTTTATTGAGAAGATTGGCACTTACGATCCCATTCCAAACCCGGCTGAAATCAATCTGAAATTCGACAAAGCATTGGATTGGTTGCAAAAAGGCGCCCAGCCCACCGACACGGTACGGGCTATACTTTCATACAAAGGCGTGCTTTACAAAAATCACCTGATGAGAGGTGTGAAAAAAGGCGCTTTGACGGAAACGGAAGCCGAAGCCAAATTCCAGGCCTGGCTAAAAGAAAAAGAAGCCAAAATTGAAGCCAAACGTTCGGGACTTGCCGAGAAAGAAAGAGCCGAGCGTAAAGAACGTCTGGAAGCTGAAGAAAAGATCAAAGAAGCCCGTGCTGCCGAACTGGCCAAACAGAGAGCTTCGGAGATTGAAGCCCAGGTTAAAGAGGTTCAGGAAGCTGATGCAGAAGCCGCAGTTGAAGAACCCGCTGCCAAAGTTGAAGAACCGGTTACCAAAGAAGCCGTGGAAGCTGCTGTGGAAGAAGCCAAAGCGGAAGAAAAAGCTGAAACTGTTGAAAAAGCTGTAGAAGAAGTTAAAGAAGAAAAAACCGAGGCAAAAGCTGAAGTTGTAGAAGTTGAGGAAGAAAAGAAAGAAGAAGCGGAATCCCAAACCGAAGAAAAAACCGAAGAGGTTGTTGAGGAAAAAGCCGAAGAAGAAAAGAAAGAGGAAGAAAAAGCCGAAGTGAAAACAGAAGTGAAAGCCGAAGCCGAAGAGGAAAAGAAAGAGGAAGAAAAAACCGGGGTGAAAGCTGAAGCCAAAGAAGAGGAAACAAAAGAAGAAAAAAAGACAGAAGAAGAACCGAAGAAAGATAAGAAATAATTCTTTTTTTCAGAACACATTAAAAAAGGTCTGGCGGTGGTCAGGCCTTTTTTGTTTTCGTGCTACCAAAACATATTCCAGATTCCGCAACTGCGGAACTGGAAGAGTGTGATGAACAGAAATATTGAATATCGAATGTTGAAAAATGGAATATGGAATGTTGAAATTGGGGGGATAACATGAACAGGTCTACCGGAAGCCCAAGCGCAGGAATCTGTCAGGTTTTAAGGAAAGGAGAACGAAATGCAGTGGAAAAACACACACATAAGACGTTGATTGAAGAATGATGAGTGCGAAGTATTCCCCTTTTTCACCTAATTTTGTACCATTCAACCCTGTCTGTTATGGATCCGTTTGAAGACTACTATTACCTGGGAAAAATCATTCGCCTGCACGGTTATGACGGCACGGTGTCGGCTTATTTCGATACGGATGAACCAGGTGAATACGAAGAATTAAAGACGGTTTTTATCAGGATTAACAACCTGCCGGTTCCTTTTTTTGTTAAGAAAATCAGTCTGTTGACTAACAAGGCGCTCATTCAGTTTGAGGATATCAATACCCATGAACAGGCCGAACGACTGGTCCAAAAAGAGATATACCTTTCGCTTACAGAACTTCCGGAATTGACCGGGAAGAAATTTTATTACCATGAAATCAAAGGATTCAAAGTGATTGACGAGCAATTCGGCGAGATTGGCAATGTCAGGCAGGTTTTGGAATATCCAAACCAGGCTCTGATGCAGGTGATGCATGAAGAAACGGAAGTGCTGATCCCGGTGAACAACGACATCATTTTAAAAGTTGACAGGAAGAAAAAGGAAATCCGTATCAGAGCGCCGGAGGGGCTGATTGAGATTTACCTGGGAGGAGAGAATTAGGTTAAAGTGTTAGGAGAAAAAAATTATGAAACAATTCAGTTGCCCGGCCTTTCAAGGCCGGGGAATATTGGTGAATGGTTTTAAATCTCAAAATCACACTGTTCTTCGGGATTTATGCCAAAGGCAGTCACCTGGAGAATTCCCGAAGAATAAAATGAATAATTAAGAAAATATAGGAGATAAAATTATGTATGGCTTTCGGATTACAAATCTGAAAGAACTGTATAATTAACAAGCAGAAAATTTGGAAACTACGGAAAAAAGAAAATTTCATCTGAAGCCATTCAGCCTGTCGCATCACCGGTCAACGATGAAGGTGGGGACAGATGCCATGCTGCTTGGGTTGTGGGCTCCCGTACCGAATACGGGCAAAGTGCTGGACGTTGGAACAGGCAACGGCATAATCAGTTTGCTGATGGCTTCCCGTTGCCAGGCACAGATTGACGCCATCGAACTTGATCAGGATTCCGTAACCGAAGCAGCCGGGAATTTTAAGAACAGCCCTTACTCACACCGGATGAAACTGATCGAAGGAGATTTCAATGATTATGCAAAATCCCATCCGGGAAAATATGACCTTATTATTTCCAATCCGCCGTTTTTCATCAGCGACATGCCTCCTGATGATGAGAAGAAGAAACAGGCCAGGCATCACATTACCCTCGGTTATGAACAACTCATTTCTGGCGCTGCCGGACTGCTGACAAACAATGGAAAATTGTGCGTGGTCATCCCTTACGACAAAAGTTCCGTTTTTACTGTCCTTGCTGAACGTTATGGTTTACACTTGCAAAACCAACAACTTATCTTCCCTTTCCGGGGTAGCAAGCCGAACCGGATAAACCTTTGTCTGGGTTTCAAAAAACCTGAAATGGTTGAAACAGAAAAGTTCATTATCCGGGAAGAGGATAAAAAATTCACGAAACAATATGCCGGATTTCTAAAAGATTATTACATTGGCCGGCTGTGAGGTGCGGGGGACAGCCCCTCACGCCTCGTCCTGAAGCCCGCCTGCCGGACGGGCAGGGTCGTGGAAACCGAAAGCGTATTAACCCCGTCCTGAAGGACGGGGATACTGACAGCGAATGAAGAATAATATTATGAAATAAATCAGTTACCCTGTCCTTTAGGGCAGGGTTATAAACCAAGAATTATGAAAAAGACAATCTTACAACTCACCGGTTTAATCATCATATTCCTGATCCTTATCTCCTGCTGCCGGGAGAGTCAGGAACCAATGAAGATCGCCATCACCAAAGAAAAGCCGGCCCAATACACGCAGAATTATTCTAACTGGCTTAAACGCTACGATCCCGGTGTGGTGTGGGTAAATATGTATCCACTGGGTATTGACTCGGCGTTGAAAGTGCTGAAAACCTGCGACGGGCTGTTGGTCACGGGCGGCGAAGATGTTTATCCCGGCTTGTACGGTAAAGTTTACGACACAGCACGATGCGGAACCATAGACCGTTACCGCGACTCGCTGGAGATCGCACTGATTGATCAGGCCATTGCAGATAAAATGCCGGTTTTCGGGATTTGCCGCGGGTTGCAGATCATCAACATTGACCGTGGAGGCAGCCTGTATGTTGACATTCCCACTGATTTTGATACGACAGTTATCCACAGGCAGGAAGACTGGAGAAACTGTTTCCATCCGGTGATTCCTGAAAAAGGCACCCGGCTGATCAAGTTGACAGGAAACAAATCGGGCAATGTGGCCAGCAACCACCATCAGGGGATAGAAAAAACAGGCAGGGATTTAACCGTTTCCGCATGGTCATACGACAGTCTTCCCGAAGCCATCGAATGGGCTGACTTTAACGGCCGGGGATTCCTGATGGCTGTCCAGTGGCACCCCGAAAGGATGGACACACTGGATGCTTATTCAAAACCGCTGGCAGAAAAGTTTTTGAAAGAGGCAGAGGTTTTTCAGAAAAAGAAATTTTAGATAAAAACCATATTACAAACATAGGGCTGATACCCCTAAAGTTATCTTCCAAAACAATATCTTTGTAACAAAAAGAAAATTTTATAAGTATAGTAAAGTGGACTATTCCTATTCAAAACATGCCATTGAACAACTTGAAAAAAGAAATATCTCTTATGAAAGAATAGAGGAAATAATAAAGTTTGCTGATAAAAGTTTTAATTATGACGAGTGCTTAACAGTTTTCCAAAAAATAATTGAAGAAAGTATTGAGGATAAACAGGGGATTATTATTGACTATGATCCAAAAGGTAATATTGTTGCCATAGAAATCTTAAATGCATCAGCGAGAATGGAATCCCCTAACAGCGTTGTTTACGAAGTGGCCTGAAATGCAACATTTATCGTGCCTTATTTAGCTCACAACGATAAACCATTTAGTTTAAAAAAGTACAAATTTGAGATGTATTCTTTTACTCACTGAGCTAAACTTTCACTTTGCCTGATTAAAATACTCCCGGCTTTTCGTTTCGTTGAAAACATAAATAAGCCGGAAGGTTATGACATTGTTGAACTGGTTGCGAGTCCATGTTTCGCCGGTTGCCCGGTTTTCAAATTCCCGGGTTCGGAGTTTAAACATCGTATATTGATACCGGAAATTTATTTTCAATGCTTTCCATATCCGTATCCTGATATCGGCAAGGACACTGATGTCACTTTTGCTGTATGTACCACTGTTCAGGGTTGTGGTTTCCACCAGCTTGCCGTGCTCCCATTCTTTCACACCGATAAGCTGTCCGTAGGAAAAACCGGCCCCAAACGACACCCTTTCCCTGTCGGTGAACATCACTAAAACGGGTATTTCGACATAATTCAGTTTCACTTTGTATTCACCGGTCAGGACATTTCCGAGACTGTCAATGTCATTATATTGCGGGCCCTGATTGGAACCTTTTTGAGTATAAATCAATTCCATGCTCACATCCCAGCGTCCTTTTTTGTCAAAGGGGATCAAAACACCGCCACCGGCGTTTAATCCGAACTTACGGAAGCCGTAAACCTCGTCGCCGTCAACCTGGGTCAGGTTCATTCCCAGAATGGCTTCACCTTTGACGATCTGTGCCCGGAGCCCAAAAGGCATCGCAGCCAGCAAGAGAAACAGACCTATATGGAAAAAGCTTTTGCGCATAATTAAATGAAACGCAAAAGTAAATTTTTAATTGCTGACGTGTAACACGAAATCATGGCGATCAGATAATATATTTCAAAATGGTTTGGGTGATGTTGTATTCATCCTGATCACAACTGAAAATCACCGGGTTATCAATACCGAAATACTGAATTACTTTTTCCAGAAATTTTTTTCTAACCGTAAACAAAAGGGAATTGGAAGAAAACTTTAACAGTACACGAAAAACGTCTGCCCACACTTTGCCTTGCAATTCAAACCTGCCGATCTCGTCAACCACAACAAGTGAATCCGGTGTTGTATTTTGCAAAATCCGTTCTCCGAAATCAAGGGCAGCGGGATTAAAATAAAATCTTCCTGCCTGAATAAATCCTTCACGATGTTCAATGATGCACAATAGTTTCTCTTCGCCCGTATTGATGTCACAGATTGAAAATGACTTTCTGGAATCGTTTTCCCACTCTCCTTCAGCAAAAAAACCGGCAAGCGGAACCTGACGTTCCTTTAAATGGCGGGTGACATTTTTCAGCAAGGTGGTTTTTCCTTCGCCCTGCTCTCCCGTAATGATGAATATCCGGCGGTTTTTCATTTTTTTGTTTCATGCAGCGACGCAACGACGCGACGGGATGATTTTTTTCAAAGATGCAAAAATAAAGCGGAAAACCTCATTTACCGGTTCGCAAAATATTAAAGTTAAATTTCATTAAACCAAATATTTTGTCGATCGGCATTAACGATTCTAAAATTTAAAATAGCTTTGGGCTGTTTTAAATTAAGAATTGGTAAAACTTTGCAGGTATGCAATGGAAAAGCAACAAATTGTCGGATTTGAAAAAGCAATATGCCGGCGAGCTTTATCGGTTTTATGAAAAGCACGAGGCGGACACACTGCTCACCTTGCTGGTCAGGAGTTTTTTCGGCCTGTCACGCAGCGACCTGGCTCTGAATCCGGATTACCGTTTAAGCGAGTCGGAAATGCTTAAACTGCATTTTGCCGTTAAGGAATTAAAAAATTACAAACCGGTTCAGTACATCATTAAAAAAACGGATTTCCTTAATGTCCGGTTGACTCTCAATGAATCGGTTTTGATTCCTCGGCCCGAAACCGAAGAAATGGTCACGATGATCATTAGTCGTGAAAAAGACAAATACCTCCGGATACTGGATATTGGAACCGGCAGCGGCTGCATTGCCATTGCGTTGGCAAAGAACCTTAACAATGCAGAGGTGTGGGGAATTGATATCTCGGAAAAAGCATTGGAAACGGCAGCGGAAAATGAGGCAGAAAACAACGTTGAAGTCCATTTGAAACTGCTCAATATTCTGGAACCCGCCGAAAAACAATTTTCCGGAAAATTTGATGTGATCGTCAGCAATCCTCCTTATGTGACTGAAGAAGACAAAAAGCTGATGCAGGAAAACGTCATTCGCTATGAGCCGCATGAAGCCCTTTTTGTTCCGGGCGAAGACCCGTTGTTGTTTTACAGGGCCATTCTGTATTTTACGGGCGATTACCTTAAAAATGGCGGAAGGGTTTATCTTGAAGTCAACGAGCAATACGGGCAGGAAGTGTCTGATCTGCTTTTATCTAAAGACTACTTAAACGTACAATTGTTTAAAGACATTCACGGGAAGAACCGGTTTGTTGCGGGTGTGAAAAGATGATCTGATTGTTCCTTGTGCCTCGTCCTCATTATTCCGAAGGAATGCCTTTGGCACAAACGAGGATGAGGTTTAAGTGTCAAAAAGCATTTCCAGTATTTTCATCGTTTCATCATAAATCCCCGGGCTGGTGCTTTCACGGGGACCCGCAATATTCAATACTTTGATGTTGTGTTTTTCGATCCATTGCCGGATTTTTTCATTTCGGCCCGGCTCATCGGTTTTTAGGATGAGAAGTGGCTTATTTATCTGCTGTGCATATTCGGCAGTATATGCAGAGCCGTTTCCCAGTTCACCGGCATAAAGTATCAGCGTCCCGTCGCCGTCTTTCACATTGAGTTTTGTCCGTACTATATACAGTGAAGTTGTGGTTTCGGTCATCGGATATTTTTCATCAATCCTTCCATCCTCTGCAAGGCGCCCTTTCGGGCACCAACCCCCGCAGGGAATATTGTTTTGAAGTGCAAAATCAAGGGCAGCACGGTCCACGCCCGTCTGCCCTCCGCTGACGATTTTCTCAATCCTCATATTTATGATGGGGTTCCGTTTTGATAATTAACGAAATCCCGGTGTGATTTATAAAGGTTTACCACCTGTAGTGCCAGGTTCTTCGTTTCATTCAGTATATTGAAATACAGTATGCTGTTTTTAGTGCCTACCTCGGCTCTTTTAAGCCGCTTGATCATCATCTTGTTCAATTCGCCAAGAGTACCGATGAAATTCCTTTGCATCTCCTGCAATTTTTCCTGCCTGCTGAAATCTCCCGCTTCCATGCTGTCGGCAACCAGCAGGATCAACTCCGAAAGTTCGGCATGAAGTTGCTTCAATTCTTTTATCTGTTCTTTTAACAGCGGTTTATGGTTATTGTCCACATGTTCAAGAGCCGGACCGACAATGAACGAAATACTGTGAAGCATTTCCCTCATATAGTCAAGCACCTGAACAAAATAATATGCCGTATCGGTTGCCTCTTCGCGTAATTTATCCACGATCAGGCCAATATGATCTTTCAGATACTTTGTTCTTGCTGTGATCTTGTCTATTTCCTTTTTGGCTTTTTTCAGATCCTTGAAATTCTCTTTTTCCAGTCCGTTAATGGTTCGTCCGTAACATTCAACAATGATCTTCAAATTTTTAACAATTCCATTTGTTGATTTCTCGGCAATGTTTTCATCGGAAAGGGTATCCAGTTCATCCACTTCACCTTTTTCTTCCTTTGATCTTGTATAATGAATGGAATGCGTACGGTAAATCACGTAAGCAACAACAACAAGCATAATGATCATGCCAATGAGCCCGGCGTAGTTAAATATGTAAACAACAATAAAGGCTACGGTAAAAGCAGAGATTGCCGTCAGGAACCAGCCGCCAACCACGGCAAACACGCCCGATATCCGGTAAACAGCACTTTCCCTGTCCCATGCTTTATCTGCCAGTGAAGCTCCCATAGCTACCATAAAAGTCACATAAGTCGTTGAAAGAGGTAATTTCATGGAAGTTCCGAAAGCGATCAGGATACTGGAAACGGTCAGGATAACCGAAGCACGGATCAGATCAAATTCGGGCTTGTCTTTTTTTCTTTTCCCACTTTCTTTATAAGGTTCAAACTGCTTTTCAATGGTGCGTACCAATCCCGAGGGCAGTACTTTCTTAATGTTTGCAGAAAAATTAATGGATGAACGTACCAGCACTTTTGATATCCATGTTGACCTGAATCTTTCATCCCCTTCATCCTGCCGGCCCAGATTAATGGACGTCTGAACCACCGACCTTGCTTTTGACGAAATAAACAAAGTCAACACCATAATGATCCCCGCTATTAAAAGAAACAGCGTGGGTGTTGGCACTTTCCCTGCCAGCCCGCTCATCAGAAAACCATTGGGATCAGCACCGGGAGTGGCAGCAAACAATTCGTAAGAATTAAAACCGGCAATGGGAACCCCGATAAAGTTTACCAGGTCATTACCGGCAAAAGCCATTGCCAGGGCAAATGTTCCAACCAAAACAATGACTTTCAGAATATTAAAACGAGTCAACCAGTACAACAGTTGCAACAGCATAGTCCAGCCGATCCAGCTATATAACAGGATCATACCGCTGTTGGCATTTATCCAGTCTTTTGTTTCATCTGTCATAAAAGAAGCGCCTTTCGCTCCTTTGATCAGCATAAAATAGGTCATGGCCGTAAAAGCGATCCCTCCCCAGACAGAACCCAGATATTTGATCCTTTTTACGTAATTAAAAGAAAAAGCAATCCTGATAAAATACTGAATTAATGCGCCTACGGTAAAAGCAATCCCAACTGACAGGAGGATGCCTGAAATAATAGCCAGGGCTTTGGAGGAATTGATAAACTGGCCGATGGTCATACCGCCGTCACTGCCTAATAGTTTAATGGTTCCCATTCCCACTGCAGCACCAAGTAACTCAAAAACAATGGAAACGGTAGTTGAAGTTGGCAAGCCGGCTGTATTATAAGCATCCAGCAGGATCACATCGGTGACCATCACAGCCATAAAAATGATCATGATCTCGGAAAAATAAAACTCTCCGGGATTAAAAATCCCTTTTCGTGCCACTTCCATCATACCGCTGGAAAACACGGCTCCAACCAGAATTCCCAGGGCGGCAACAATCACAATAGTACGAAACGGGGCCACACGGGAACCGATGGCAGCATTCAGAAAATTAACGGCATCATTGCTGACTCCCACAATCAGGTCTGATGCGGCGAGCAGGAAAAGGACAATAACAATGGTCAAATAAACGTATTCCACTATTTTAAAATTTAATTAACGAATAAAGAACAAAAAAAGTTAAAACAAACATTGTATTATTCAAATGCTTATTAAGAAATTGTTAAGTCTTTTATTTTTCAAAAACCGGTTTCATGCCCAGGTTATACATGATGAAACTGTAGATGTCAGTGGATTCTTCAATTCGTTTGGCAGTAGGTTTTCCTGCGCCATGGCCCGCACGGGTTTCTATCCGAACCAATACTGGGTTTTTACCACCATTCTTTTCCTGTAAGGTTGCCATAAATTTAAAAGTATGTGCCGGGACTACGCGGTCGTCATGGTCGGCAGTAATGGCAAGAGTTGCTGGATAGTTAACGCCTTTTTTTATGTTATGTAACGGAGAATAAGAGTACAAGTATTTGAACATCTCCTCACTGTCAGCACTCGTCCCGTAATCGGAAGCCCATGCCCAGCCGATTGTAAACTTCTGGTAACGCAACATATCCATCACCCCGACGATAGGAATGGCGACTTTGAACAGGCCGGGCTGTTGTGTCATGCAGGCCCCGACGAGAAGGCCACCATTGGAACCCCCAATTATGGCCAGTTTATCACTGGAAGTGTAATTGTTACTGATCAGCCATTTTGCCGCATAAATAAAATCATCGAAAACATTTTGCTTGTTCATTTTTGTGCCGGCTTCATGCCACTCTTCACCGTATTCGCCACCCCCGCGCAAATTGGCCATGGCATAAACACCACCCTGTTCAAGAAAAACCACACGGCTTATGCTGAAACTGGGAGTCAGGCTGACGTTAAAGCCACCGTAACCATAAAGTAATGTTGGATTTTTACCGTCCTTTTTCATCCCTTTCTTATAAACGATGAACATGGGGACCCTTGTGCCGTTTTTACTTTCATAAAAAACCTGTTCGGTTTCGTAATCTTCAGGATTAAAATCCACCTCCGAGGACTTAAACAAAGAGGATTTCCCCGCTTCGATGTCGTAACGATAGACCGTCGGGGGGAAAGTAAAGGAAGTAAATCCGTAAAAAGCCATGTTATCTTCTTTCGTTCCGTTAAAACCCGTCAGTGTACCAATGGCAGGCAATACAAGTTCGTTCTGGTAGTGGCCTTCCAGGTCATAAAAATAAGCCCTGCTGCTTGCATCCTTCAGGTATTGGGTAAATAATCTTCC
>CAZMOS010000019.1:25894-36814 GCA_964567945.1 uncultured Lentimicrobiaceae bacterium
TGGCAGCATACAAGGCGTTCCCGCTTGTACTTTCCGATTCGCTGACCATCACAAAAGCCTTGTCTTTGGTCAGGTAAGCATAAAAGTTTCTCAATGGATGTTCTTTATCCTGAAAGATCAGTTTATCGTCTTTCTGGTTTGTTCCCAGCCTATGGTAAAAGACTTTGTGAAATCTGTTTTGCCCGGAGAGCTCATCCCCTTCCTTCGGCTCATCGTAAGCCGAATAAAAGAACCCGTCGCCTTTCCATGATATACCTGAAAACTTGACCCAGCGGATATGATCAACCAGCATCTTTCTGTCAGCAATTTGCATTACCTGTATCTCATTCCAGTCGGATCCTCCGCTGGCCGTACTGTAAGCCAGATACTTTCCGTCTTTCGAAACGCCCAGGCCGGCAAGTGCCACTGTTCCGTCTTCAGACAATTTGTTGGGATCGAGCAGAACTTCCGGCTCCGCTTCCGGTGTGTCCTGTATATACAGTACGCTCTGGTTCTGGATGCCGTCATTCTTAAAAAAGAAATACTTCCCTCCCCTTTTGAAAGGCACGCCATATTTGGGGTAATTCCATATTTTGGTCAACCGTTCACGCAATGGTTCCCTGAAAGGTATTTTGGCCAAATACTCCTGTGTGATCTTGTTTTCAGCTTTCACCCACTCTTCCGTTTCTTTTGAGTTGTCGTCTTCCAGCCAGCGATAAGGATCAGGTACTTTGTGACCGAAATACACATCCACCGTATCTGCTTTTTTTGCTTTGGGATATTGAATATCACATTTTTGCTGCTGAGTGCAGGCTTCCATCAAAAAAAGTATTATTGATGAAAAGATAAGGAAACGGTAATTCATGTTGTCTGGTTTTTGGAAGGGATAAATATAGAAAATTAATTAACCTTGACGATATTTCCTGACAAATTATCTTTATTTATCTTTCCCTGAATGACGCGGTAATAATTTCAATAATTTAGCAGGATATTTTTATTTAATCGCAAATCATTAAATGAGTATAGTTTACCTCATCGGTTTTATGGGAGTAGGTAAAAGCACGGTAGGCAAAAAACTTGCCTGGAAACTGGGATATGATTTTCTTGATCTTGATGATGCTTTTGAAGAAAAATACAAGATCAGCATCCAGGATTTTTTTGAGAAATACGGTGAAGAGTTGTTTCGTAAACTGGAGTATCAGCTACTCACCGATACTTTCACAATGGAAAATGTTGTCATTTCAACCGGCGGCGGAACCGTTGTTTATGAAGATGCCATGAAACAAATGAATATGAACGGAATAACCGTTTATTTGAAAATGCCTGTGGGCGCGATAGTTGAAAGGCTGAAAAACATTAAAAGAAAAAGGCCTTTGATTTACGGGAAAAAGGAGAATGAAATAAAACAAATTGTTGGCGACCGGTTGAAAGAACGGCTACCCTATTATCAAAAAGCACAAATTGAAGCGGATGTGACCGGGCTGGATGTCGGGAAACTGGCAAAGACTATTCGGGGAATAGTGGAATGACAGAATAAAGGAAAGTCAGCCTTCCTGATTTTTGCAGGCCTTGAGAACAGGCAACATGAGTGATACCGTGTTAAATCCGAAATTAAAATGTCATACGAAGGAGTAAAATACAAAATAATAATCGGTTCCGAAACGGTTCCCGCTGATGAAAGGATTGACGAGCTACGGAAATGGTGCCGTATATTTCATGATAAAGGACTCGCCCCTTATTACCCGGGTGGCACGCATGGGAATATGAGTTTCAGGGCAAAACCGGGCGAAAACACCTTTGTCATAACAGCAGCCCGTACCAGCTTTGGCAAGGAATTGCCACCCGAAGCATTTTTTACTGTCAATCGTGTTGACCTTGAAAATGCTATTGTATATGTTTCAGGGGCAAAAACAAAGGAACCTTCTTCCGAAACCATGCTGCATTATGCCATTTACTGTGAGCGTCCCGATGTGATGGCCATCCTTCACGGTCACTGCAAGGAAATCACGCAAAAAGCCGAAAAAGCAGGCATCGTCACGACAAAATATTTTGCCGAACCGGGAACCGTAAAAGTTGTGGACAGTGTGCTGGAAGTGTTGGACAATCACCATTTCATCGAAATGAAAGACCATGGCTTCCTGTCTCTTGGAGAATCTGTTGAAGACGCCGGAAAGCTTGCGATGGAGATGTTGGAAAAAGTATGATATTATTCTGAAAAATCCTTTGCGCCGCCGCGCCGTTGCGTGAAAAAAGGTTTGTTGAATTTACTGCACAACCCCTTTGCCCCTGAAAGGGGAACCTGCCCACAATTTACAGTTTTGAAAAAATCCTCTGCGTCGCCGCATCGCTGCATGAAAAACACATTGCATTGCCGCGTGAAAACACTACTTTTTCTCCAGCAGCATCACATTCTCCACATGATGTGTTTGCGGGAACATATCCACCGGCTGTACTTTCTTCACCTCATATTTCTCATCCAGCAGGGCAATATCCCTTGCCTGTGTCGCCGGATTGCAACTGAAATAAACAATCTTCTCCGGTTCTGCGGTAAGTATTTGCCGAACCACCTTCCGGTGCATCCCTGAACGTGGCGGATCGGTCACGATAATGTCAGGTTTACCGTGGGCGGCAAAAAACGTTTCATCCAGCATTTTGGCCAGATCCCCCGAGTAAAATTCCACATTATCAATGTTGTTCAGTTGCATATTTTCTTTTGCATCCCTTACTGCGTCCTCCACGTATTCCACGCCGATGACATTTTTCACCGCCTTGGCGATAAATGCCGCGATGGTGCCCGTTCCGGTGTAAAGATCATAAACCAATTCGTCTCCCTGAAAACCGGCAAAGTCAAAAGCCGTTTTATACAACCTGAAAGCTTGTTCCGGGTTGGTCTGGTAAAACGACACCGGCCCCACCTTGAAGCGGAAAGGAGTATCCCCTTCAACCGGAGAAGGCATTTCCTCCATAATGAACGGATACCCCCTGAACAACCTGATCTCAAGATCGGAGATCGTATCGTTTTTCTTTTCGTTTACCACATACATCAGTGAAGTGATCTCCGGGAACCGTTCAGCAACGAAATTCATCATCTCCGGTATTATTACAGGGTCATCATAACCGAAAACAAGAATGACCATCAGATCGCCTGTTACCGCAGAGCGTATGATCAGGTTTCGAAGAAACCCTTTCTGGCTTCGGGCATTGTAGAATGTAAGACCATGCTCTATAGCATATTTTTTGATCTCCAGGCGGATATCATTCGACGGGTCTTTTTGCAGATAGCAAAGTTCAATGTCGAGTATCTTATCAAACATACCCGGAAGATGAAAACCAAGACCCGCCATAATTTCAGGCCCTCCGTCTTCTTTTGAAGTATCCAGTTCGGTCATCCACCGTCTGTCGGAAAAGGTGAATTCCAGCTTATTCCGGTAATAATACGGTTTATCCGAACCGATGATGGGCATCACACCGGGGTATTGTACTTTGGCAATCCGGTCCAGGGCATCTTTCACCTGCTTTTGCTTGAAAGCCAGTTGGTACCGGTAATCCAGATGTTGCCATTTGCAGCCGCCGCACAAACCGAAATGGGAACATTCGGGCTTCACACGGTATTCCGACTTTTTGTGAAAGTTGACGATACGGGCTTCATAGTATGACCTCCGTTTTTTATAAACCTGCACGTCCGTCACATCGCCTGTGGCGGCAAAAGGCACAAACACCACACGCTCATTGTACCTGCCGACGGCTTTCCCCTCGGCACCCACATCAACGATCTCAAGCTTTTCGATAAAAGGTAACGGTCTTTTTCTTCTGGCCATTCTTTGGATTTTTCGTGCTGCAAAGATAAGGGTTCGGTTTGTATTGGGGAATTGGAAAATGGGTGTGGGAGGAAGAATGGATGGGAGCTCTCCTGACCGGACCGGGCAGGGAAGATTGAATGGTGGAAAAATAATATGAAATAAGAGATAAAAAAGGAATAATGGAATAGAGGTATAAAGTACTGGGGAGGCCGGGGCCTTCCAGAGTCAACCGTGGTGGATATGAAAGAGTCTGACCGATCCTGACTCAAGTTTTCCCGCGCAGACAGTGGGATAGTGCGACTTGTGCCAAGCTTAACAAACCAATTTTCGAATTTCCAGAAGTTCGTGTTATTTTGTATCTTTGAAATTCAAAAAGTAACGGCTATGGGTTAAATACTAAACATTTCAACAGAATTGCAGCGCTAAAACTGATATAGTTACATCGTCCACTTTTAAAAAGCTACCTGAAACCGCATCTGATAAATATTTGCGAATCCCTGGTTTCCTACATCGGAATAAACATAATTGAACATAAAACGTACGGCCTGGTTCAGATACCAGTTCAGCCCTGCAGTGATATCCTGCATTTTACCTCCACGTAAATCTTTATCATTCAGGTTAACCGAAGAATAGCGCAAACTGACTTCAAAAGCACCCCAACCTCCTTTTCCCAGATTTTTCTTTGGTTTGAGCCTGCCGAAAGCTGTTTTCGTCTGGCTGTAATTCTTGTGCTCTCCCGTGATGAACCAGCTTAAGATCGCATACCCGGAATTGTAGTTATAGCTTGTGAACAGGGTATTCATAGAAGTTGATGGGACAACTTTAGCCGTCATGTATTCTCCCTGAAAAGACAGCGGACCGAGAATAAACACAAACTCCGCTCCCATCACATCCGCTGTTTTCGTTTTTTCAATAGCAAGTGCAACATATTTTGGTGCCAGATGGTCTTCAGGCCTGTCATTAAACACCAACAGCCGATTGTCGTTAAACTGATGTACGTAAGCCGCACCAAAGTGCATAACAGTAAACCATTTACCATCCGGTTTGTAAATGGGCTGACCCGCTAATCTGAATGTAATACGGTATTGATTACCCAAATACAAACCGATATTTCTCGTAGGGTAAAAATAACCGGCATACCATGAAAAGCGTTTGTTAAAATGATGATTGTAAATCATGATGCCTAGGTCGCGTTCAGGGGTGAAAGTGTCGGTCAGCGAACGTTCCATCATGGTAATGTCATTGGAGCTTGTCAGCAATTCAAAGCCAAAAGGTTGTTTGAAATGCCCCACCCTGATGTGGCCGATCCAGGGAATCTTCGTCATTTCAATATAAGCATCCTTTACCCCGGCATCACCCCGAGAAAAATCCATTTGCAGTTTAAATTTCATATTGCCGAAAAGCAGCCCCGAGATGAAAAATCGCAATCGCCTGAATTCGGTACCGTTCGGTGCAAAAAAATTCTCGTCCAACATATCATTTTGTTCAATCATCATAATATCATATTGTATCCGGCCACCGATCTTGATTTTAAATTGATTGTCAGATTGTTGGAACTGAAGACCTTTATTCCATCTGATTTCCCATTTTGGCGATGACTGTGAAAAGGCATGCAGACTTGTAACAAAAAGTAAAAGAAACAGAATGGCGGTTCGCATTATATTTATTTTTCCTGCCACAAAAATATATTTTTAGAAAAACAGACAAGCTTTATTTTGCTATCTTTATTCTAACTTTGTAAAAAGTTCTTAACAATGAAAATATTACCTGTTGAAAAGATCAGGGAGGCCGACGCCTACACGATAAAGAATGAACCCATTGCCTCCATTGACCTGATGGAGAGGGCAGCCACCCAATTGTTTAATTGGATAAAAAAGCGGGTTGACCGCACGCATACGATCCGTGTTTTTGCCGGACTGGGCAACAACGGCGGCGACGGTCTCGCCCTGGCCAGAATGCTGGCAAAAAAAGGATATGTTGTTAAAGTTTACCTGATCAGGTATTCCGACAAAACATCCGAAGATTTCCGGATCAATTACGACCGGTTGCCGGAGGCCGGACTTGAAAAAAACATGACTGACATAAAAGATGGTGATCCTTTGCCCGTAACTGGTGACGATGACATCATTGTGGATGCCATTTTCGGTTCCGGGCTGGCACGGCCGGTCAAAGGTTTCATCGGCAAAGTGGTGGAACATATCAACAGCCAGCCCGCAGTTAAGATTGCCATTGATATCCCTTCGGGACTTTTTGCTGACAGCCATTCCGATCCTAAAAAAGGAGCCATTATCAATGCCGATTACACGTTGAGTTTCCAGTTTCCCAAGCTCGCCTTTCTGCTGCCCGAAAACGACCGCTTTACCGGCCAATGGCATGTGCTGGACATCGGACTTTCCCCGGAATACATTAACCGGGTGAAAGTCAATGAGTTTTTCATGCAAAAACGCGATATTGCCCCCATGCTCAAGCCACGGCGGATATTTTCACACAAAGGCACTTTCGGACATGCCCTGCTGATCGCCGGCAGCTACGGGAAAATGGGCGCTGCCGTTCTGGCTTCCAGAGGATGCCTTCGCTCGGGTGTCGGCTTATTGCATACTCACATTCCCAAAATAGGATATTCCATTATGCAAACGGCAACACCCGAAACCATGCTAAGCATTGACCGGTACGAAAACTATTTCTCGGAAGTCCCTGATCTTTCCCTTTATAATGCGGTCGGTGTCGGCCCGGGACTGGGAAAAGAGCACCAGTCGCAGATGGCCCTGAAGCTGCTGATACAGAATTATAAAAACCCCATCGTCTTCGATGCGGATGCGCTGAACATCCTGGCTGAAAACAAAACCTGGCTGTCGTGGCTTCCCAAAAACAGTATCCTGACTCCCCACCCCAAAGAATTTGAGCGGTTGACGGGTAAATGGTCTGATGACTACGACAAACTGGAAAAATTGCGGGAATTTTGTTTCAAATACAATGTATATGTCGTGCTGAAAGGAGCGTACACAGCTGCCTGCTTCCCCGATAAAAATATTTATTTTAACTCCACAGGCAACCCGGGTATGGCCACAGCAGGCAGCGGGGATGTGCTTACGGGTATGATCACTGGCCTGCTAGCACAGGGTTATACACCGGGTGTCGCAGCGGTTGTCGGAGTATATCTTCACGGCCTGGCCGGTGACCTGGCGGCAAAAAAGAAAGGTCAGGAAGCCATGTTGGCGGGAGACATTATTGAACATATCGGAAAGGCATTTCAAAAGACATGGCGTGGGTGATGCGGAATCGGCGCTAACCTGACACGTTTCAGCAGGCCAGTGCGGCAGCGTCCTGTCAGGTTTTGCGGTGCGGTGTGCAGGATACATGTTGAAAACGCCTTCCAGGGTGCGAAGCTCCCGTGTCAAAGGCACTCCATTGGAGGAAGAGTGTTTTTAGGCTAGGGATTACTTTTTGCAAGTTTTAGGGTCCATTTTGTGACCAATTTCCAATGATTAATTCCCCGGCAACCAATTCCCCAATTTCCCGGAATCACTCCGCCATTTGAAACAATTCCCGTGCATGTTTGTGTTCCAGGGCAGCTCTGATGAATCCTACAAACAGGGGATGTGGTTCTTTAACCGTACTTTTATATTCGGGATGGAATTGAACACCGACAAACCAGGGGTGATCTTTGAGTTCAATAATTTCAACAAGGTCTTTTTCAGGATTGATTCCTGCCAGGCGTATACCATTTTCCTCAAAGGACTCCCGGTATTCGTTGTTAAACTCAAAACGGTGGCGGTGTCTTTCACTAATTAATTCTTTTTGGTATTCGGAATAACAGATTGATTCTTGGTCAAGTATACAGTTATAAGCGCCCAGCCGCATAGTTCCGCCCATGTTTTTTATTTTTTTCTGTTCTTCCATCAGGTCAATCACCGGGTAGGGTGTCTTGGGGTCAATCTCGGTTGTATGTGCTTCTTCCAACTCCAGGACATTGCGTGTGAATTCAATACAGGCACATTGCATTCCCAGGCAAATGCCAAGAAAAGGTACATTATTCTCGCGCACATAACGGATGGCAATAATTTTCCCTTCGATGCCGCGACCGCCGAATCCGGGAGCTACCAGGATGCCGTCGAGGCCCGACAATAGTTTTTCAACATTTTCATCGGTGATAAGTTCCGAATGGATCAATTTGACATTTACTTTGCTTTCATTTTCCACACCTCCATGGATAATGGCTTCGTTGATGGATTTGTATGCATCTTTCAGCTCAACATATTTGCCAACAATGGCTATGGTTACCTCGTCTTTCGGGTTTTTCAGGCGGTTGACAAAACGCTCCCAGTTAGTCAGGTCAAGGATAGCCGGAATAGCAGTGTCAGTTGCATTCAGCAAAGCAATATCCAGCTTTTCTTCGCGCATGAGCAAGGGCACCTCGTAAATTGTCTGTGCGTCAATGGACTCAATAACCGATTCGGTGGAGACATTACAAAACTGGGCGATCTTACGTTTGATGCCTTCATTCAGATGCCTTTCGGTACGGCAGACAATGATATCGGGCTGGACTCCCTGTTCGAGCAATGTTTTAACGGAGTGTTGCGTGGGTTTTGTTTTCAGCTCGCCTGCAGCTTTCAGAAAAGGCACAAGTGTCAGATGAACAACTGCACAATTTGTGCCCATCTCCCATTTCATTTGCCTGACTGTTTCAATAAAGGGAAATGACTCAATGTCACCCACGGTTCCCCCGATCTCGGTGATCACAAAATCATACCTTCCGGTCTGCCCCAGCAGCTTGATGCTCCTTTTTATCTCGTCGGTAATGTGAGGGATAACCTGGACGGTTGTCCCCAAATATTCTCCTTTTCTTTCCTTGTTGATCACATTCTGGTAAATGCGTCCGGTCGTCACATTGTTGGCCTGCGAAGTGGGGGTATTTGAAAAACGTTCATAATGTCCCAGGTCGAGGTCGGTTTCGGCTCCGTCTTCCGTAACATAACATTCACCGTGTTCATACGGATTCAGTGTTCCCGGGTCAACATTGATATAGGGATCAAGTTTCTGGATAGTGACTGAAAAGCCACGACCCTGCAACAATTTTGCCAGTGAGGCCGAGATAATTCCTTTTCCCAGTGATGATGAAACACCGCCGGTGACAAAAATATATTTTGCAGTTTTATTCATTTAAACTAAATCTTTCCGGCAAAGTGGCTAATTGGAGATCAGCTTTCTTTTGCCTAAAATTCATTGAAACGACCAACTCATGGCCATGAAAATAATTAAGCGGTCAAAATACGTATAAAAGAGGTGTTCTTATATTTGTTGATAAATGATTTTTTCAACAATGAATAAACCTGGTAATTAGTCAATTATGAAAATATTTGAGTTAATTACCTGGTTTATTGGCCTAATTTTAATTTTAATAATAAGTCGGGCGTTTTTTTTCGGCCATCATTTTAGCTACTCTGATCACCTGGAGTGCATAGCCGAATTCATTGTCATACCAAACGTAAACAATAGCTGTTTTTTTATCCTGCGAGACTTGTGTTGCCAGGCTGTCGAAAACAGCCGTTGCCGGTTCACTGATGAAATCTGTAGATACGGCATCATTGGAAGTTGAGTATCTGATCTGTGCCACCCTGTTACCCGAAAGAGAGGCTGCCCTCATTAATTCATTGATCTCTTCGACTGAAGATTCCCTTTTCAGTTCAAGGGTCATGACGACGAGAGATACATTGGGTGTAGGAACACGGATAGCATTTCCGGTCAACTTTCCTTTCAATGTGGGGATGGCTTTGGCCACTGCATTGGCAGCCCCTGTTTCGGTAATAACCATGTTTAATGGCGCCGAGCGTCCCCTTCTGTATTTTTTGTGATAGTTATCCAGCAGGTTCTGGTCATTGGTATAGGAATGTACGGTTTCCAGGTGCCCTTTTTCAATACCGATATTTTCTTCGATAACGGCGAGTACGGGAACTGCTGCATTTGTTGTACAGGAAGCCGCAGAGAATATTTTTTCGCTTTTCCAGTCCACACGGTCTTCATTGACACCGAAAACAACATTGGGGATATCCCCTTTTCCGGGGGCGGTAAGCAAAACCTTCGCGATACCGTTGGCTTTAAGATGCCGGCTTAATCCTTCGCGGTCGCGGAAGAGACCGGTGTTGTCAATAAGCAGTGCATTTTCAATACCATACTGCGTATAATCAATATCTTCCGGGTTCGTGGCAGCCAGCATCAGCACACTGTGGCCGTTAATGAAGAATTGTTTGTTTTCAGGATCCTCCACGGCAACACCACGAAATGGCCCGTGTACCGAATCATGACGGAACAGCGAGGCTCGTTTGATGATCTGTATCTCATCGTTACCGCGTGTTACAATGGCCCTGACCCTCATTTGTTTTCCATTGCCCTGAATAATGAGTTCCCGGGCAAGTAACCGGCCTATACGTCCAAACCCGTACAGAACAATATCTGTTGGCTTGTTCCATTTCGTTTTGAAACCGAGCAAATGTTTCAGCTTATGTTTAATGAAATCTTCATAGTCCACATAGTTGTCTTTTTCTTCCGTCCATTCAAGGTTCAGTCGTCCGATATCCAGTTTAGAAGGTCCGACACCGGAATGAAGAATGGCTTTGGCCAACTCCAGTGAGTCCTCTATTTTCAGTGGTTTGTTAATCAGGTTTTCAACATACGAATGCAGATAAAGAATCAGACTGGCACTCCTGTCTATCAACTGGTTACGGTATAAAACCAATTCGATGGACTTTTTATAAAATAGTCTTGAAAGCACACTGGCAAATTCGTTGGCTATCATTTCTTTTTCAGACCATTGATCAAGAAACAGTTCATAAATTCCGTTGATGTTTTTCTTTTGGCTCATTGTCGCGGATTTTGGTTTTTATTTTTGTTTTTAAAAGGTATTGTTTTTTACCGATACGGCAAAAATAAAAAAAAGGCAGTTTTACATAAAAAAAAACTGCCTTAAATCCTTATTTAAAACGTTTGCAGACTATTGTCCCAGGTATGCCTTCAGCAACCTGCTTCGGGAGGTGTGTCTCAGTCTCCTGATAGCCTTTTCTTTAATTTGCCTTACCCTTTCGCGGGTGAGGTCAAATTTGGCACCGATCTCTTCGAGGGTCAGGCCATGGTTCATCCCGATACC
>CAZMOS010000020.1:0-36697 GCA_964567945.1 uncultured Lentimicrobiaceae bacterium
CCGTAGTCAGCCAAACGGATTGTTTATCACCAGCCGTAACCTGATGACAAATTTCGGAAAAAATATTGATAACCGGAGATTGTAATAAACTCTCTCTCCACGTATTTAAGGGTTTGCGGGGTCATGGCTGCAAATGTTTTATCGGGCAATAAAATCTGCTTTAGGCGTCAATTCGGTTTTTCAAAACGCTGCTCTACTAAAATAAGCCAAAAACAGCCGTTTGGCAAGGGAGGGAAATGGGAGGTTTTACCCTATGCTTTAGTGTAGTAAAAAAGAATTCCCGTTATGCAATATTATGATATTCAACGGGTTAATAAATGATAAAGTATTTTGCCGGTTAACTGCGCTGCAGTTTTGTTATATCATTGGACAAACATTACCTGTTCCGACAGAAAAAATTAATTTTGAAACATGATAAAAAAGGGCTTTTTACATATTGCCGCATTATTTCTCCTCTTTATCCTGTCAGCATCAGATGTCAATGCTCAATATTTCATCAACGGGCAGGATCCGGCAAACATAAAGTGGAACCAGATTAAGACAGACAAATTTCAGATCATTTATCCCCGGCATTACGCCCAAATGGCTCAATATTACATCAACCTGTTCAGTCTGACAAGCCCGGAAGTTGCCGGGCCTTACCTTAATATGGAACGGATAAAGCGTGTTCCGGTGATATTGCACAACCGCACCACCCTTTCCAATGCCATGGTTCCGCTGGCGCCCATCCGTATGGTGTTTTTCGAAATGCCAGCCCAGGATATCTATCCGCAACTCTGGTCCAAACAACTGTCATTGCATGAATACAGGCATATCGTCCAGATTTACAAGATGAAACAGGGACTGACCAAAGGGCTTTATTATGTTTTTGGTGAACAGGTGATCGCCTGCGTCATGGGCCTGTGGCTGCCGTTCTGGTTCATCGAAGGGGATGCCGTGTTTTCCGAAACCACTTTCAGCCACAGCGGCAGGGGCAGGGTGCCCGATTTTATCTATCCGCTGAAAGCCCAGGTGCTGGACAAAAAAATTTACAAATATGACAAGGCCGTTTTCGGTTCTTTCAGGGATTTTGTCCCCGATCATTATACGCTGGGTTATCAGCTTGTTACTTATGGTATCTGGCATTACGGGATCGGTATGTGGGATTTCACCATGAACCGCGTAGCGCGAAGGCCTTATTACCTGGTGCCTTTTACTACCGCAATCAAAAAACAAACAGGAAAGTTTAAAGTACAGTTTTACAACCAGGCATTGAGATCGTTACGTGCACAGTGGTGGATTACCGACGATCATTCTGCCGACACGCTCATCAGCGTCATTTCTCCTGAAAACAAATTTTTTACGGGTTACCTTTTCCCCAACCCGGCGGATGACGGCAGCGTGATTGCGGAGAAAACAAGTATTGATGATATCAACCGGTTCGTACGCATTCATGCTGATGGAACGGAGGAGCGATTGTTTACTCCCGGCTTCGATTTTAAAGAATCACTTTCGGTTTCCGGAAATACGCTCTGCTGGAACGAAAAAACTTTTGACCCCCGCTGGGAGATGCAGGATTATTCCATCATCAAATTATACGATCTGACGACAAGGAAAGTCAGGCAACTGACACGCCGCACCCGGTATTTTGCCCCTGCTTTGTCCCATAACGGCAAAAAGATCGCCACGGTTTATGTCAGTCGCGAATTGCAGTATGCACTCTATATTCTGGATGCTTCATCAGGAAAAGTATTGAAAAAGATCAGCACCGGCGACAACCTGTTTTTCATCACTCCCCACTGGTCGGAGGATGACCGTTACCTTGTGGCAATCGTTCTGGGAGACAAAGGGAAAAGTATTGTCAGAATAGATGCCGGGACGGGAGAAATGGAGAATGTGTTGCCTTTTTCTTTCAAAGAGATCAAGTGGCCGGTGATACACAACCAGTGGATCGTTTACACCGGGTCATACGAAGGGAAAGACAACCTTTATGCTGTCAATGTCAATACACGACAAACGTTCAGGGTGCTGGACGCCCGGTTCGGCGCTGTTTATCCCCGGTTTTCAAAGGACGGAAAAACACTTTATTTCTCGGATTATACGGCCGACGGACACAGGTTGTCAAAGATGAGTTTCACTCCTTCCGCTTTTCGACCCGTTGAAATTGAAAAGTTGAATTATCAGTATGTTGCCGACCGGCTGACCACACCGGGGACTTTCAACCTGGATGATGTGGAAGTTTCCGATTCGGTTTATGCCGAAAAAAGATACCGGAAAGGCGGACATTTGTTCGACCTGCACAGTTGGGGGCCCCTGGCGGTGGATGCGGACAATTATTCCGTATTCCCCGGCGCCACGCTGATGTCGCAAAACATGTTAAGCACATCGGTGGCTGTCTTGAGCTATCAATACGATCCCAATGAGCAGGTCAGCAAGATCAAGTTCAATTACGATTATATGGGCTGGTATCCGGTGGTCAGCCTGGGCGTGGACTATGGCGGACGAAAACAATTGGCCCAGGTGCCGGGAGGCGACGTTGTCAAACTGCACTGGCGCGAAACAAACCTTTCGCTGCGGGTAAAAGTTCCATTGAATTTTACAAACAGTAAGTGGATCAAAGGATTGCAACCCATTATAGGCGTTGACCAGAAATTCCGGAAAATGGTAAAAGGAAGCCGTTACAAATTTAAAGTCAACCGGTTCACGATACCCGTTTACCGGCTTTTTGCCTATAACAGGTACAAAAGGTCAAGAAAAGATATTTATCCCAAATGGGGACAAAACATAGACCTGATCTTTCGAAATACAATTTTCAGTGACAGTTCCAGCAATCAGCTTGGGCTGACCGGATGGTTTTATTTTCCGGGGATCGTCTTGCACCAGGGGCTGGAGATTTATGCGGGATATCAAAAAACCGTGACCGGTGATTATTCATTCAATAACCTGGTGGCGGTACCCCGCGGCTATACGGATATCAGTTACCCGGAGTATTTCAGTGTACGGACAAATTATGCCATCCCCATTGCCTATCCCGACTGGAATGTCCCCGGCTTTTTTTATCTGAAACGTATTTATACCATTCTTTTTTATGATTATCTGCGGGGATACAAAAATGGTGATACGGATAATTTGTCTTCCACAGGCATAGACCTTTATACCGACTGGAATTTTTTAAGCATACCGGTCAATTTCAGGCTGGGCGTGCGCGGCGCCCGTTTGTTCCGGGATAACACGCAGAAGTTCAGTTTTTTATTTGGAGTTGAGTATAATTATTGAGAATAGAGGGATAAAGGGAAGCGTATACTGAGAGGTACGGCCTGACTGATTCCCAAAAGCTTGTGTAACAGCAAACTCGTCATGTTTTGGAGGGTGAGATGGGAAGAGTATAAGGGTGCAGTGGGTTCAGTTGTTTCAAAGAGTTTGCTGGAGGAAGAATGGATTTAGTGAATAATAATTATGAAACAAATCAGTTACCCGGCCCTTTAGGGTCGGGTTAATCGAACAGTATAACCATCGAGCAATCGGGCAATCGAACAGTCATCCCCTCCATACTTTAGAAAGCTTAAAAATTTTGTGTTACAATAAGATAAATATCTTTTAATTCACATGAAAAATGTACTTTTGACGCTTAAAAAATTCCCGGGGTAACATAGCCGGGTTGTGTCATTTTAAATAAAACCTAAATAAATGAGTATAAGTATAATAGGCAGGTCGGTCGCTGAATCGGCCACACTGAAGTTAAACGAAACTTTTGCCATATTAAAAGCCAAGGGAGAGCCGGTTATTCATCTGGGTGGTGGCGAACCGAAAAGCAAAGCCCCCATTGATGCCATCACGGCCATTGCTTCACATCTGAACACGGGAGAAGTGCGCTATGCGCCTGCTGACGGGACTGTTGACATGAAAAAAGCGGTTATCCGTTACACGATGGAACATTACGGCAGGAAAGTTGAGCCGGAAAACGTCATTGTTTCCAGCGGTGCCAAACAGGCCCTGATGGTAGCCCTCCAGGCCATTCTCGATCCGCAGGACGAAGTCATTTTCCCCGCTCCTTACTGGGTTTCCTATCCGGAGATGGTGAAACTTTGCGGCGCTGTTCCCGTTCCCGTTGTTCCCGAGGACGGTACTTTTACTCCACGCATGCAGGATATCGAACAAAATGTAACTTCTTACACGAAAGCCATTATCATCAACAGCCCAAACAATCCGTCCGGTGCCGTTTACCCGGAAGAATTTATCAGCGATATTGTGAAATTCTGTGAGAAGAAGAGCATTTATCTGATCATGGACGACATTTATCATCTCCTGGTTTACAATGGCGCAAAATGGTCGAATCCTTTTGATTATGTGAAAGATTTCAGCGACAATTCAAAGCTGATCATTATCAACGGTGTTTCCAAAGCGTATGCCATGACCGGTTTCCGGATCGGCTGGGCTGTGGGAAACAAGAAACTTATTGAAGTGATGGCCAATATCCAGGGGCACCAGACTTCCGGGCCGTCGGTGTTGTTGCAAAAAGCGGCCATTGGCGCTATCAATGGTGTACAGTCAGGCATCGCCAGCCTGAAGACCACCCTTGAAAACAACCGCAAGGTGTTGGTGGAACAACTGAAAGCTTTTTCCGGCGTTCATCTTTTGCCTCCTGACGGTACGTTTTACACTTTTGCCGATTTCAGCGCTTACGAAAAAGATTCTGCAAAGCTATCGAAATTCCTGCTGGATAAAGTGCGTGTGTTGACCATGCCCGGTGTGGAATTCGGAATGGAGGGATTTTTACGGATATCATTCTGCGGCTCCATCAAAGACATTACCGAAGGCATTGAAAGAATGAAATGGGCCATTGATCCCGATTCGCCCAACGAATTGTACATCGGTGAAAGAAAACTGGTCAGGGACTGGAATTAATTAACCTGCTTTAAATAAAAAATGTTAATACTTAAAAAATGAAATATCTGGAATTTGATACACCGGCAATAAAGCACGCCAAAGAATACAAATCGGACTACGGGCTGAAAAACCACGGGCTAACTTATCTTGATACGGTTTACTGGAACCTTCCTACGCCTGCCCTTGTTGAAGAAGCTGTTTTCCGTGGTGAAGGCAAACTGGTTAACGGAGGAGCTTTCCATGTTTATACCGGAAAATGGACGGCCCGTGCAGCCAACGATAAATACTTTGTCAGAGAAGAGAGCACCGAAGACAAAATTGACTGGGGGGAGTATAACCGTCCCATGACCCCGGAAAAATTCAACGGCCTTTTTGCCCGTTTGCAAGCCTATTGGCAGGGTGAAGAGCTTTTTGTACAGGATGTGTATGCCGGAGCACATCCCGAATACCGGCTTCCGGTACGCATAATCTCCGACAGGGCATGGAGCGCGCATTTTGCCCGCAATATGTTGCTTGCGGAAAGCGATTTGGCCAAACTCAAACAATTTGTCCCGGACTTTACCGTAATGGTGGCTCCCAAGTTTAAGGTTGACCCGCGCATTGACGGTACACGCAGCGAAACAGCCATTGTGATCAACTTTGCACAGCGGCTGGCTATCATTGCCAATTCACAATATGCAGGCGAGATCAAGAAAACGGTTTTCACCATCATGAATTACCTGATGCCGCTCAGAGATGTGATGTCCATGCATTGCTCGGCCAATGTGGGCAAGAAAAATGACGTGGCTCTTTTCTTCGGATTGAGCGGGACGGGGAAAACCACTTTGTCTGCCGATCCTACCCGACGCCTGATCGGTGATGACGAACACGGCTGGAGCGATGATGCGGTTTTCAATTACGAAGCCGGTTGTTATGCAAAAGCCATCCGTTTGAGCGCCGAAGCCGAACCGGAGATCCATGCCTGTACTTCAAAATTCGGCACTATTCTTGAAAATGTGATCTTTGATCCGGCTTCCCGTCAGATAGACCTCGACGATGAACGGATCACCGAAAACACACGGCTTTCCTATCCGTTGGAATACATTCCCAATGCTGTTCCCGAAAAGATGGTTTACAGCCAGCCCAAAAACATTGTTTTTCTGACGGCGGATGCCCAGGGGGTTATGCCACCCATTGCCCGGCTGGATATGAACCAGGCCATTTATCATTTTATCAGCGGATATACATCCAAGATCGCCGGTACCGAGCTGGGACTGGGCATAGAACCGGAGATCACTTTCAGCGCCTGTTTCGGAGCGCCGTTCATGGTTCACCATCCTTATTTTTATGCCAACCTGTTGCGTCAGAAAGCCGAAAAAGCCGGCGCAAGGATATGGCTGGTAAATACCGGATGGGTGGGAGGAAAGTTTGGTGTAGGTAAAAGGATTTCTATCCGCCATACCCGCAACATGCTCAATGCAGCCCTGGAGGGTAAACTGGATAATGTGGAATACAGGAAAGACAAACTTTTCGGGTTCAGCATTCCGAAAACCTGTCCCGGTGTCCCCGATGAAGTCTTTGAACCTTCCAATGCCTGGGGTGACAAAAACGATTACTGGAGAAAATATGATGCCCTTGTTTCAAGGTACATCGAAAACTTCAAACTGTTTGCCGGCCATGTGCCGGACGAAGTGAAGAAAGCCGGCCCGCACAGGTTGAGGGATGTGAAATAATTTGTCAGTCGGCCCTCATCAGTCATTAGTTGCGAAGTGCAGCGAAGTATCCCGGTTGAACGAAGTGAACATCGGGGCAGCAGTTGCGAAGCGCAGCGAAGCATCCCGGTTGAACGAAGTGAACATCGGGATAACAAAAAAGATCATAAAAAATCAGCGAAAATCAGTATCAATCAGGCACCAAATTTTCCAATGACCGATTATAATTATCAAACACCGATAAAATCCCAGACCGTTTCACGGTTAATTATAAATAGTTTTGCCTCGGGATAGTTGTTGGTAAATGTTTTTGGAAAAAATACTTTTTTGGCGGGGTTCCACTTTATTTCAAAGGCACTTAACTGTCCGTTGTAATCCTCAATATAATCTATTTCCTGTTGTTGTGCTGTTCTCCAGAAATATCTTTTGGCATATATTTTTTCATAACTCAGGAATTTCATTCTTTCACTCACAACAAAATTTTCCCATAAAGCGCCGACATCCGTCCTTTGATTGAGTAAACTGTAATTACCGAGGATTGCATTTCTGATGCCGTTATCGTAAAAGTAAATTTTCCGGCTTTTTTTAATTTCATTGCGTAAATTACGACTGAATGAGCGTAGCCTGAAAATAATAAAAGCCCTCTCGAGCAAGGTGATGTATTTTTGGATCGTGTGAGGATTTGAGCCCAGCAATTGTGCAAGTTCATTAAATGATATTTCTGAGCCCACTTGCAGTGCAAGGGCTTCAAGTAAAGATTCAACAAATTCGGGCTTTCGCATTTCCTGAAAAGTAAAAACATCTTTGAAAAGATAACTGCCGGCCAGGTTGTTTAAGATTTCTTTTTCATTTCCGGGATTGTTAATTACATCAGGATACATTCCGAAAACAATTCTGTATTCCAGGTTACGGCTTTCTTCGAGAAAACCAAAATGATCAACAAGTTCTTTCAGCGAAAACGGAAACAAATAATATTCAAATTTCCGCCCTGTCAATGGTTCAATCACTTCATTTGAAAGTTCAAATGAAGATGAACCGGAAACCAATAATTGTTTGGGTTTTAGCTGATCAGTTATTAATTTTAGAGTTAAACCAATGTTTTTAACCCTTTGCGCTTCATCAATAATAATAAGCTCATTTTGTCCGATTATTCTTTTTAATTGGACAACCGATGCATCGGTAAGTGTCTTTTTTACCTCGTTGTTGTCACAATCAAGAAAAACAGTGCTTTCAGTCCGTTTTTGCTTTATAATATTTAAAAGTACAGACTTGCCAACTTGCCTTGGCCCGAAAATGATAATGGCTTTCCCTTTTCCTATTTTTTCAGAGACAATATCCTGAAGCGTTCGATGGATCATTTTTTTCTGCAAATATAATAAAAATGAATTACGATTCAAGAATAATATAATAAAAATGAATTACGATTCAAATATATTATAATAATTTTGAATTTAGAGAGATTGTAAATTTCGCGTTGCTATCCTTTTTTATCATCTTTAAACCTTCTGATCCTGATGTTGAGGTAGGCAAACAAAATTGTCATCAACGGGCTGATCAGGTTGAAGAAAGCATAAGGCAGGTAAGCCAGGGTAGGAACCCCCAGCACCCGGGCCTGTGTGGCGCCGCCCGTATTCCACGGAACGAGTACCGATGTGACCGTCCCCGAATCTTCCAGTGTCCGGCTCAGCACTTCGGGTTTCAGTCCGCGGTCTTTGAATGCTTCGCTGTACATCTCGCCGGGGACGACAATGGATATGTACTGGTCGGAGGCGGTGACATTGAAAAAGATGCAACTGAAGGCCGTGGAGCCGATCAGCGAACCGTCGCTTCTGATCAGGGTCAGAACGGAGCGTGTGATCTTGCGCAGCATGCCCGTAGATTCCATGATACCGCCAAAAAACATAGCCGAGAGGATCAGCCAGATGGTCTCGAGCATGCCCGACATCCCTCCGGAAGTAAAAAGTTCGTTCATGGCCGGGTCTCCGGTGATGATGTTCGTCTGACCGTAAATGGCTTTCATCACGACGATATAGGAAACTTTGAAATAATTACCCTCTCCTTTGTACAATCCTTCGATGATCTGCGGCTGGAAGATCACGGCAAAAATGGCACCCAGCACCACGCCAACGGCAAGTGCAGGCAGGGGTTGTACTTTTTTCATGATCACCGCAAACAGAATGGCCGGAACCAGGAATAACCACGGTGTTACGTTGAAAGTGTCGGTAATAACTTTCTGCACGGCTACGCCATGCGTTGGGATGGCTTCGGTATGCATGGTAAATCCCATCACCAGAAAAATGACCAGTGTGATGCTCATCGTCGGGACGGTAGTGTACATCATGTAACGGATATGGGTAAAGAGGTCGGTACCTGCGACTGCCGGTGCCAGGTTGGTAGTATCGGACAACGGGGACATCTTATCCCCGAAGTAAGCTCCCGAGACAATAGCTCCTGCAACAATGGCTTTATCAATACCCATGGCCTCCCCGATGCCCAGCAGGGCAACCCCGATGGTAGCAATGGTTGACCATGAGCTGCCGGTGGCCAGTGACACGATCCCGCTGATGACCACGGCGGCAAAAAGAAATATTTTCGGGCTCAGCACATCCAGCCCGTAGTAGATCAGCGCCGGGATCACACCGCTGATCAGCCAGGTTCCAGACAAAGCGCCGATGAGCAACAGGATCAGGATGGCGGGCATGGCCGTGCTGATGGTTTTGACGATCTGTTTACGCATTTCGGTCCACCGAAAGCCCATCCGCAGGCCGATAAGTCCTGCCAGCGCTGCAGCCGTCATCAGGGCGATCTGGTTGGAACCCTGAAGCGTATCTTCAAACAACAGGACATTCAAACTCAAAAGGACAATCAAAAAGACAAGTGGGATGAGTGCCTCAAAAAGTGTGGGTTGACGTTTTTTTCTGCGCATAAAATCAGGTGTCAAAATCAAGGCGAAAGGTAATTATTTCTTGTAAAATAGCAGACTAATTTTATTGAAGTCATTTTTAGTGCAAACCCCTTCCCGTTTTTCCGTTTATCAAAACAGGTAAAGAACGACAACCGTAGCCAGGCCACCCACGATCATAATTACAAAAGTATAGGGGAGGATCGCCCTGGCCTTCACACCGGAAATGGAAAGCAGGGGAATGGCCCAGAAAGGTTGGATCATATTGGTGATCTGGTCACCGTAAGCAAGCGCCATAATTGTTTTTGGTATCGAGACCCCCAACCGTTGGGCGGCTTCCATTAAAATGGGGCCCTGTACGGCCCATTGACCCCCTCCGCTGGGAACAAAAAAGTTGACAACCGATGCGCTTAAAAAACCGTAAACCGGAAGGGTTTTGGGTGAGGAAACCGCAACCAGGCTGTTTGTAAAAACTTCAATCAATCCCGAATGGTTCATCAATCCCATTATACCCGCATAAATGGGAAACTGGATCATTATACCGCTTGAGGTAGAAATGGCCCTGCTCACGGCCATCATAAACTGATCGGGTTTGGCGTATAACAAAAGGCCGAGAGAGAGTAAAATAAGGTTGATCAGATTGATGTTCAGGGCAGGCAACCCATATAGATAAAACTGGTAAGCTGCCAGAAAGGCAAGGACAATACCCAGGGCAAAGCCCAAATATTGTCTCTTTGTCTGAACTTCAGGGAGCGACACGGATACAGGCAGATGTTCGGGTGCGGTAAAAACAGTTGGTTTTGCCTTTGAAAGAAGCAGGAATGTTAGCGGGATCAATAAAAAAAATACGGCATAAAGCGTTATGTTCATTCCTGAAAAAATAGTTTCCGTTACGGGGATAACTCCAATTTTATCAAAGAGAAAATGATTGCTTTCCGCCACTTTCAGGGGGGCGGAGCCGCTTAACCCGCCATGCCAGATCATCATCCCCGAGTAGGCGGCAGCCACAAGCAGGGGGTAATTGATTTTTATGGAATATTGCCTGGAATGCTCGGCGATGGCACGAACCAGTAATGCACTGAATATTAAACCTAAACCCCAATTGAACCAGGTGAGCACCAGGCTGAATGTTACCGTCAGCAGCAAAGCGCCCACAGCGCTTTTTATCCTGGAAATAATGAATTTTATCAGCTTCTGAAAAACAGGGGTCAATGCCAGCACATTTCCAAGAACCAGGATCAACATCATCTGCATGGCAAAGGCCAGCAAATCCCAGAATCCCATTTGGTAAAAGTTAAGCAATTGCAACGGCCAGGCGCTTTCCCCTTGTTTTGGGGAAGTAAAGATCAGGGCAAGAAAATAGACCACAAAGCTTAAAATAATGGCAAGCACAAGCGGAGAAGGAATTAAATTTTTCAGGTTCCTGTTTGCCATAATCTTTCTTTCAAACCGGGTTAACAAAAGTAACATTTTCAGTCCCCCGCTTTATGTTTTAGCCGAAGCCGAAAGAGAAAGCCGGTCCTGAAAAAAAAGGTTTTTCAGGTGCTCCTCTCCACTATTTCAATCTCCTCTTCCGTCAGTCCGTAAAGCTCGTAAACCATCCGGTCAATCTCCTTTTCAAGTGCGGTGGTGTCGGCAGAGGGGTTGTGCTTTTTTAACGCAAGGATTTGAGTTACCTTTTCTATAAAAGGGATTTCTTCTTCTTCGCTGATTTGCTTTACCGGGATAGGCTCAAAGAAAACTTTTCTCAATTCCCTTGTACCTCCTAGTAATTCAGCAAAATTATTTTTAAAACAATATCTGAATAATGTAGAGTTCAAAAAGGCTCCTAACCAATAAATTCGATCTGATATCAAATGAAATGATTTGTCATTGTGATAATAATGGTCTTCCAGGTCAATCACAAAGGGTAAAAATTTTGTCATGTTAGGATAAATAATCTTGGGTTTTTGAAAGTTTTCCCAATAGTTTGAACCAAACCTCTGCAAAGCGTACCATTCATATCGTATATTAGTTTCAGCTTTATTCCGGTTGGATAACTTTTCTTTATGTTCAATTAAATGTTTATAAATTGCGGGATATTGTTTATTAAATTGTATTTCTGCCTTCTGACTAGCACCTTGTATTGATTCATCTAGATGAAGTGGAAAATGCCATGGGATGTATAATAGCCACAAATCCTCAAATTCAGGGTAGTACTTTTGTATATCCCTGCCCCTTAAAAGCGGTTTGAGCAATTCGGCGCTTTTCGGGTCTTGAGCAATTAACTCATTTTTCTTTTTGCCATCCACAACAAATGCCTTGTTGTATCCGGTCTTAATTCCATAGTTAATGGTGATATCCCAATCTTTGAGCGGAATTCCCTGCTCCTCCACTTTGTGCTTTATGCGTAATACTTCCGGGCTCTCAAATGCCCAGGTATTCTCATCCAGGTGGTTTTGTAAAAAATCCTGCTTGTTTTGTGCAAGTGCCTGACTGAAACCAACCTGATAGAAAGTTTTTTTATCAATATCGGCATAAAGAAAATCATTGCCCTCCTTTATAGTTTTTTCAAATCCCAATATTGCTGCGTCAACTGTGGCTTCATCAAATACCGGCAAACCGCTGAAATCAATAAAATGAGTAAGACTTGTGTTTGATAGCAGGAATGCCCGCATAACCTTGCCATAATTTGTTCTTGTAAATTTATTGGAAATGATGAACTGGAAAAACCCTTTTGGTTTCAAAACATGGTATCCTCTTTCTACAAAATAAGTAAGTAAATCTGCAATTGAGTGGTAAATCCTGAAATTGTTTTTCAGAAAAGGTTTTATTTCGGAAAATTCTTCCTGCCTGATATACGGCGGGTTCCCGATCACCACATCAAAGCCGGTAAAATCGCCGTTTTCGTTCAGCACCTCGGGGAATTCGAAGCGCCATTCGAAAGCATTCTCAAATATTTTGTTGTTTTTAATATCTTCCAGTTCGGTTTCAATTTTGGAGATGGAAGCGGTCAGTTTTTCCACTTTTTTGTTCCAGGCCTTTTTCTCGGTATCAGTCATTTCAAACAGGCTGGTCTGGGTGGTTAGTTTTATGAGTTCACCATTTATTTTGGAAAGCTTTTTCAGTTTGGGATTGTTGCGGGCGATCTCCGAGCGGAAGTCGCTTTTGATGTCATTGATCAGCCGCTCCATTTTGTGTTTCTCTTCTTTGTTTCTGGCATTCCGGTAGGAGGCTACAGCAAGGCGATAGCTGTCAATGGTCCATTTGCTTTTTTTGAGGGCTTCACCCAGGTCGGCATCCAGCGCAAAACGGCTGATGAGCGAGTTGCCGCATTTGATGTTTATGTCGAGGTTGGGCAGTGTTTCCAGTTGGTTGTCCGAAGTGTAGTAAGCATTTTTCAGCAGTTCGATCCACAGTCGCAGGCGGCAGATGTTCACCGAATTGGGGTTGATGTCCACACCGAACAGGCAGTTCTCGATAAGGGTTTGTTTTTCATGAAACAGGGTTTCCTGTATCCGCCTGCTTTCGGGATTTTTGTAATTGTATTCAAAAAACTCGCCGTCTTCATCGCTAACTACCAGCTCGTCATTCACCACTTCCACGCTGTATTCTTTCAGCCGCCTGCCTTTTTTGTCCTGCAGTATTTTCAGGTCGTTTTTAATGGCGATGATCTCGTTGAGCACCGACACAAGGAAATGCCCCGAACCCACTGCCGGGTCAACGATCTTCAGGCTGTTGATGATGTTGTTGGCTTCATTGCGGTCGTCAATTTTGTTGTACAGTTCATCAAGGTTCCGGCAATTCCACCCTTTGATTTCGTTGAACTTCTGCACGACAGCTCGGCGGATGGTCTCACGACTCATGTACATGGTGATGAAGCCCGGTGTAAAGAAAGAGCCCTCTTTGTAGCCGTTTATTTTTTCAAAGATCAGTCCCAGCACAGAAGCATTGATGAGTGATTTGTGGTCATCCTGTATGGCTTCGGCGCCCTCACCGGCAAAATCGTAAGCATCAAGGAACCGGAACATATATTCCAAAGCAGGCAGGTCGCCGGTGCGTTTTTTTCCGGTGTCGTCTTTCAAAACGGTACCGGGATGAATGGGCAGCCTGTGTGTGTCGCGCAGGTTGCTGATGTAAAGGGTCTGGTGTTCCAGTTCCGTGGGCTCAAACAACGAACTGTTGAGGTAAGGTACATGGGCAAAAGTCTGTTTTACTTCTTCACTACGGATGTCATAATCACGTGCCAGCACTTCGAAAAACAGACTATTCATCTCGTCAAAATCGGCTATCTTTTTTGTGGATAAAAACGCAAAGGCGCTGTCGCCCCTGTGATAGCTTACCAACTGGGCTTCCAGCAGTTTCAGGAAAAGGACGCGGTTGATCCAGGTGATCACTAGTTCGAGGGCCACATTGAAAAGCCGTTCAGGATAGGTGTTGCCAAACCGGGCAGGATTTTCCAGGTGGCTGATTATGTCGAGGCTTTCCAGTTGGTTGATGGCATTTTCAAGCAGAGCCCCGGCATGACGTTCCTTTTCCTTTTTGTGACCTATGATCTTCTTACTGCCCTGTTTGGTTTCCTCCAGCCCGATGATGTGAAGCAGTTCGGTGTAGAAACGCTTGTCCAGGCTGTTGCTGTCATTAACGAAAGGGAGTTTAAGCAGGTGCTCGGGTGAAAGCAGCTTGTAAAGCGCAATGAGCCGGGTTTCATCATTTTTTTCAGTGCTGCGCAAAACCTTTCCGTATTCGGGAAGGTTGAACCAGGCAAAGGGGATATCTGTATTCAGGTTTGCGACGGCCGGCCCTGCAATTTCCCTGTAGAAAAAATCGGTGGTTGTTCCTGCAAGCCTGCCAGCTTCAAAATCCCCGAACTGTCTGACCAGTTTTTTGTCTTGTGCAAATGCTTTTTCAAAAAAAGCAGCATCAAAAATGAACCACTCGTAAATGTTTGTGGCGACAAGGTGTTTTATTTCGAGGTTTTGGTGGTTAATACGTTCGCGCAGATAATACAGTATAAGTTCATGGAAAGCCTTGGCATTGAGGTTTTCGCGGCTGACCATCTCCGCTTTGTTGGTGGGTTTTTTGGCTTCGATGATCACCCCGACAGTGCTTTTGACATTTTTCCCGTTATGGATCACCAGGTCGTTACGCCCTTTGGTATTAATGTAATGGTTGGGCTCAAAACCGGTTTTTTTCAGGAAATCGGACACCAGATTTTTATGAAACTCTTCCGATTCGGTGGCGTTTATCCTGTCAAGCAGTTGAATCAATTGCAACTTAAACCGTTCAATATCACTACGAACGGGTTTAATCTTTAAAAAGGCTTTGTTCAGCGCCTGACGCGGTTTTAACGGGGTTGGTTTCATGGGCGACTCATCTGGCTTTATAATACAATTAGCATAATTCTCATAGGTTTTTTACGGAAAATGTTTGTAGATATCTTTCCTGTGCTTAATGACAATTAAAATAACGGTGTTTTCCGTGTATCGAAAACCTATCCGGTATTGAGATATTTTGTATCGAAAAAAATTCTTGTATCCCGAAAGTTTTTTAACGTTGGGTATATCTGAGAGTGTGTCTGCCTGTTTTATTTTTTCAATAAACGAAAGAGTTCTTTTTTTAACGCTTCTGTCGGTAATATTATCTAGATCTTTTAGAAACGATTTATCGTATCGAAGTTTCACAATATTACTCGTTTAACTTTTTAAGTACTTCTTCTTCTTTGGCATACTCTCCTGTCATTTCTTTGAGCATGATCTCACCCAGGGCTTTATCTTCAAGCTGTTCAATATATTGATCGAGAGCTTTAAGCGTAATTTCATTTCCTTCCATTTCCCGCAAAAACCTTAAAACGGACTTCCCCAATTTACTGGTTTCATCAATATTTAATATGAAAGAGGTCATTTCATTCTTTTTTACAAAGTTAAGCATAAAATAATTGTGTCATTACTCCTTTATTCCAACTTCACCATTTTATACACAGCACCGGTTTTTCCATTCTTCCAAAAGGGTCACTTTGAAATTTTCAGGAATCTCCTCATTGGAGACATCTTTTACGGAATACCTGAAAGTTATTTGTAGCGGGCTTATTATTTTCAATCCCTTTGAAGCACATTTTTGATGTCCTCCTTCTTTTCTTTATCCATCGGATAATATTTTACCTTTCCGTCTTTCGGTTTAAAATCAAGATCGCTGAAATTCAGCATCCTGACACGCCGGTTATATTGGGTGTGATAGTAGAAGGTTAAATTCTTTGTGTCCCAGGCCGTTGTATAAAGCGTGGCGCTTTTTAAACCGGTTTTGGCTCCGGCCAGACCGGAACCTTCGGCTGCACCCAGCGGTACGTTAAAGTTATCCAGTATTCTGAAAAGTTCGGTTTTGGTATCCGGCCCGTCAGCAGTTTTTCTTGCTGTTTGCGAAAAGGCGACAGCACGGATAAACCGTGAAGGCGGAGTAAAGTCACCCGGTAAACCGAGAAAACCTGAACCGGCTCCCAGCGGAGCGAAATCCAGGTCATCTATTTTTTTCATGGGGATGGCCACAGGGGACAGGTTAATATAATTCCGCAGGTTGATCGTGTGCCAGTCGAACCCGGGAGCATTGGTTATCACGCCCAACGGATCGTCGTAAATTTTTACTTTGTGGTTTGTGAATTCAATGACAATTGATTTTCCGGACGGTTCAGTAACCATATAGTGGACATCAACGGTTTTTCCTATTGTTTTTTCCAAAACTCCGACAACCCTGACCTTGTTCATGGCTGCTTTCACTTCATCAACCGTTGAAAACTGTGATAAGATGTAAAGGGAAACATCTTGTCCGGAAATCGTGTTGGATGCCTCTTCTTTGATGTATGGTGAATAGGAAGCAAACCCGGGATGATAGAAAAGCCCGACAGTCAGCCCTTTTTCATTCATCCCGTCGGCAATAATCATTTTTCCCAACATGTCCAAACCGACAAACCCGTATTTTGCATTCCATTTCTTTCCGTCGTTCCCATCCGGGGTTAATCCGGTAAATTCATATCCCTGAGGAATAACAACGATTCTTGAATTCAGGTCAAAGGCGCCCCACTCCATCGTGCGCCCGTAAACGACCGCCCCGTCAGTTGCAGTTAAACGGATCCCGGTGCAGGCGTGCATATTTGCGTCAGCCAATAAAACAACTAAAAGCAATACAATAATGGATTTGAAATAATTACGTAACATAATTGTGGATTTTAAATTTTCATAAATTTATTGTAACTAACCAATGTCTTTGTAATAGCAAGAGAAAAACCGGCAACCAACGTGCCTGCTGCGAAGGTAAAAAAATCAATAATATCGCAAGTATTCCAAATGGTAACACTTCGTTGATCGGAACCGGAAGCCAGAGTTCAAAAATATCTGATTCGGGTTTGAATTGATGTCGTTTTTAAATAAGAATGTGCCGGTGAAAATTCTGAAAATGGATTAGGCGTTTTTTACCGTGTTCTTCGAATCCCGATTGCTTTAATACCCGCAAACGTTAATCTTTTACAATTTTAACGCCGGTTTTCCCTCCTTTGCAATCATATAATTCCAGAAAATACAACCCGCGTGGTCCCGCAATTGATAAATTTAATGATTTGCTATTTATCAAGGTCTTTCTCTCTATTTCCTGTCCAAGTTGATCGTGTAATACGGCAACAATTTTAGGTTGAATGGAGCGGAATTCAATGGTTATATTTTTTTGAGCAGGATTGGGATAGACAATAAATTCATCTGTTGTCAGTTCGTCATTTACAGAGGATATTATTTCCGAACAAATCTCATTTTCAGGTACGCTAACGGTGTGAACGGTTGCAGATGTGGTTTGAGGAGAGGCAGTTGTAATATTGACCGTAAAGTTAATGGGTTGCCGTGTGGTATTTGTCGTGTTAACGACAGGTGTAAAAGCCGGGATGGCGCTGCAATTGGACACATCGCCTGAGGCATTTGTTCTTAAAAGTGTGAGGTCTTCATTCCAGGTAGAGGTGTTTGTCGTAACTCCGGCAAAAGCCAGGGTGTTATCATTTAATGGAAAAGCTGCGTTCATCCATTCCAGTTCTCCTCCTGCATCATATTGATAGGCCCAAACTAAATTTCCGTTGACATCTGCTTTTACGGCAGTAGATATCCATTTGGATTCACTTTGCTCATAATATGAGGAAATTACAATACTTCCGTCTGACAAAGCAGTTGCATTGAGCGCTTCATCCCATGCATCAGCGACACCAAATGTTTTTTGCCAATGAATGGCTCCGGATGTGTCCACATAAACCACCCATAAGTTTCCGTCATAAGTATTTATGTCAACAGTATTCCCTGGCAAATAATACCCTCCGGCAGGAGACTCCACAAAGTTCCACGAGGATTCTTCGTCTAAATCGCCATAGGCATATTGCCAGATAATGTTGCCATTTGCAGGATTTAATTTGGCCAGGTAGATATCCGTTTCGCCATGCCCGGCACCGTCGGTAATCCCTGAGATTAAAAAATTACCGTTTTTATCAATGATGCCTCTTGCCGCATACTCATCATAGGACCCTGGAGGCGCTTCGTCGCCTGCGGTGCCATAAGTTTTTTGCCACAGAATGTTTCCGGTCGTATCCAGTTTAACAGCCCATAAATCGGTAAGTCCGGCTCCGAATGAATTGGTGCCACCCACAACAAAATAGGCGTCATTATCCACTGCCACCGACCATGCCTGTTCATCTGCACTGCCTCCGATGCGTTTTTGCCATTGGGGATTTCCGGATGCATCGGTTTTCAAAATCCAAAAATCATAACCTCCGGCACCAAAAGATTGTGTCCATCCCACAACAATAAATCCATTATCGGCTGTTTCCTTTGCATCAACGGCCATATCATCAGAAGTGCCACCAATTGTTTTTGCCCAAAGAACATTCCCGTTGATATCAGTTTTCAAAAGCATCATATCCAGGTCTTCATCTGAACTGTAGGAGTCGGAAGTCCCTACAATTAACAGCCCTGAATCGCTGGTTTGAATCAGCGATTCCATTTCTTCATCTCCGTTATTGCTTCCGTAAACCGAGAAAAACAGCGTGTTCTGACCAAAAAAAGTAATGGTTAAAAAACAAATGTGAATTGTTAATATAAGTGCAAGTCTTTTCATTTTGAACGGTATATATGGCACTTGGTATGCCTTGCCGGCTGTTATTTGATGACTAATTTACAAAAAATTGTTTTCATTTCCGGAAAAAGATGACAGGTAGCTGTATGTTATATATGTTGTAGGTTCGTTATATACTACTAATATTCTGCTTTTTCCTTGCTCTTATTATTCTCGATGGAAAAGTATTTTGAGTAATTTCAATGTCTTTTTCGATTTCAAAACCTGCTTTAATTAAATTCTCTTTAAATGACACAGGACGACAGCCAGTTAACAAGTCGGGAAATTTTTTCGCAACCCAAAACCAAAACCGGTTTACTTTTTTTGTTCCAAACGAAAAAGTTGAAACGACTACAATTCCATTCGGTTTAATTACTCGATAAAATTCACCGGCTATTTTGTCAAAAGTTTCGGTTGGCATTAAGTCAACCATAAAATTGTTGATTAAAATATCGAATGTGTTATCTTCAAACTCTAAATCTAATGCGTTATCTTCTTTTATTTCATAGTTCTCATTTTGAGATTTTTTTAACCTTTTTTTAGCTTTCGTCAACATATCAGGAGATAAGTCAATTCCAATATTCTTTCCTTCAGGGTTTAATTTTACAAGTTGCTCAAAAACAACACCTGTTCCACAGGCAACTTCTAAAATATTCTTTCCGTCTTTTATTTCTGCAAGTTCAATAACCCGTTTAGCTGCTTTGCTTTCAGTCAACCAACTCCACAGGTCATAGAACCGGACTACTTTTTTATAGTCTATTTTGGTTTTTTCGTTATCAAGTTTTCTTTCTAATATTTTCATATTTTTGATTTCTTTTCGGTTTAGTCTAATGACGCGGAAGTTAGAAATAAATCCAGCTTCCAAAAATAAGCCATAAATCACGAATTTACAAAATCATACGGTATTTATCTGACGTTAACCGACAACAAACGAATGTTAAACAAATCTAAATGCTTATTAACCGAATCTTTCGATCAGGGCGTTTTATGTTTGCATCAGAATTAATGTGTTGCGGGGTGCGAGTTACGAGGTGCGGGGAAGACCCGAACCCCGGAACCTGCAACCCGGAACAAAACTAAAAACTCAACTATTAACCCATTAAATCTAAAAAGACATGACAACTTTAAGCAATTCAGTACATCTGATCGGACGCTTGGGGATGGACCCCAAATTCATTGAGTTTGACGGCGGATTTAACTTTAATTTAACAGTTAACTGAAAAAAAAAAGTACCTTTGTATTCTTCCTCCTTATGGAATAAATAGTTATTCAGGATTGTCAAATCAATATAAACCGTAAATTCTGTCCATTATGAAAAGATATTTTACAACTGTAATCGCCTTTGTGTTTGCAATAGGCCTTTACGCACAAGTACCCGAATTGCCGGAGATATTGCAGGAAAAACTGGATCAGGAGCAACTTGATTTCACCATCAGCTACGATGAAAATGAGCAGGATAAATCCGAAGAACAGTATTACAGGTTCATTGAACGAACTGCCGGCAGCGACACTTTGCTGGGCTATCGCTGGAACCGTGATACCGAAGAATGGATGCTCCGTGCACGTATTATTAAGAATTATAATGATGACGAACAGTTAACGGAAAAATATTTCCAGCATTACACACACGACAGTGTTTGGGTGGAAGGGCTCTACTTCAGCTATGCTTACACTGATAGTGGCGAACCGTCGGAAATGATTATTCAGTACTGGGACGCAGATTCTGCTACCTGGGTAAACCATTTTAAGAAGACCCATTTTTATGACGATGCGGGCAAGCTGACAAAAATCCGCACCCAATGGTGGTCGGGGAGGCATGAGAAGTGGGTAAATCATCAACTGAAGAAATTTGCCTGGAACGGCGACCTGCTTGAGGCAGATACTGTGAAGGTACACTTCCCAATGACCGACGGCTGGACGAACCACCATTACAGTGCATATCATTATACAGATGCCGGCCTGAAGATTTCCAAAGTAATTTTTACCTGGCGGCATTTTATGGAAGTCTGGAAAAAAGCCAGGAGATTGGTTTACAGTTACAACGACAGCGGGGAGAATGTCATTGCAATGACTGTCCAGAAATGGTTTGGTGAAGATGCCGGATGGAAAGACTTTCACCGTTACAATTACAGCTATAACGATGACGGCGATTTAAGCGGTTTAATTTTTGAGTACTGGAATTATTTCCACAGCATCTGGGTCGAAAGAAAGAAAGTGAACTATGGATATGATGATGCAGGATGGATGAATCATATTGTTTGGCAATCCAAGCACAGCCCCGATTCGGATTGGGCCAATGTAAAGCAGGCTTTTATTACTTATGATGATCTGGGGAATATGACCGAAAGAATTGAACAATACTGGAACAAACACAATGAAGAGTGGGTCAACTTCAGAAAATGGGAGATGGTTCTTCAGTACAGATCAATCACCGGAATATTTGAAAGACCTGAATCGGATGTTAAGGCCATTTTCGCGAATCCATATCGTAACGGAGATGAGATTTCATTCAAAGGTCTTGAGGATGACATTTACCAGTTACAACTTTTTGACATCAGCGGTAAGCTGATTGAATCTAAAGAAATCAATCCGAACGGTCAGGCTTCATTTTCTTCCAGCCTCCACAACGGAATGTACATCATGGTATTGTCAAATGCACACGGCCCGGTATTTAATACTAAATTGATGGTGAACCGTTAATTAAGCCAACCCTTGATTCGCATTAATAGTAAAAAAAGGACAGCATCAAATGCTGTCCTTTTTTTTGCTCAATTAATTGATGACCCTTTCCAGAAGTTAGAGGAAGTTTTTAATTCATCAATGACAATTTTCCTATTGTCGGAGAACCATCTACAATAATTGCAAAGAAATAAATACCAGCCGTTAAATTTCCATCCGTGTTGAAATTAACTTTATAGGTTCCCGATGACTGGTTTTTATCTACAAGTGTTTTCACAACACTCCCGCGTGAGTCATAAATGGCCACTTTGACATTTGCCTGATGCTCAATCCGGTATTCAATTGTTGTAAGACTTCTAAAAGGGTTCGGGTAGGCTATGGCCCGGATATCACCTGCCGAGAATTCATCCACGGCAGAAACGGTTGAATCCGCCAGCAATACTTTTTCGTACATTAAATGCAGGAATCCGTGTCCGGTACCCGGTACAGGGTCGAAATCCCCGTTCATGTTCAATGGCGGAAGGATGATATGAGTTTCCCTTCTGTCCGGGTCATAGTCACTGGAATCAATCTCGGCACTGGGAATCATCGAAAGGTCATCCGTTCTGACCCTGGATGCTACCATCATGTGTATGATCCTGTTGGAGGCCAGTACATTACCTTCTCCGTCCTTTAAATCGGTGATGCCCCACAAAGTGGCATAAGCCGTCATTTTCGGCATGAGTCCGGTACCGATCCCCGTATTGCCGTGCATGAGTTTGTTGTATCCGATGCCGCCGAAAAACGTATGATCTCCGGCGCCTTCAGGTTTGTGAATGATCATGATCTTGTCAATCATGAATTTATCGCCGTTTGGCCTTTCAAAATTAATATTCACATAAATTACACTATCCCGCGAGTCGGGTGAATCTTCGGGGTCGAGATCATTCAAAGCCAATGAATAACTCCCTGCTGCAATGCCTACGTGGTCGGAAAAAGGCGTAGGGTTCATCATGGGGTTCATGACTGCCGGCCCCGGCAACACTTCATAGACAAGTGTCCAGTCTTTATCGGCACCCGTCAGCAAGGGCTTTTCAAACATCATGTGCAGAAAGCCGTGGTCGGTACCCGGTATCGGGTCCATCTCACCGGCCATATTCAACGGGGGAAGAATAACATGTGTGTGCGCATTTTTAATATTGTAATCGGAACGGTCAACAACAACATTGGTATCCAGTTTCATCGAATCCCTCACATTTGTTGCAACCATCAGATGTATGATCCGGTTGGCTGCTATCACCGTATCCGTTACGGCGTCTTTCAGGTTTGTCAGTCCCCAGAGCGTTATGTAGGCCATCATTTTGGGCATGAGGTTCGTGCCGATGCCTGTATTTCCATGCATCTGTTTGTTCAGACCTACGCCGCCAAAAAAAGTATGATCACCTGCACCTTCAGGCTTGTGAATGATCATGATCTTGTCAATTTTATATTGCCTCCCGTCATTTCCGGTAAACAGGATATTTACCGAAGTAACCGAGTCCTGTGAGGAAGGCGAATCAACGGAATCAATATCCACAACCGATAAGCTGTACGACCCTGTTGACATGTTGATGCTATCCGAAAATGGGGTTGGGTTCATATCGGGGTTAATGACAGACGGTCCGGGCATCACCTCATAAACCAATCCGTTTGCCGAACTTTCACTGGCAGTGAATTTAACAATGCCGGGATATTCAGCAGAAGATGTTACGATCTGCCCCTGAATATTCAGGGAATACATACTGATGAACAATGCAATTATCCACAGATGTTTAATGTAAAATTTGTTTTTCATGATCTCTGATTTTTAATTTATATAAACAATTTAATTTCTTATTCTCAAACAGTTAAAACCTACGGCACCAACACTTATGTCAATATTTGACTTTCAATTTGCCTCAGGATGACCTTGTTGGAAAAACACTCACGAAAAAGCCATTTTTACAATATGGTATCCTGTAAGGCCATCAGCAAAATCAATGTTTGGGTTTTTGCGTATTTCACCTCCCGGGAAAGCTTGTGGTAATTACGCATTGCACAGTGTGAGAATGCAGGTGACTTATACAAGTAGTCGGAAAACCTTATTTTAACTTACACAATACACAAAAAAAATGCAGAGGGCACAGGTAAATTACTTTTCCGGATACCTGTGTCTCTGCATTGAAAACCAAAAAAACAACGGATTGGAGAGATCAGGAAAATTATGCGGCCCCGGTATCTATCGTGGCTACGAACACAGTGTAATTTATAGCGCTGCTGCCCCGAAAATTTTAGGAGTAGTGTGAAAAAACCACACCGTGACGTGAAACATAAAAATATTACTTTTGCGTTCGTTTTAAACCAAAGTGGCATACATGTATTCATTGTTTTTAAAAGAAATACGTACCTTTTTGAGTTCCTTCCTGGGGTACCTCATCATTGTGGTATTTCTGCTGGTGATGGGTTTGTTCCTTTGGGTGCTGCCTACGGAATTTAACATCCTGGATTACGGATACGCCAATGTGGACGGGCTTTTTATCCTTGCTCCGTTTGTTTTTATGTTTCTTATTCCCGCCATCACTATGCGCTCGTTTTCTGAAGAACAACGGACCGGTACTATCGAATTGCTTTACACCCGGCCGCTGACCGACATGCAGATCATCTTGGCCAAATACTTGGCAGCATTTGTGCTGGTCGTGTTTTCTATTGTTCCCACACTGGTTTATTATTTCTCGGTCTGGCAACTGGGCTGGCCGCCGGGCAACATTGATTCCGGGGCATTCTGGGGTTCATTTATAGGACTCTTGTTCCTTGCCGCCACCTTTGTTTCCATCGGCCTGTTTGCTTCGTCCATTGCCGAAAACCAGGTGGTGTCGTTCATTGTGGCCGTAATCATCACGATTTTGGCCTATCTGGGTTTTGAATTTATTTATGACCTGTCCTGGTTCGGAAATTTTGACCTGTTCATCAAATCACTGGGTATCAGCACTCATTACAGCTCAATCAGCCGTGGTGTGGTGGATACAAGGGATGTGATCTATTTTTTGAGCGTGATCGTTTTCTTTCTGTATCTGACAAATTTTATGATCGCGCGACACAAATGGCAATAAAAATAAAATGAAGAAAAGCAGTAAAAACATAAAACGCAGATACATCATCCAACTGGTTCTGGTTGTTGTGATCCTTGCTGCTGTCAACTTGATCGGCTCTTATGTTTTTACCCGTTTTGATCTTACTTCCGAAAAAAGATATACCCTTTCTCCGGCGACCAAACAACTTTTGAAGAACCTGGATGACATCGTTTACTTTAAAGTATATCTGGAAGGTGATTTTCCCGCCGGGTTCAAACGCCTGCGCCGTGAAACCAAAGAACTGCTTGATGAATTCAGGGCTTACAATAAAAACATTCAATACGATTTTATCAACCCTTCGGCCAGCGAAGACCCCCAGGAGCGAAATGATACTTATCAATTGCTTATTCAGGAAGGGCTGAATCCGACCAACCTGCAGGTGAAGACCAAAAACGGAATGCAACAACAGGTGATCTTTCCGGGAGCTATCGTATCGTACCGCAACAAGGAAATGCCTTTGGAGTTGCTGGATGCTCAGCTCAACGTTCCGCCTGAAGCCGTGCTGAACAATTCCATCGAAAACCTGGAATTCAAGTTTGTACATGCTATTAAAGTATTGTCAGGAAAAGTAAAACCGGCTATTGCTTTCATTGAAGGCCAGGGTGAACTGAATGAACGCGAAATCCGGGACATTACCGATGCCCTGAAAACCGATTACCGGGTTGACCGGATCCGGATTGATGAAAAGCTCAATGCGCTGATGACCCGCTCACTTGTGGATTCAGTAAATGAAGAATACAAGATAACGCCTAAATATGCAGCCGTCATCATTGCCAAGCCCGATTCGGCTTTTTCCGAAAAAGACAAGTTCATCATTGATCAGTACATCATGCATGGTGGCAAAGTGTTGTGGCTGATTGACCCTGTTCTGACCAGCATGGACAGCATACAGTCGAAAGAATCCACCGTTGCCGTTGAAAACAACATCAATCTTACTGACATGTTGTTTAAATACGGGGTAAGAGTAAACAAAAACCTTGTACTTGATCTGAATGCACTGCCAATTCCCGTGAGAACGGGACAAGTGGGAAACCAGCCGCAGATCGAGTTTTTCCCATGGTTTTATTTTCCGGTTGTAACACCCTTGTCGCAGCATCCCATTGTTCGTAACCTGAATGCCATCAAAACGCAGTTCGTCAGCAGTATGGATACCGTACGGGTATCCGGAGTAAAGAAAACCCCGCTGTTGGAAACCTCGCCGTATTCCAGAACCATTAACGTGCCGGCAGTCATCTCACTGGCCATGATCAGGCAAAAGCCGGATGAAAGGTTATATCAGGGGCCGCCCCGGATGATCGCCGTTTTGCTTGAAGGAAAATTTGAGTCGGATTTTAAAAACAGGATTCCTCCCGCAATTGCCGATGACAAAGCCATCGGGTTTATGGACCATAGCGTTCCCACAAGTATGATCGTGGTCAGCGACGGGGACATTATCCGGAATCAGTTCCGGATACCCGGGGGACAGCCGCTGCCTTTGGGTTATGACCAGTTTACACGCCAGACTTTCGGGAATAAGGAATTTATCCTGAATGCCGTGAATTACCTCACCGATGGCCCCGGTATTATTTCGTTGCGGTCTCGGGAACTCAAGCTCCGGCTGCTTGACAAAGCCAAATTGAACAAATATTCGGTACAATGGGAGATATTTAATTTGCTTACTCCCGTTTTGTTGGTTATTATTGCAGGGATGATTTTGATCAGGCTGAAGAAACGAAAATATACACGTTAGCTGAAAAGACAGAAACCCAAATGAAAAAAAACAGGATTATATGGATCGTGGTCGTTGTGCTGGTGGTCGTTGCCATCGCGGTTGTCACCGGAAATCATTACTCTACCTTGAAAAAACAGGATTCTGATTTTTCGGTCAGGGATACGGCTTCCATAACGAAAATCTTTATTGCCGACAAACAACTGAATGAAGTTACCCTGCAACGAACGAAAAACGGATGGATACTGAACGGAAAATTCAAAGCCAACCAAAGGCTGATAGATATGTTACTGGAGACACTGAAAAAAATGAGGGTCAAAGCGCCTGTATCGCTGGCCAGCTACAATAATATTGTTGAAAGAATGGCAGCTACGGCCAAAAAGGTTGAAGTCTATCAGGAAGTTTACCGTATTAACCTTTTCAATAAAATCAAACTGTTTAAACACGAAAAGCGAACCAAAGTGTTCTATGTTGGCGATGCCACTCCCAATAACCTGGGGACATATATGTTGATTGAGGGAGCGAAAACCCCATACATTGTTTTTATCCCTTCATTCAGAGGGTTTCTTTATTCCCGTTTTTCTCCCGAACCGGATGACTGGAAAAGCCATACAGTGTTTAACAAAAAGCTGGCTGACATCAGTAGTGTGGAGCTGTTGTTTCACCGGGATCCGGAGAATAGTTTCCGTGTGGATGTGGTTGACGCACTGGGGAATTATAAACTCATCCGCCTTATTGATAATCAGGAAATCACACGATACGACACTTTGAAATTATTGAATTTTCTGACTTCATTCAGGGACTTGCGGTATGAAACCAGGATGAACAACATTTTGGACCCCGTAACAATGGACTCTATTGTTCATTCGCCTCCGTTATATGAAATGACGCTGGTTGACAGAAACAACGATACGACTTATGTAAGGATGTTCGAGAAAAAGAAAACCGAGGATAAAATCCCGGATTTGCAAATTGCCCTCGTACCTGTTGACCACGACAGGTTTTATGCTCTGATCAACGGCGGGCAGGATTTTGTGCTGATGCAGTATTTTGTTTTCGATAAGGTGATCAAACCGCTTTCATATTTTGAAAACAGCGATACAATATGATAGGTAAACCCAAGCGGGACCAACCTTGTTTTGACCTTTTGGTTCTAATTCCTCTTTTGTTTCATTATTTTTTTTAAAGTTCTTTTTGCCCCTTTGGCCAATTTTAAAGCAAAGAAGGTTTTGATATTTTTTCTAATAATTGAAATGTTCTTTGTTTCATATTGTTCGGGTCCGAAAGCTCTTTTATAAGAATCCAGCCCAACTGTAAAATCGTAATATTTATAACGCTGCTCAATAGCATTTTTAATGCTCTCGGAAAATATAACGATACCCGGTCCTAATTTTGAGTATTCGGGGTTATAACTTGTAATGATACTGTTGTAAAACTTATTCACCGGGTCAATCGTACAGGCAAGCGCCGAAACGGGAGTATCCTCATGCCAGATGACACTCAGTTTCAACAGGTCATTTTCAAAAAAATATTTTAAAATATGTTTATACCATTCCATTTGCTGTTTTTGTTTCCACCGGTTGACCCATAACTCACAAAGCGCATCAAAGTCTTTGTCAACGGTTTCATTGTTGGCATATCGAAAGGTAAATTTTTTGTTTTCCAGGAGGTGCTTCATTTTGGCCCTGGTGGAATGCCTGATTTTTTTGTGGAGGAAACTGCTTAAATAAGTTTGATAATTATCCGGTAAGGAAATGATCAGTGCAGTGAGGCTTTTACTTTCGCGGACAACAAATCCGGAATGGGGGAAAGCATGCATAAAAATTCCCAAACGCGGGTCTTTTATCCAGTTAAAATGAATAATATCCCATTTTAAGTCCGATTGAAGATAAAATGCCAGTTTCCGGATGGCGTCGAATTCAAAATCAGGTGAACATAAAAAACCCGAATAAACCGAAACGGGTTTTCCGCCATAGACAATCTGTCGAATGGGGTATATCCCGTATGCACCGTGGTTATAAAAGGTAATCGGCAAAAAGGCAACATAAGATGAAGTATCCGTATTTTTTACCCCAAGCACCGTCCATTCGGATGACGGAAATGAAAAACAACCATACATCCAATGCCATGAAATGTAAACGTTCGAATTTGGATCCGATCCGTACAATTGCTCCCAGTCTTTTTTAATTTCTTTAAACCTTGAGAGGTCGTTGATTCGATCAACAATTAACTTTTCCACTTTTATTTGACCAATTCATATTCATCAAGCATCTGGTTAATTTCGGCGGGGGTATTGAACATCATGGCGTCAATAATAGATAAACCCGGTATGAAATCTTTTCTTTTTTGATCATATTCGGGGAATTTGAACTTTAAGAAGCGAAGATTAATATTGTTATCTAAAAATTTTTCACTGTGCACAAACAATTGTCCGCGTTGCGGATTGATGTAGTCTTTTATCCCCATTGCCTTACAAATATTCAGCCCCCATTCGTCGCGCTCTTGAACCGCTTCAATCCGGAGGTTCATTTGAGAAAAGACCTCGTAATTAAAATTAATTCCCAGATAAGCGCAGGTTGATTTTAATGTGTGAACATTTAGTTCCGATAAACTGTCAAAATCACCTTCTAATGTTTTATATAAAAACTCAATAACTTTTTTATAGTACGGGGCCCGTTTTCGGTAATAACCCAGTTGTCCCATTATTTTTCCTTTCCAGTTTTCGCTGTTTTGTATCCTTATACTGTTGAGGGATACTTTCAGTGCATGTTTTTTAACCGGAACGGTAAAATACATCCATCCGTCGTGATTCGGGTCAAGAATCCGGTTCCGGTTCATCCATGAACGTATCTCATATTGAGGGGTATCGAAAACAATCCATTTGTTGGTTGTCTTGATTAATGAGAAATAACCGGGATAAGGGAAAAAATAGGGCTGCATGATCCCCAACACTATTGTATCGCAAGTTACAGTAATCAATTTGGTTTGGTTTTTTCAAAATTACTAAATAATTAACGCAAATCTAAAACAAAAGGTTTCAGTATTTTATACTTATTTCAATTAATTTAATATAATGGTTCCTGCAATAAAGCAGATTATCATTTTATTGAATAAAAAAAGCTGACCCGTATGGGCCAGCTTCAATTGATGTATGATGAAAAAAACTAAACGAGTCCTTGCGCCAGCATCGAATCGGCAACTTTTACAAAACCGCCGATGTTTGCACCTTTTACGTAATCAATGTAATCGCCTTCTTTGCCGTATTTAACACAGGTGGAATGGATGTCTTTCATGATCTGATGCAGTTTGGCATCCACTTCTTCGCGGGTCCAGCTTAACCGCAGTGAGTTCTGGCTCATCTCGAGTCCTGAAACAGCGACACCGCCTGCATTGGCAGCTTTACCCAGACCGTAGAGGATCTTTGCGTCTTGATAAACCTCAATGGCTTCAGGTGACGAAGGCATGTTGGCACCTTCAGAAACAACGAAGCAACCGTTGGCTATCAGTGTTTTTGCTTCGTCTTCGTTTACCTCGTTCTGGGTAGCGCAAGGCATGGCCACGTCACATTTGATTCCCCACGGGCGTTTTCCTTCGTGATATTCAACACCGTATTTCTCGGCGTACTCTTTAATGCGTCCACGTTTCACGTTTTTCAGTTCCATAACGTAAGCCAGCTTTTCAGCGTCAATCCCGTCGGGATCATAAATGAAACCTGATGAATCGGAAAGTGTAACGACTTTAGCTCCAAACTGGGTAGCTTTTTCGGTTGCATATTGGGCAACATTACCGGAACCTGAAATGGTAACGATTTTACCTTTCATGCTGTCGCCACGGGTTTTCAACATTTCTTCGGCAAAATAAACAGCACCGTAACCGGTGGCTTCGGGACGAATCAGTGAACCACCCCATTCCAATCCTTTACCGGTAAGAACACCAGTAAATTCGTTGCGTAATCTTTTGTACTGACCATAGAGGAAACCGATCTCACGGCCGCCAACGCCGATATCACCGGCAGGAACGTCGGTGTTCGAGCCGATATGACGGAAAAGTTCTGACATAAAGCTCTGGCAGAAACGCATCACTTCGTTGTCTGATTTTCCTTTGGGGTCAAAATCGGAGCCGCCTTTACCACCGCCCATAGGGAGAGTTGTCAGTGAGTTTTTGAATACCTGCTCAAAAGCAAGGAATTTCAGAATCCCCAGGTTAACGGTGGGGTGAAAACGCAGACCGCCTTTGTAAGGGCCGATGGCGCTGTTCATTTCAATACGAAAACCACGGTTTATCTGAACATCTCCTTTATCGTCCAACCACGGAACGCGGAACATAATTACTCTTTCAGGTTCCACCATTCTTTCAAGAATCTTTGCTTCTTTGTACTGCGGATTTTCTTCGATGAAAGGGATAAGGGTCTCAACTACTTCATGCACTGCCTGATGGAATTCAACCTCAGACGGATTTTTGGCAATGACTTTCGCCATGAAGTCATTTACCTTTTGTTCATAAGAATTAGTCATTTTTTGTTAAATTTTTAAATAATTAAACAATCAGTTGTTCGCTTCAAATTTAGAGTATTATACTGCCTGTTTTTTCGATTCGCCGCCAATTTGGTTGTTTTGCGTAGGAAATTAAGGGAATCACTTAGAGTTTGTTTAAAGTTTGATGTTTGAGGCTAATGTCAGAATTGTTGGTAAGAATATGACTTTTCGGGGCAAACTCAGGACTTTATTGCTCAAAAATGCTCATTTTCCCTTCAGCTACCAGCAAATCCTCGGCAAATACCTGTCCCTTAATCATCATTGCATTGCTCATCTGACTGGTAACGGTGATGGTGGTTTGCAGAGTAGCATGATCAGACGGAAGCCGGTAAACCGAGAAATTCTTTATGGACCCGATAAAACCTGTTTTCGGCTTTGACCCGTTTTGGTACGCCCGGAATCCTCCACGCAAAGCAGCGGTCTGGGCCATATTCTCCACCAACCCGGGTTCGTGAAAAAATCCATCCTGACAGAAAATATTGTTTTTATCCAAAATCAGCCGGGAAGACGTAGAGCGGTCATCACTGGCGATCAAACCGTCAACCATTGCCATGGGCGGCGCCTGGGGGATGAGTTCAAGTATTTTGTCTTTGTCAACAAGCATCTGAGTTATTTTTTACAGATAATATGGTTTTCAAAAATACAACTTTAGGACTATCGGCTGAAAACCGGATGTTATTCGTGAAATCACATTAAAATATAAAAAATGAACAAGTGAAAATGGATAATGTCGAGAAGTTATTTCAGCTTTTTCATGCATCTTTGCTGATTATTTCAAAGAGTCTCAAATGAATCATTTTACCCGTTATTTTGAACGGGTAGCGAATTTCTATTTTAACAAAAATTTATCCGTGGATTAAATGACAAAAATCATCTTAACTTTAATAGTGATCTTTAGCTTTAGCCAAAGGTCCATTGCAATTTATGATGTAAATGAAAATTGTAAAAATGCATGGGTGCTTCTGATGGATTTGAAAATTGGAGAAGCAAAAAAGCTTTTGGCAGAAGAGATTAGAATAAACCCGGAAAATTATTACGCATACTACCTTGATCAAACCTGCGATGCATATAAAATGACAATCAATTCAAGTGATGAAGAATATGAGGCATTTGTTGAAAATTATTACAGGAAGAGGGAGATCATGGATGATAAGGATATAAACTCACCCTATTACCTCGCCTGCTATTCTGAAATGGAAATCCAGTTGGGTTACTTTAAAATTATTCATGGAACCCAGTATGGTGGCATAATGAAAATGTACTCTGCCTACAGGAAAGTTTACCGTAATCTGCAGCAATATCCCGGTTTTAAACCAAGCCTGAAGCTGGACGGGTTTTTCAATGTAGCCATGTCAACCCTTCCTCCGTTTGTCAAATGGGTTGTTTCTTTCTTTGGTGTTTCCACCGACGTGGATTACGGTTTTAAACTGCTCAATGAAAACTACCTGTCGCAAAAAAACATAAAAGGAATAAATGCCGAATCGGCTCTGTTTATCATTCTGGCTGCAAAGATCAATAAAACGCCGGAGAGGATTTATGACTTTACCAAATCACTCGACAGCAGCATTTCCCGAACTTTTATCCATAAATATTTTAAAGCCAACATCGCTTACCGGATTGGAAAAAATGAAGAAGCACTGAGCACCTTGCAACAATTAGACATGAATGAAAATGCTTATGCCGGGATCATTTACGATTATCTGATGGGAAAAATCCTTTTACGAAAACTTGACTATGATGCCGGGTATTATTTATCGGAATATTTAAGCCATCTGAAAAAGAAAGAATATATAAAAGAAATAAATTATAAACTGGCTCTTTACTATCTCATAAATAACAACCTGTCGAAATACACCGAATACTGTGAAATTGTACGGGAAGAAGGTATGGATCTGAACGAACGTGACCGTGAAGCCCTTTATGATGCCAGCTTGGATTATATCCCGGATGTAAACCTCGTTAAAGCCCGTTTATCGCTTGACGGTGGCTACTATGATAGCTATGAAAAAGCCACAAAACAATACGAGGAAAATTCTAAAACATCACTACCTTTCGACCTTGAATATCATTTTCTTAAAGCACGCTTCTATGCTTTGGGAACAAACAAAAAAGAAGCGATAGCCGAATTCAGGAAAGTCATTGAACTGGGCGAAGAGGAAGATTATTATTTTGCTTCGGAAGCCGCATTAAGTCTGGGCAATATTTATAATGAAACAGGAAAAAAAGAGCTGGCCAAAGCCTATTATGAGAAATCATTGAAACTTTACAAAAGCGATTATTATGAGTATATAGAGGACAAAGCATCGAAAGCCCTTCGAAAACTTTAAGATATTTGTTTACTTTAGCGCTTTTTTTGATGAAATATTAGTTTTCACATAACAATTAACCCAACAATTAAGTTGAAGACTTATGCATATTGTCATTGCCATTGATTCTTATAATGACGCCAATGGAGGCACCATTGCCACAAAAAGACTGGTTGAAGAACTTAGAAAAAGGGGGAATAAGGTAAGTATCGTCAGTGCCATTCATGAAGACCCTTTAGATCCCGATTTTTATAAAATTCCCGGTTTTGTGTTGCCCGGAGCAGAGGCGTCGCAGGAAAATATGAAGTTTCTTTTCGGCCGGAACGACCATAAAGTTTTTAAAAAAGCGATGAAAGACGCCGACATCGTTCAGGTTCAGTTTCCTTTCCTGATGGCAAAGGGGGCGGTGAAGGCCGCAAAAAGCCTGGGGAAACCGGTTGTGGGGGCTTTTCATGTCCAGCCGCAAAACATTATGGCGGCAGTTGGCAAAACAAGTAAATTATTGGAACGTTTACTATGGTTTTCCTTTAAATATTTTCTGTTTAACCGGGTGGATACCATCATCAGCCCATCAAAGTTTGCAGCGGAGCTCCTTGTTTCGGAAGGGGTAAAGGCAAACCATAAAGTAATTTCAAACGGTATCCCGAAAGAATATGTTCATAAACATTATGAAAGGCCTGACTGGTTTGGTGATAATCTGGTTTTGATAAATATAGGACGGCATGCTGACGAAAAAAGGCAGTCTTTGCTTATAGAAGGTGTCAAACGTTCAAAATATAAAGAAAAAATTCAGCTAATCCTCGCGGGAAGGGGAGAACGGACCGAAGAGTTGAAAGCTAAAGGAAAAGAACTTCCAATAGAACCGTTAATTGAATATATCAGCGATGAAGATAAACTTAAATATTTGAATACTGCTGACTTATACGTGCATGCATCTATAGTTGAACTCGAAAGTCTATCTACTTCGGAAGCCATCGGTTGTGGCCTGCCCTGTTTAATCAGCGATTCCAGATATTCTGCGGCTTCCCAGTTTGCCCTCGATAAAAGGTTTTTATTCGAAGAGGACAATCCGGATGACTTTGCTGAAAAAATTGATTACTGGTATGAGCACAGAGAAGAGTTAAGAAGCTCCGAAATGAAGAAAAAAGTTCTTGCTGATGCCGACTGGTACCGCTTCGACAGGGCTGTAAATGAATATGAGGCCTTTATCGGGGAAATTGTCAACCCGGGCAAGTCTCAGAATATCGCATTGGAACCCGGAAGAATAAGCATAAAACCATAAGACTGTATCATTATGAAATCCGGCAAGGTTCGCGAGCAAAAAGTTCCTATGGAGTCGGTTTACCCGATAACAATACCACCAGATTATCAGTTCATCAGAACAGACTTTTTATATCGCATTGGTTCATCAATTGCTTATGTTGCTTTTGGACTGGTGCTGGGTGTCGGTTATTTCAATTTTCTGAACAGACAACGAATTTATAGCCGCAAAAACCTTAAACCGCTTCGTAAAAAAGGATTTATAACAGTGGCTAACCATTGCCATATTTTCGATACGATATTGACAGGAATGGCTCTATGGCCACGTATGGTATGGTATGCTTCTGTTCAACGAAACTTTGAAGCTCCTTACTACCGGAAAATGTTTCGTATCCTCAGAGGATTTCCAATCCCTGACGGGGTGTTTGGCCTGAGGCAAATACTCAAGCCGGTAACTACTGCCATAAAACAGGGAAAAATTGTTCATTTTTTTCCAGAGGAAGAACTCTGGCATCTTTACCAGGGAATAGATCATTTTCAAAGAGGCGCCTTTTACCTTGCTCATTATGCAAATTGTCCGGTCGTACCGATGGTTCATCTCTTTAAACCCAGGACTTTTTTCGGCAGGAAAATATCTGATAATATCCTGACTATTAAAACGGTCATTGGAGAACCTCTCTATCCTGAAGAACCAAGGAAAGAGGATGAAAAGGTCAACCTGGATTCGGTCCAGAGGATGACTGACCTTGCCCAGCAATGGATGCGCGACCAAATGGAAGAATACCATCACCGGGATAAGAAATAAAACCAATACCAAGTTCTCCGGTTCGAAACGGGGAAATTTCTTGGTCTTATCCCGCCTGAACGATATCAGTCGGGCAGGCTTGCCGGAGGTGACAGCGGGGACACAAACAATGGTGAGATCGAAAAAAAAGTAACGCAAATAAAGGTATTTTTGCAGTTTACCTGAAAAGCCGGATGGGCAAAGCTGCAAAACATAAAAACATTTTCGAAAGTTTCAATGTATGCGTGATCATTCCCACATACAACAACGGAAAAACCATTCTTTCGGTTATCCGGGATGTGCAGGAGTATTGCCCTGACATAATCGTGGTGGATGACGGCTCGACGGACAATACGAAAACTGCGCTTCAAAACCTGGAAAACATTGACGTGGTCAGTTACAAAAAGAACAGGGGCAAAGGATATGCCATCTGCCGGGGATTTCAAAGGGCGCTGGAAAAAGGGTTTGATTATGCAGTCACCATTGACGCTGACGCGCAACATTATGCCTCCGACCTGCCGGTGTTTGCCGAAAAACTGAAAGAAGAGCCCGGTGCCCTGATCATTGGCTCCCGGAACATAGAAATTGAGGGTATGCCGGCAAAAAACACTTTTGCCAACAAGTTTTCCAACTTCTGGTTTTGGGTTGAAACGGGACAAAAACTCCCAGACACCCAGTCGGGATACCGCCTTTATCCCATACGGCTTTATGAAAAGACAAAATTTTTCACAACCAAATACGAATTTGAGGTAGAAGTGCTTGTCCGTTCGGCATGGAGCGGAATAAAAATCGTCCCGGTTCCCGTGAGGGTTTTTTACCCGGAAGAAAAAGAGCGGGTAACTCATTTCAGGCCTTTGCCCGATTTCGGACGTATCAGTGTGCTGAACACCGTTCTGGTACTGATCACCGTTTTATACATAATCCCCCGGAATGCTGTGCTTTATCTGACGGGAAACAAGTTCTCGACGATAGTGAAAGAACAGGTTCAGGCACACAACGAAAGCCCGCTGAAAGTATCTTCGGCACTGGGTTTCGGGGTGTTTATGGGCATTGTCCCTATATGGGGATTTCAGATGCTGACGGCGGCTTTCCTGGCGCATTTTATGCGGCTCAATAAGATCATCGTACTGGCAGCTTCCAACATCAGCATTCCCCCGATGATCCCTTTTATTGTGTTTTTTAGTTACAAAACGGGGGGGCTGGTGATGAATCATTATGAAGAATTGAGCGTGGAAACCCTGAAAAACCTGAAAACACAGGTGATGGCAGGGAATTTTTATGCTACGCTGGATGAGCTGGGATACAGCATTCTCCAGTATATCACAGGCGCCATCGTTTTTGCCCTGATCATGGGTTTGGCCACATGGCTCGTTTCGTATCTGATCATGAAAGTTTCGTTGTGGATGGGAAAAAAGAAAAAACTGAATAATGTTTAATTTGTATTGGACTGATTATTCAATATCAAAGTCTTGGAGTTTCTGTTCTTGATTAAAACCAACTTGGCGTAACTTTGCGTTTTCTTTGTGCAACTTTGCGTAACAGCTATTTCGCGAAGAACCGCAAAGAAGCCGCGAAGAACCGCAAAGTTTTTTCTTGTGTTAAACAGAATGTTTTCCAGGTATATAGTTTTTTATCAAGTGTAAAATTTCAGTTAATAAATAACAATATATTTAACCAGTTTATTCATTAGAATACCATTAACCGGCAACAACTGATGAGCAATATTT
>CAZMOS010000021.1:0-9801 GCA_964567945.1 uncultured Lentimicrobiaceae bacterium
TCCAAATCCAGCATCATCTTTATTAATAGTCAGTGTAAACTCTCTTGTTGAGACATGGGACTATGAGTTAAAAATTTATGATGCATTTGGAAGAGAAATAGAAAAAATAATGATTTCTAAAAATAAAAAGCAGGTTACCTTTGATGTTTCTGACTGGAAAAGCGGAATGTATTTCGCTGTATTAACCTCTTCAAATCAGATTTTGCAAAAAGCCAGGTTTATTGTTAACTGACTTTGGTTAATGATAACCTTACTTTAAAAAAACCGTCCTAAAAGTTATTTTAAGACGGTTTTATCGCTACATGTATTTAAAAAAGTTTACTCGGTGTTGCCGCTTAATTCGGGAATAAGCATCCAAATCTCACTGGTGCTTCCTTTTACCGTGGCTTTGAATTCATCCATTAAGTTGGTCCATGAGCCCTCTCCGTTTATTTCTTCAAAATCCTTTTTGAATTTCGGATCTTCATCAAAGGATGCCCATTTGTTAAATCCCCAAACGATGGCTACGTCTCTTCCGTTATCCATGCCGTTTTCAGGATAATAAACGGAAAATGTGTGTTCATATTTTTTGGTCTCATATACCTTTTTAACCAATTCCAGAATTTTCTTAAACCGGTAACCCTGCCAGGACTCGATATCATAGAAGGTAATATTCAATTTGTTAAAATTTTTCTCATCAAGATCATAAGACAATTTATCTTTTCGTTTCCAGGTATTGGATTCACCGATGGATTGAATTGTGGGCATAACATTGTATAACCAGTCATTCAGGTGTTCCTGATTTGAATCGTCGAATGAATCCATATCGGTATAGGTAACCGGGCCCATGGACCAGACGTATGAACCGGCATTGGTGCCTGAATTGATCCACCATACATCGGCGTAGCGGGACCCGTCGCCACTGTGAAATTTCTTGTTGTGTTCACTCATGGCTTTGTTAAACTCTTTGTATTTGTCCGATTTTACCGTCAGGTACGTGTTGTCAAACATCGTGTAGTCAGTTTGTGCAAAAGTAAATGCAGCAAAGCCCAGCAGGGCTGTAATTAGTATTGTAAAACGCTTCATTAGATAATGTTTTAATTAGAAAATATTTAATTGAATGAGGCCAAAGTAATTACAATTGATCACACCGGCATTTGTTTAACCTTTATTTAACAACAACGAGGGCTATTTAACATGGTATTAACAAAAAGGATAGAATTTTAATTATTTCACGCCCGCTTGTAACGGGTACAAAAGAAACATACTCAAACTGTACCGGTGACTTCAGTCGCCGAACCATCCGGAATGCTTTTTGCAAAAAGCCGGAAAAAAAATATCCTGTCACTCCGGCAAAACAGCCCGCCAGCCCTTGTTCAATTGTTCCGATAAGGATGCAACAATGTCCGCATTTTCGCTTAACCCGGCGATGTTGGTATTTTCTTCCGGATCCAGATGGTGATCATACAATTCCCTGGCTGTTAGGGGCCCTCTGCTGCCGGTGGCTTTGTCCCATGCATACCATTCCACATACCTGTAGCGGTCAGTGCGGATGGCATAACCCATGTACTCCTTTCCCTGATGTCCTTCAGGCATTGGCCCGAATCGCCCCTGCAGGAACTGGCTGAATGCAGCCGTTTTCCATAGCATGTCAGGTTTTTCCAGCAGCGGGGCGGCGCTGACACCCTGCAAATGAACAGGAACCTCTAGACCCGCCAGTTCGCACAGAGTGGGGTAGATATCCACAAACTCTGTCAATGCGTCCGAAGACATGCCTTTTGCCTTCACTTTTGCCCCGGCAAAGATCATCGGCACACGGGTGTCGGTTTCGTAATTGGTCTGTTTACACCAGGCATTGTGTTCTCCCAGTTTCCAGCCATGGTCGCCCCAGATGACGACGATGGTATTTTCGTAAAGCCCCAGTTTTTTCAGTCCTTCGATCAATCTGCCTATCTGCGCATCAATATAGGATACACTGGCATAATAACCATGCTTCAGCAGCCGCTGCCTTTCTTTCTCCAGGGTACCTTCCTCCGGATAAGGCAGGTCCCTGAAATCTTCATAACCCCGTAGCTCCCTGCCCCGGTTCATGGCATAAACGGGACTGTTGACCGGCAAAAACCGGTTTTCAGCCAGCGGGAGGGCCTGCCGTTCGTATAAGTCCCAGTATTTTTTGGGCGCGTTAAAAGGCAGGTGCGGACGATAATAACCTACGGCCATGAAAAAGGGCTGATCGCGGCGGGCAAGCTCTTTCATCTTTTTCAGGGCAACCGTAGTTTGTGCCCCGTCAAAATAGGCATCATCGGGCACATCGGCAATTTCGGTGGCGACGGTTTTTATATACCAGTGCCCCAACTGGTCAATGCGGTTGATGCCTTTTTTGATGTATTGTTGTTTTTTTTCTTCCACCTTTATCAGGTTTTTCTTAGTGAGGTAAACGGCATCCGGGTCAAAAGGAAAACCGTCAATATGTGGTTTTTCCGTCCACGAAATAGTATCAGGGAAAATGTTGTGAAATATTTTACCGATACCCCAGACGTAATAACCGTTGTTTTTAAAATATTGCGGAAGTGTGACCACATCGGGCAGATTGTGCCGGAATTGTGTTCTCAAATCCCAGACCCTGAGCGTGTCGGGACGCAGGCCCGTGAGCAGACTCACCCGCGAAGGGTTGCACACCGCCTGCTGGCAGTAGGTGCGGGTGAAAACCACCCCCTGACCGGCCAGCTTGTCAATATTTGGCGTAATTGCCACATTATCACCGTAACAGCCCAGATCAGTCCGCAGATCATCAACAGGAATGAACAGGACATTTGGCTTTGACAGCGGTTTTCCCCGCGAACAGGAATACAATATGATTACTGTCAGCACAATAAGAAAGAGAACTGATCTTTTCATGGGATATCTTTTTTATTGATCGAAATTAGTGTTTTTATTTTTCTCATTTGTAATCGGATGGCTAAAACTTACTTTGGTTTATCAATTTCTCCCTGTCCCGTTTCGGCAATTTCTTCACCACCTCATCGTAAGAATGGTCTATCCATTCCTTGAGCAGATGGTCGTCTATCGTATCATCCACGATCACCGTGTTCCAATAGCGTTTATTCATGTGGTATCCGGGCAAAACGGAAGGATAATGTTCCCGCAGTTCCACGGCCTTTTCAGGGTCGCATTTCAGGTTGATGTTCAGCGGCCCTTCCAGGTCCAACAGCGCAAACATCTTCCCGCAAACTTTAAAAACCAGTGTCGTTTCATCAAACGGAAAACTTTCTGTGGTTTCGGGTTTTGAAAGGCAATATAACCGGAGCTCTTCTATATTCATATTCAGCAAATTGGCTATCTGTTCCCAAAGATAAGATTAATTTTATAAATCATTTTATAAGAAAAAATGCTTGCTTTTCATGTATTTTGGATTACCTTTGTGATACATGGAGATAAGTAATCCCGGCCTGAAGAGGCAGGAGGATTAAAGCTTATCCTTTTTTTTTGGAAACCAACTGATAAAAATATGGGCCTCAAAGAAAAGTCGTCCGACCTCCGTCAGCGTATGCGTAACGCACTAAAAGGGGGCGGCGAAAAAGCCATTGAAAAACAAAAAGCAACCGGAAAACTCACAGCTCGTGAGCGTATCCTTGCATTGCTTGACCCGGGTTCTTTCCACGAATATGACTTGTTTGTCGAACATGCCGCCAAAGATTTTGATATGGATAAAAAGTACCTTCCGGGCGATGGTGTGATCACAGGCACAGGTACAATTTATGAACACCCGGTTTGTATTTATGCACAGGATTTTACCGTAGCCGGAGGTTCGCTGGGCTGGATGCATGCCAAGAAGGTCACAAAGATCATGGACCATGCCATGAAACTGAAAGTCCCGTTGATCGGTATTAACGATTCAGGCGGTGCCCGGATCCAGGAAGGGGTGAACTCTCTCGCAGGATATGGAGAGATATTCTTCCGCAACACCCTGGCATCAGGTGTGATTCCGCAGATTTCCGTTATCCTCGGCCCTTGTGCCGGCGGCGCGGTTTATTCACCCGCGTTGACGGATTTCGTTTTTGTGGTAGATAAGATATCAAAAATGTTTATCACCGGTCCCGAGGTAATCAAAACGGTGATCGGCGAAGAAATATCAATGGAAGAGCTGGGCGGAGCACGTGTACATTGCGAAACCACAGGTAATGCGCACTTTTTTGCCGAAAGCGAACAGCAATGTTTTGACCAGATCAAAGAACTGATAACCTATATCCCATGGAATAACACCCGCAAAGCACAACCGTTTCCGGCAAAAGAGCCAAAATCAAAAGCCTACAAACTTGAAGACATCGTCCCCGACGAACCCAAAGAGCCTTACGATGTGAGGGATGTGATCAAGGCTTTGGTTGATGATTCCGAGTTTCTCGAAGTACAGGAGTTGTTTGCACAGAATATTGTGGTCGGTTTTTCACGTCTCAACGGACAAACTGTGGGCATTGTAGCCAATCAGCCCATGGTGCTTGCCGGTGTGCTGGACGTTGACTCATCCGATAAAGCTGCCCGGTTTATCCGGTTCTGCGATGCTTTTAATGTTCCGTTGGTCACACTGGTTGACTTGCCGGGCTATCTGCCGGGCGTTGACCAGGAATATGCAGGTGTGATCAGGCACGGTGCCAAAGTGTTGTATGCTTACTCGGAGGCCACAGTTCCAAAGATCACCATCATTTTAAGAAAAGCATACGGCGGCGGCTACATTGCTATGTGTTCTCATCATTTACGGGCTGATTTTGTATTTGCCTGGCCGCTGGCCGAAATAGCCGTTATGGGCCCGGAAGGTGCAGCCAATATTGTGTTCCGTAAAGAAATCGCTGCCGCTGATAACCCCGATGAGGTACGCCGGCAAAAAGTAGAAGAATACAAGGCCAAATTCGCCAATCCTTATGTGGCGGCTGCTTACGGATACATTGATGCCGTTATTGAACCCGAAGAGACAAGAAATATGCTTCTTCACGCTTTACAGATATCGGAAGAAAAGACCGTAAGAATGCCTGAAAAAAAACATGGTGTTCCACCATTTTAAAAACTGAATTGATATGCCTGAGGAAAATATAAAACCATTTGAATTCCTGATGCTGGATGATGAGGTGTACAAAACCCACCTTACCAAAAAGTTCAGAAACCGAAAAAAATATGAACCGGCAAATCCGGGATTGATAAAAGCATTCATTCCCGGTATGATTTTAAAGGTTTATACCCGGAAAGGAAGAAAGGTAAATGAAGGGGATAAGCTGTTGATCCTTGAGGCGATGAAGATGCAAAATATTGTCAGATCACCTGTTACGGGAAAAGTGAAAGCTGTGCATGTTAAAAAAAATCAGCGTGTGCATAAAGACCAGTTGATGATCGTGATTGAATAACCCAATAGTTTTTGCAGCGGATCATTGGTCTGTTTTCGTGAATATTTTATTCGTGGATTCTATATAATCCAGGATTTCATCCTTTCCGAGCCCTTTTTTAGCGGAAGTTACAAAGTAGTTGGGTAGTTGTTCCCAGTCTTTTTCAAGTACTTTTTTGTATCTGTTGAGGTTTGTGTCTTTTTCACGCAGTGTCAGCTTATCCGATTTTGTAAAGAGCACAGTGAACGGTATTTGTGAAACGGCGAGCCACCCCATAAATTCCAAATCGTTGGATTGAGGTTCATGTCTGAGGTCAATCAGCAAAAACAATGTGAGCAGGTTAGGTCGTTTTAAAATATAATTCCTGATCATCTTATCCCACTTCGTCCTTTCGGATTTGGAACGTTTTGCGTACCCGTAACCCGGGAGGTCAACCAAGTACCAGGACTTGTCGATGAGGAAATGATTGATGGTAATGGTTTTTCCTGGACTCCCCGACACTTTGGCCAGTTTCCGCCTGCCCGTCAGCATGTTGATCACTGAGGATTTCCCGACGTTCGACCGGCCGATGAAAGCATATTCCGGCTTGTCGGGCGCAGGACACTGGTTGATTTTTACCGAACTGGTAATGTACTCGGCATGTTGAATGTTCATTGTTTTAATCTTCGTCTTTTTCGTCCTGATGCTTCCTTTTTTTGGCTGACTCTTTGTTGTAACTCAAAAAATGGCGCTCCTTTTTAATATCGTAAATGTCTTCAACCGTAACCAGAATACCTGTTTCTTCAACGTAACCGAAATGAGTATTCAACGCCGTGCCGAAGGTTTTCATAGTAGCCGAAAGGTTCATGTAAGCATTGAATAATGGAGGGATATTTTCTCCCAGTTTTCGCACCTTGTTGACCAGTATTTTGTAATCTTCTTTGTAATTGTAGCCTGTGAAAATATTGTTCAGGATTTTTTCGCTGGTAGTAAGTTCAAGGGGTTCGATGGGATAAATGAGGTTGTCGGGATCGGGAAAATATTTGTGCATGAAAAACAGAATTAGATCTCTTGCAAAACGGTCGAAATCGGGATACATGGTCACTTTCCCAAAAAGATATTTCGTATTGGGATTTTCTACCAGCAAAGCGGCAATACCGTCCCATAAATTGTCAAGCGCATACATCCCCCTGCGGAGATCATAATTGGGCTGGTATAACGGCTGTACAAAAGAACGACCCAACTCTATGGTAAAGGGGAGATATTCGTCAATGAATTTTTTTGAATACCTGAAAAGAGCGCCAGTGGGAGAATGAACCTTATTGCCTTCCGATATTTCAAGGTCCTTTCCGTGGATGTATCTGTAACCGCCGATTATCTCTTCTTCATCCGGATCCCACAAAACCATCTGCTTGAAACAATGATCTCCTCTGTCGTATTCATCCAGATCGAGTGCTTTTCCGGTACCACCGCCTGCATCGCGGAAAGTGATCTCCCGCAAACGGCCGATCTCGCGCATCGCATTGGGAGCGCTCTGATCGGTAATTACGTAAATTTCATTGTGTCCGTTGTTAGTATCCCGAAGAAATGTATCCTTATTCAGTTCTTTTTTTAACAGGGATTTATCTACCGGGTTAATGATTGTTTCCATTTCGTAATCGGTTTTTGAAAAAACATAAGACAAAGATAGACATTTAGTGTTTTTGTCATTAAAGCTTATTTCCATTACCATGATAAGCAATCCTGTCCATCAAATGTTGCATAATGAGGTTCCCGAGCGCGATATCCGTCTGCAATTCCCCGATGTCCGGTCAGGGTTTGCTTTTTTCAACCCATGTTTCAAAGGGTTCGGCATCTTCACTGTCCAGTGTATAAATGTATTTTCTCATCAATTCGGCCCATTCGATAGTTGTATGCCTTTTGTCGAAAAACGGATAAGGAACCTTTTGGCCAAACGTTATTTTGATCGTTTTGTTTTTTTGTCGTGCCATTTCGTCTGGCAACAGCATCATTTCGAAGTTCATTTTGATATGCAGTCGTTTACGGATATTGGCAATACTGTAAAAATGATTTGTATTCCTGCCGGTTATGAATGTGGGAATGATGTCCCGTTTGAACCGTTTGGCTTTAGTTATAAAGGTAGGTTTCCATTCCAGGTCTTTGATCACTCCGCCTTTTTTTCTTGAAACAAGCCCGAAAGGAAAATAACAGATTAGTTTACCGGAGGCAAAAGTTTCGTTGATAATCCGGATGTTTTCGGTGTTGCTGCCCAGCTTGTTGATAGGGATAAAAAGAGGCTCGAGATTCTTGACATTCATCAGCAGGTCGTTGACGGGGAAGACAATGTCCTTTCTTTTTTTACTGACAGCCAGCATCAGCGCCATGCCGTCCAGGCCGCCCAGCGGGTGGTTTGATGCCACAATACACCTGCCTTTTTCCGGAATATTGTCCAGCCCCGCAACATCCAGTTTGGTGTTCATGTCTTTTAGTACCGCATCAATAAATTCGGTACCGTAGAGATGTCCGTGCCGGATCAGCAATGTGTTCAGAAACTCCTGACGGATGATGCGTTTCATCAGGCCGGTAATAAAACCCGGCAACATTTTTTTAAATGTGGGGCTCTTGTTTTCAATAACTTTATCAATGTCAATCAAAGCAACTCCTGCTTCCAAGGCTTTTTGCTTTTCCTCTTCTGTGTATTGTTTGTCAGACATACAGCAAAAATAGTAAGTTTTCGTTGCTTTCGGAAGAAGAGTCTTTGATGAATGAATAGAACATCCATCAGAGCCACTAACACCTTCCAGAGTTCGCCTACAGCGTACCTGGAAGAGTGTTTTTATACTTCAAATCTGCAAATGTCTTTTTTTGTCCGCGAATTGCACGAATTAAACGAATGTAACTTCCCCAACCGGCACCAGTCTTCCAGCCAAGCCCTGTGTGCCGGCAGGACTGGTGCAAGTTGCAACTCCATTTCGTTTCTCCCTGATTTGTGCCAAAGCCGTTCTCTGCACCTTTTCCATTGCCTTCCTGCAATCTCTGGGGAAATGTAAAGCCGGAGAATGAATTCACCGGCCTGGATTCGGTCGTCTCGTTCAAAACGAGACGACCCAAGTCCCGAAGGGACAATCGAAACTCCCAGCCCGCCAATTCATTGGCGGGCGATAAATTGCCGGAATTAAAAAGTTTGAATTTTCAAAAAGTGGAAAAATATGGAATATGATTCCATAATTTTCCTATATTTGCAAATATGATTGAACGGGCATCATCGGAATTATTAAAAGACCTGGCCGGATATTTTAAAGTTGTTGCAGTCATCGGACCGCGCCAATCGGGCAAAACAACATTGGTAAAAGAAGTATTTCCGGATAAACCTTATGTTAATCTGGAGATCCCGGTAAACCTGACATTCGCCATAGATGACCCCGTGGGCTTTTTGGGGCAATACCCTGACGGAGTTGTTATTGATGAAGCACAAAAAGCACCGTCTCTGTTCTCCTATATTCAGGAGAATGTTGATGATGATAAAAAAACAGGAAAGTTTATTTTAACGGGGTCAAACAACTTTCTTTTGAACAAAAACATTTCGCAATCGCTGGCCGGAAGAGTGGCTTACCTTGAATTATATCCTTTTAGTTACAGGGAAATTAAAGATACGGTTACCGGGTTAGATGAACAGGATTATTTATTAAACGGCTTTTACCCTCCTGTTTATGATCAGCATATTCCATATTCATTCTGGTATCCGAATTACATTAAAAGTTACATTGAAAGAGACGTACGCCAGTTGAAAAACATTTCAAACCTGATCCACTTTGAGAAGTTTATTCGCCTGCTTGCCGGAAGAACTGCGCAGGAACTGAATTACAATGCAATTTCTGTGGAGCTTGGGATGGATTTGAAAACCGTTCAGTCCTGGATCTCGGTACTCGAACAAAGTTTTCTGATTTTTTTATTGAAATCGTATCACAAAAATTATAATAAGGTCATTGTCAAAAGGCCTAAATTATATTTTTATGATCCGGGAATAGTTTGCTCGTTGTTGGGTATTACTTCCCGTGAAGTTTTGCAGTTACATCCTTTAAAAGGAGCTGTTTTTGAAACTATGGCAGTATCGGAATTTGTAAAAAATGTAAGTGCCCTGTCCGAAAAACCCGGTTTGTTTTACTGGAGGGATAAAACCGGAAGAGAAATTGATTTGATTATCGAAAAAGCCGGACATAGTATTCCGGTTGAAATTAAATCAGGCAAGACCCTGCAAAACAGTTTTTTAAAAAACCTTATTTATTGGCAAAAATTAACCGGAAATAAAAAGTCATATTTGGTTTATTCAGGCGAACAAGAGCAAAAGCGGACCAATGAAATAGAGGTGATTAACTGGAAAAATATTTATAGGATATTTGAATAATTTCACAGCCGGCTCAACCGGCGCCAGTCTTCCAGCCTGGCCATGCGTGCCGGCAGGACTGGTGCC
>CAZMOS010000021.1:9901-34103 GCA_964567945.1 uncultured Lentimicrobiaceae bacterium
GCTCAACCGGCGCCAGTCTTCCAGCCTGGCCATGCGTGCCGGCAGGACTGGTGCCTGTCTATAATGTCGGTATATTTTGATTTTCAACATTTTCGGGCTTTTATAGACTGACATTATATAATCTTGCTGTTTTTCTTCGACCTTTCGGGTCCCCGCCGCACCGGCCTGCTTCGACCCAAAAGGTCAACTCCCCAACCGGCACCAGTCTTCCAGCCAAGCCCTGTGTGCCGGCAGGACTGGAGCCCGGCACAACTCCATTACGTTACCCCCTGATTTTACCAAAGCCGTTCTTTGCATCGTTACCGGTGTCTTCATGTAATCTTTTTTTGATGTCGGAAAATGGAAAAAAAGCCGGAGAATGAATTCACCGACCTGGATTCGGTCGTCCCTCCGGGACGCCCCCAAGTCCCGGAGGGACGATTGAAAATCCCAACCCGCCAATTCATTGGCGGGCGAAAAATTCAATTATGTCAACCACGATCTCTGGTGAATCAAATTAATTTTCAAATTTCAGAAAAGGCCGGCGGCTGAAGCCGCCGGTACGGGAAATTCAAATCTTCAATGGAAAACTGCCTCAGCAGTTAGTGTCCCCATCCCCGGCTTCTTTTACCCAATATTCTGCCCCCGTTTGGTGTCCCCATCAACGACATAACCCCACCAACCTATTGACATCCAGCATTTAAAAAACCATACCCCGCTTATCAACAAATTCAAAAATATTTTAATGTTAATAAGTTTCTGCCACCGTGTCGAAAAATAAATACCTGTTGTTTCTCAATTTTTTACGTAATGATTTTGTCGAAAAAACAAGCTAAAAATGCAACATTTTGTTAACAATGTGGTAAAAGGTGGTAAAAAATGTTAATTTGTGGAAAAAATGTTTATATATTTACGCCATAATTCCGTGTTTTTAAATGCTTAACATATTAGGTACATACGAATGCAAAGTGGATACCAAGGGACGGCTTATGTTTCCCGTGGCATTCAAGAACCAGATGGGCGGGGAAATTAAGCAGGGATTCGTGATAAAACGAAGCATTTTTAAAAAGTGTCTTGAACTCTACCCGTTATCCCGATGGCGTGAAGAATCGCAAATGGTAAGCCGGCTGAATATGTTCAAAAAGAAGAATGCGGAATTTGTAACCAAGTTTATGGCCGGTGTTAAACCGGTTGAGTTGGATGGTTCGGGCAGGTTGCTGATCCCACGGGACCTGTTGAAATATGGCGGAATCACAAAAGAGATCGTGTTAACCTCGGTAGTCAACAGAATTGAGATCTGGGACAAAGAGTCGTATGAAAAGGCCGTTGACTACGATCCTGATGACTTCGCCAGCCTGGCCGAAGATGTAATGGGTGATTTGGAAACCGATCAATAAGCAGATGTATCACATACCGGTTATGCTCAACGAAAGTATTGAGGGGCTTTATGTTAAGCCTGAAGGTACTTATGTGGATGCCACTTTCGGCGGCGGCGGCCACTCACGGGAGATCCTTCGCCAACTGGAAAACGGCCGTCTTTTCGCTTTTGACCAGGACAGTGATGTGCTTCAGAATGTCCCCGATGACGACCGGTTTGTCCTCATCAAATCCAACTTCCGTTTTCTGAAAAACTTTCTGCGTTTTCATGATGCTTTACCCGTGGACGGTATTCTGGCTGACCTTGGCATTTCTTCGCACCAGATAGATGTTGCTGACAGGGGATTCTCTTCCCGTTTTGATGCACCCCTTGATATGCGAATGGACAGGGACCAGGAACTGACTGCTGCTGATATAGTAAATGAATATGATGAGCGCGATCTGACAAGGTTGTTTAAAAAATTCGGGGAAATTAAAAACAGCGGTTGTGTTTCCCGCGGCATCATCCGGGCACGGGAAACGAAAAAGATCAGAACCACAGTTCAACTGGCAGAAGCTGTTCGGTCCTGTTTTCCACCGGCCAAATTCAACAAATCCATGGCCAAAGTTTTCCAGGCGTTGCGGATCGAGGTGAATGATGAGTTGGGGGCGCTGGAGGAATTTTTACTTCAGACGCCGGATGTGCTGAAACAAGGGGGACGGCTGGTGGTTATCGCCTACCATTCCCTGGAAGACCGTCTGGTAAAGAATTTTATGAGATCGGGAAACCTTGAGGGAAAGGTGGAAAAAGATTTTTACGGAAATCCGAAACTGATATTTAAAGTATTGACAGGGAAACCTGTTGTTCCCGGTGAGGAAGAAATCAAATCAAATAACCGTGCACGCAGTGCAAAACTGCGTATCGCAGAAAAAATATAATGACACAAAGTAAGAACATAAGGAAAAAAACAAATTCGTCCGGACCGAAATATTCCGGGGCACGACGGAAAAAAGTGGGTGCGGCACTGAAAAAAATCCTGGGTGGGGAGATCATCGGTACCGGTACATTCCGGTTTTTCCCTTTCCTTGTGTTTGTGGCATCACTGGCATTTTTCTATATAGCAAACAATTATCTGGCTGAAAACAAAATAAGAGAAATTAACCGGCTTACCAAAGAACTCAAAGAAACCCGTTACGAGTTTATTACCACAAAATCAAAACTTGGAGAACTCAGCAAACAATCTAAACTGGCTACCAAATTAGAATCAAGAGGAATTAAAGAAAGCACCGAACCGGTCAAAACCATTAAGGCAGTTCAGGATACAAAAGATGAGTAGCATAGAGTTGAAAAATATCAAAAAAGACATTTTGTGGCGGGTATATCTTGTCTACTTTTTCGTATTGTTGTTTGCACTGCTTATTGTTGGCAAGATCATTTACATCCAGGTAAAAGAAGGGGATGAACTCCGCGCACTGGCAAAAACCCAGGAACTGAGAATTTTTACCATCGAGGCCAACCGGGGCAATATTCTGGATGATAACGGGAACCTGCTGGCAACTTCGGTACCTGTATTTGAGATCAGGATGGATGTGGCTTCACCCAATATCCCGGATGCACTCTTTAATCAAAATGTGGATGCACTGGCAGCCGGGCTTGCCCGCGTGATCGGACAGAAAACAAAACGGCAATACAAATCCATTCTGGTGAAAAACCGGAAAAATGGCAGGCGTTATGTATGGCTGGGCAGCAAGATAACTTATAGTCAACTGAAAGAATTAAGAAAACTGCCCATTTTCAACCGGGGCAGAAATGCAGGAGGGTTGATCGTAAACCAGACACCCCGCCGGGAGCTTCCTTTCAAGGAACTTGCGGCCAGGACCATAGGTTTTGAAAGCGGAAACAAAAAATACCTGGTGGGTCTTGAAGGTGCCTATTCCGATATATTAAGTGGAAAAAACGGACAACAGGTAAAACGCCGGATCAATCACGGTGACTGGGTTCCTGTTTATGATGAAAATGATGTGGAACCCCGTGACGGCCTTGACCTGCAAACCACCATTGATGTCAACATCCAGGATATTGCCGAAAATGCATTGTTGAGACAGTTGCTGAACCATAAAGCCTTTCAGGGATGTGCTGTGGTGATGGAGGTGAAAACAGGAAAAATAAAAGCCATAGCCAACCTTACTTACGACAGCACCGACGGCAAATACAAAGAATCTTATAACTACGCTATCGGCGCCAGCATCGAGCCCGGTTCCACATTTAAACTTTCCAATATTCTGATAGCCATTGAAAAAGGAAATGTAAAACTGACTGACAGTGTGATCACAGGAGTAGGCTTTGACGTCATTCACGGCGTTCCCGTTCAGGATGTTCACAAAATCAAAAACGGACGGATCACCGTGCGTGATGTTTTTGAACATTCTTCCAACGTGGGGATGGCGAAGGTCATTACGCGAACATTTAGTAAAAATCCAAAGGTTTATACTGACGGGCTTTACGAAATGGGCCTGAACCGCCCACTGGGCCTGGATATAAAAGGAGAAGGCAAACCCCTGATAAAAAGCCCGGATGACGATGACTGGTGGGGTACTACTTTAACAGTCATGGCCTATGGCTATGAAATACGTCAGACTCCGCTTCAGACCCTCACTTTTTACAATGCCATTGCCAACGATGGTAAAATGGTCAAGCCCCGTTTTGTGGAAGCCATCAAAACAGGTGATGAGGTAAAAGAACGATTCGGGATCGAGGTGATCAACCCGCAGGTGGTATCGCCCGAAACCATAAAAATTGCACAATCGTTGCTTAAAGGTGTGGTTTCGGAAGGCACGGCAAAAAATGCATTTAAACATTGCCGGTATTCTGTTGCAGGTAAGACAGGTACGGCCAAAATTGCTTCGGGAGGAAAATACAGACGAAATTACAATGCTACGTTTGTCGGTTATTTCCCGGCGGATGACCCGAAATATTCGTGTATCGTTTCCATTAACAGGCCTACCAACGGAAAATATTACGGCGGCAGTGTGGCAGCGCCGGCTTTCAGAGAAATATCCGATAAGCTTTACGCCACGACAATAGCGTTGCATTTTGAAAACCAACTGGCCGGGGTGGAAACTTCGCCTCCGATGCCGGAAGACCCGGTTGCTTACGACGACCTTGAAGATATTTATGCGGAACTGAACATCAGGGCTGTTGATCTGGTTACGACTGAAGACTGGGCGATTGCAAATACTGAAGAAGGACAGGTGGTTATCGAGCCTGCTGACGTTGAATTTAAAAAAAATGTTGTTCCCGATGTGCGGGGAATGAAAGCAAAAGATGCGGTTTTCCTGCTTGAAAACAAAGGGCTGAAAACCCGTATCTCGGGCAGGGGGTTTGTCAGGTTGCAATCTGTTAAGCCCGGAACCCCGCTCACTAAAGGCCGGATGATAGACCTTCAACTGGCTGTGTATTAATAAGAATTGAAATTGAAGAAACTGGACGACATACTGATTGATGTAAAAGTGATGGAGATCTCAGGCAATCCCAATCAGGAGGTCAACAACATTACTTTTGACTCGCGGAGGGTTGGCAGTGGAGATGTTTTTGTAGCTGTACCGGGAACGCAGGTTGACGGCCACGACTATATCCATCAGGCCGAAAACAACGGCTGTGCTGTTGTCGTTTGCGAACATTTTCCCGAAAAACTTTCTCCTGATATTACTTATATCAAAGTCGGAAATTCTGCCGAAGCGCTCGGGAAAATGGCTTCCGCTTTTTATGACCATCCTTCCCGGTCACTTAAACTGATCGGTGTTACGGGTACCAACGGAAAAACCACTACCGTCACTTTACTTTACGACCTGTTTGTTGATTTGGGATACAAAACGGGAATGCTTTCCACCGTATTGAACAAAGTTCATGAAACAATTGTTCCGGCCACACATACTACCCCTGATTCTTTAAAGATCAATCAACTGTTAAAACAAATGGCAAACGAGGGATGTGAATTTGTTTTTATGGAAGTCAGCTCTCACGCCATTGAACAAAACCGGATCGCCGGATTACAGTTTACCGGTGTCGTTTTCACGAACATCACGCACGATCACTTGGACTACCACAAGACTTTCAAAGAATATCTTGAAGTCAAAAAGAAATTATTTAATGAACTGCATGAAAAGGCTTTTGCCCTTACCAATACAGACGACCGTAACGGCAGGGTCATGCTGCAAAACACAAAAGCAAAAAAATATACTTACGGACTCAAAACCATGGCTGATTTCAAGGGCAAGGTGATCGAGAACCATTTTGACGGGCTTGTAATGATCGTGGACGGCGAAGAGTTCAGCGCTCTGTTGCCGGGAGAATTTAATGCTTACAACCTGCTGGCAGCTTATGCCACAGCGCGTTTGCTGGGACAGGATAAAACCGAAGTTTTGGTTTCACTGAGTAAAGCCAAAGGAGCCGAGGGGCGTTTTGACATTGTCAGGTCAAGGGGTAATATTACTGGAATTATTGATTACGCCCACACGCCCGATGCGCTGAAAAATGTGCTGGAAACCATTAACAAACTTAGGACGAAAAATGAGCAACTGATCACCGTTGTAGGTGCCGGAGGCGACCGTGACAAAGAGAAAAGGCCGAAGATGGCTTTTATCGTTTCAAGGTTAAGCGACCGCGTGATCCTTACTTCCGACAATCCGCGTTCCGAAAATCCGGAAAAGATCATCGAAGAGATGCGACAAGGTATTGACCCGGCCAGACGCGGGAAAACGATGATCATCGTTAACCGTGAAGAAGCCATTAAAACTGCTGTGAATCTCGCCCGTTCAGGCGATCTGATATTGGTTGCCGGGAAAGGCCATGAAAAATACCAGGAGATCAAAGGAGTAAAATATCACTTCGATGACCGGGAAATTTTAACGAAATATTTAGAAACAACATAACGGATGCTTTATTATTTGTTCAAATATCTTGATGAAGCGTATAACCTGCCCGGAGCAGGCGTGTTCCAGTATTTGTCGTTCAGGGCGGCCATGGCGGTGATCACTTCACTGATCATCAGCCTGTTTTTTGGCAAAAGATGGATACGTTATCTGAACCGGAAACAGGTGGGGGAAACCATCCGTGACCTTGGTCTTGAAGGACAACTCGAAAAACAGGGAACACCCACCATGGGCGGGCTCATCATCCTGGCTTCCATTCTCATTCCCGCTCTGTTGTTCGCCCGGCTGGATAACATTTACATCCTGCTGATGTTGTTCACTACGGCCTGGCTGGGTATGCTTGGTTTTATGGATGATTACATAAAAGTATTCAAAAAAAATAAAGCAGGACTAAAAGGAAAATATAAAATTGCCGGGCAGGTTACACTTGGACTGGTAATTGGTCTGGTCATGTATTTCAACCCCAATGTGGTGGTGCGCGAAAAACACAAACCTGCCGCGAATGTAGTGGTTATGATGGATAACCAGGGGCCTTCTTCCAATTTTTCCGTTGACGAGGCACGATCCCTGAAAACAACCATACCCTTTTTCAAAAACAATGAGTTTGATTATGCTGATCTGGTGAAATGGTTAGGGCCAGGATATAAAAAATGGGCCTTCCTGATTTTTATCCCCATCGTTATTTTTATCATCGTTGCCGTTTCCAACGGGGCCAATCTGACAGACGGGATGGACGGCCTGGCGACGGGTACATCATCCATCATCGGACTCACCTTGGGTATCCTGGCATGGGTTTCGGGTAATATCATTTTTGCCGACTACCTCAACATCATGTACTTGCCCGAAGTTGGTGAACTCTCGATTTTCATCAGCGCATTTGTCGGTGCTACCATTGGCTTTTTATGGTTCAATGCCTATCCGGCACAGGTTTTTATGGGAGATACGGGAAGCCTTTCGCTGGGAGGTATCATTGCCGTATTTGCCATTATCATCCGGAAGGAACTTCTCATTCCCATACTTTGCGGGATCTTCCTGGCAGAAAGCCTCTCGGTCATATTGCAGGTGAGTTATTTCAAATATACAAAAAGAAAATACGGTGAAGGCAGGCGGATTTTCAAAATGTCTCCCCTTCATCATCATTATCAGAAAAAGGGGTATCCCGAGCCAAAGATCGTGCTGCGGTTTTTTATCGTGGGTATCATTCTGTCGGTAGTAACCCTGGTCACACTCAAATTACGATAACTATGAAAAACTGTTATGAAACGAAATATAAAAATAGCAATACTGGGGGGTGGCGAAAGCGGCACAGGTGCGGCAATACTGGCATCGAAGAAAGGATATGAAGTTTTTCTGAGTGACAACGGAGCTATAAAAGATAAATACAAAAGCGTTCTTAAAAATTTTGAAATCGGTTTTGAAGAAAACGGACATACGCCTGACCGGTTACTGGATGCAGACCTGGTGATCAAAAGCCCGGGTATTCCCGACCAGGTAGCGGTGGTGAGCATGGCAAAAGAAAAAGGTATTCCGGTGATCTCGGAAATTGAGTTTGCCGGAAGGTTTACGGAGGCGAAAAAAATATGCATCACCGGGAGCAATGGAAAAACCACTACCACTTTGTTGTTGCACCACATTTTGAAAAATGCAGGGATCAATGTCGGACTGGCCGGAAATGTGGGAAACAGCTTTGCCTGGCAGGTGGCTACAAGGAGTTTTGATGTGTATGTGCTGGAAATAAGCAGCTTTCAGTTGGATGGTATGTTCGGTTTCAAAGCGGATATAGCTATACTGCTGAATATTACACCCGACCACCTTGACAGGTATGAGGGTAGTTTTGATAAGTATATCCGGTCGAAATTACGCATCATTCAAAACCAAACAGAAAATGATGTTTTGATTTACTGCTATGATGATCCCGTGATCACACAGCGGATAAATGAAAACAGTGTGAGGATGCAACTGTTCCCATTCAGTCTCATGGAGATGGAATTCGGACAGGGTGCATTCCTTAAAGGCGAAAATATAATTATTAAAACCCATAATAAACCATTCATTATGACATTGGAACAATTAGCATTACAGGGAAAACACAACATCTACAACTCGATGGCTGCCGGAATTGCGGCCCGGTTGATGGATATCCGCAACGACTCCATCAAGCAAAGCCTGTCGGATTTTCACAATATTCCGCATCGCCTTGAGTATGTAGCCAGTGTGCATGGCATCACTTTTATTAATGATTCAAAAGCCACCAATTTGAATTCTACCTGGTATGCTTTGGAGTATATTGACAAACCCATCGTGTGGATTGCCGGGGGAATTGACAAAGGCAACGATTATTCCATGATCAGCGGTCTGGTGAAGGAAAAAGTGAAAGCCATCATTTGTCTGGGTGTTAATAACAAGAAATTATTCGAAGCTTTTGGAAAGAAAGTAAAATCCATGGTTGAAACAACCACAATGGAACAGGCTGTTATTTCTGCTTATCACATGGCCAAAAAGGGAGATGTAGTCTTATTGTCGCCGGCCTGTGCCAGCTTCGACCTGTTTGAGAATTATGAAGACCGGGGAAACCAGTTTAAAGAATATGTAAGGGAATTATAGATGAACAGTCTTTTAAGCAGAATAAAAGGGGATAAAGTGATCTGGGCCGTTGTGTTCCTGCTGTCGCTGCTGTCGTTTCTGGCGGTTTACAGTTCAACAGGAACGCTGGCTTACCGTTATCATGGAGGGAACACCGAATATTATATGCTGAAACATGCTATTATTCTGATACTTGGCCTGTTGCTCATGTATTTTGCTCATCTTGTAAAATACACCTATTATTCGCGCATCTTCCAGATTGCTCTTTACATTGCAGTCCCTTTACTTCTGATCACTTTGCTTTTCGGGTTAAACCTCAATGAAGCCAAGCGGGTACTTCCCCTGCCGTTTAACCTGACGTTCCAGACTTCCGATCTGGCCAAGATCACGCTTATTATTTATCTGGCGCGAGAGCTTTCAAAAAAACAGGATGAGATCAATGATTTTAAAACGGCTTTTTATTTTTTAATGCTCCCGGTATTAATCACTACGGGTTTGATCCTGCCTGCCAACCTTTCAACGGCAGCTTTACTTTTTTCAATATGCCTGGTATTGATCTTTATCGGGAGGGTGAAAATAAAATATATCCTGAGCATGATCGGAATCGGATTGGCAGCCCTTTTACTTGTATTGGGTGTTCTGGCTCTGATGCCGACAGAAAAGCAGGGACGCCTGGCCACATGGAAAAGCAGGGTGGAAGGCTTTGTCAATGGCGACCACGAACCCAATTATCAGACCCAACAGGCCAAGATTGCCATTGCCACGGGTGGTATTCTGGGAAAGATGCCCGGAAAAAGCACACAGCGTAATTTTCTTCCGCATCCTTATTCCGATTTCATTTTCGCCATTATTGTTGAAGAATATGGTGTGGTCGGAGGTGCATTTCTCGTGCTGCTTTACCTGATCCTGTTTTTCAGGGCTGTTAAGATTGTGACGCAGGCGCCCGGAACTTTCGGCGCTTTCCTGACGTTTGGGGTGGCTTTCAGCCTGGTCTTCCAGGCCATGATCAACATGGGGGTAGCCGTCAACCTTTTACCGGTAACCGGTCAGCCCTTGCCGCTGGTCAGCATGGGCGGGACTTCCATTTGGTTTACCAGCCTGGCCATCGGAATCATTTTGAGTGTGAGTAAAGAAGTTGATAAACAAAAACAAGAACAAGTAAATCAAGCCATAGATATTGCCAATGCCTGAAAAATACAACATACTGGTAAGCGGTGGCGGAACAGGTGGACACATCTTCCCGGCCATTGCCATTGCCAATGCGTTGAAATCTCGTTTGGGCGACAAGGCGAATATTCAGTTTGTCGGGGCAAAAGAGAAGATGGAAATGGAAAAAGTCCCGCAGGCAGGTTACCCGATTGTGGGCCTGAACATCAGCGGGCTGCAGCGAAAGCCGGAGTTGGCCAATTTGAGCTTTCCTTTCAAATTGCTTGGAAGCCTGATGAAATCATCAGGGATCATCAAAAAATTCAAACCGCATGTGGCGGTCGGTACCGGTGGCTATGCAAGCGGGCCGTTGCTGTATATGGCTTCACGGAAGAAAGTGCCCACACTGATACTGGAACAAAATTCTTGGCCGGGTATTACAAACAAGCTGCTCGGCAAAAGGGTAAATACGGTTTGTGTGGCGTACAAAGGGATGGAACAATATTTTCCGGAAAACAGGATTGTAATCACGGGCAGTCCCGTTCGCCGCGAGATCATTGAGAACAAGCCGAATAAAAATGAAGCACTTGAATTTTTCGGACTGAAAAAAGATGCTCCCACCCTGCTTGTCATCGGTGGTAGCCAGGGTGCATTCAGGGTGAACAAAGCCATTGCCGGTATGCTGGATAAAATGCTGGAAGGCAATATTCAGATGATCTGGCAGACAGGAAAATATTCTTATGAAATGGCAACAGAATCAGCAGAAAAGTTTATTAAACAGCAAAAAGTCAAAGTGGTTGATTTCATCACTCGCATGGACATGGCTTATGCTGCTGCCGATCTGATTATTTCACGGGCAGGAGCCATTGCCATTGCCGAAATAGCCGTAGTGGGCAAACCGGCTATTTTTATTCCTCTTCCGTCGGCTGCCGAAGACCATCAGACAAAAAATGCCATGTCTTTGGTGAAAGGACATGCCGCTTTGATGGTAAAAGAAAGCGAATTGGAAGAAAAACTTCCGGAAATGATCACCGGCATGATCAAAAGCAATCAGGACCGGTTGGTGATGATGCAGAACCTGAAACGTTTTGCCCATCCCGATGCGACTGAAAAAATTGTTGATGAAGTGTTAAAGTTAATTGACTGAAGTTTCACACTTGATTAAAAAATTAAAAAGATTGAAAAAAATGAATGATAATTAAAAGAATGGATCTGTCAAAAATAAATAGCCTGTATTTCCTCGGCATCGGCGGCATTGGCATGAGCGCCCTTGCCCGGTATTTCAGCCGGCAGGGAAAGAACATCACAGGTTATGACCTTACCCCTACACCGCTGACGGCACAACTGGAAAAGGAGGGTATGCAAATCCATTATGTGGAAAATATTTCGGAAATCCCGGCGGACATTGACCTTGCCGTTTACACACCGGCTATTCCCGGTGACAGCAAAGAATTGAATTATTTGAAACAATCCGGCGTACCTTTGATGAAACGTGCCCGTGTGTTGGGGCAGTTGACTGAAAATCAGTTTACCATTGCGATAGCAGGCACTCATGGCAAGACAAGTATCAGCGCCATGACGGCACACATCTTCAATACTGCCGGGAAAAAGATTACGGCGCTTGCCGGTGGCCTGATGAACAATTACAAGTCAAACGTTATCATCAACATACCCGCTGACCTTTTGATCGTTGAGGCCGATGAGTTCGACCGTTCTTTTCTGGAAATCCAACCCGACATTACCGTCATTTCCTCCCTGGACGCCGACCACCTGGATATTTATCATAACAAGAAAAAACTGATTCAAAGCTTCCTTGACTTTGCGGGGAAATTGAAACGTGACGGTCTGCTGATCCATCACGTCAAACTCAGATTGTTTGATGATATTTCCTTTGAGAAGATAAGCTACGGACTGGATGAAAATGCCCTTGTGAGGGCGGAAAACATCCGTATAGATAAAGGAGCTTTCGTTTTCGACCTTATGTTTGACGAAATCTTTATTAATGATATCCGCATGGCCGTTCCCGGCAATCATTATGTGGAAAATGCCCTGGCAGCAGCGGCTGTTAGTCTGAAAAACGGGATTACACCCATAGATGTTAAAAAGGGATTGGAAACTTTCGAAGGTGTGGAGCGGAGGTTCGATTTTCGTATTCGCGCCGGAAAAACGATTTTTATTGACGATTACGCCCATCATCCCGAAGAGATCAGGGTGACCATACGGGCTGTCAAATCGGTTTTTCCTGACAGGAAAGTCACCGGCGTATTTCAACCGCACCTTTACAGCCGGACCCGTGATTTTGCTGCTGAATTTGCCGCTTCATTGGAAACTCTGGACGAAATCATTTTGCTGCCCGTTTATCCTGCCAGGGAAAAGCCCGTCCCCGGAGTGGACTCGCAGATCATCCTGGATGAAATAAGCAATGAAAACAAAAAACTTTTTTCCAAAGAAGAACTGTTAACCCGGCTGAAACAGAAAAAACCGGAGGTATTGTTAACCCTTGGCGCCGGAGATATCGGGCTGATGATACCGTCTATTGAAAAAGTCCTGAAAGAAAAATGAAAAAGATATTTCACATAGCGTTGTTTGGAATCTTTGCCGTTGCATTAGCCGGACTGATGGGCTTTATTTATATTGAGCAGGGAAAGCAGCCGGTCAGAAATGTGGTGGTCAATATCAGCCGCCCGCTTCCGGAGGGCTTCCTGGATACGACAACAATCAAAAAGGCTGTCATGTTTGCCGACAGTGTGGATAAAATGAGGGTGAAGGATGTATCTTTGCTGAAAATTGAAAGGTCGGTTCTTGAAAATCCTTTTGCCGCAGCGGCAGACGCTTATGTGAATATTGACAATGAGCTGGTAATCAATGTAAAAGAAAGAGCGCCTGTGTTGAGGATATTCAATAAAAAACACAAAGGGTTTTACATTGACAATACAGGAAAGATTTTTCCATTAAGCGGGAATTATACGCCAAGAGTGCTGATTGCCAATGGTTATTTTGATGTGCCTTACAGGAAAGGTCATCCTGATGTTTTTGATTCGGTTTACAAAGATACGCCGCTCGCAGACCTTTTTGTGCTGACACAGTTAATCAGGAAAAACAATTTCCTGAATGCACAGATCAGCCAGATGTATGTGAACAGCAAAGGGGAATTTGACATGATCCCCGAACTGGGAAATCATCTTATCCGTCTGGGAACGCCTGATGATGCGGAACAAAAGCTCGAAAAACTGGAACTGTTTTACAAAAAAGCCCTGATAAAGGAAGGATGGGATAAATATGAAATCATTAATTTAAAATATAAAAACCAGGTAGTATGCGAGAAGAAATGAATAACCGTGAAAATGAGATCATTGTGGGGTTAGATATCGGTACGACGAAGATCGCTTGCATTGTAGGCCGTAAAAACGAGTTCAACAAGATCGAAATCCTTGGACATGGTAAGACCGAATCCGTTGGCGTCAAAAGGGGAGTGGTAGCCAACATCGAAGATACGGTCAGGTCAATACGCCGGGCGGTGGATATTGCAGAACAAAAATCAAAAGTGGACATCAACGTAGTTCATGTGGGCATTGCAGGCCAGCACATCAAAAGTTATCAGCACAGGGGCAACATCATCCGCAAGGATTCCGACAAGGAGATCACAGCCGATGAAATAGAACAATTCACCAAAAACATGTACGGGCTGAGCATGGCGCCGGGCGAGGAGATACTTGATGTGATCCCCCAGGAATACATCATTGACGGTGAATCGGGTATCCGGCAGCCCGTGGGGATGCTGGGGCATACCCTTGAGGCCAACTTTCACATCATCATCGGGCAAACGGCTGCAGCCAAAAACATTTTAAAATGTATTAAAAAGGCCGGACTGGAGATGCGTGACCTGATATTGGAGCCCATCGCTTCGGCGGAAGCCGTGCTCAGCGAGGAAGAAAAAGAAGCCGGCGTGGCTTTGGTTGATATCGGTGGAGGGACAACCGACATTGCCATTTTCCAGGACCATATCATCCGCCACACGGCAGTCATTCCATTCGGCGGTGATGTGGTTACCGAGGACGTCAAGGAGGGATGCTCCATCATCAAACGGCATGCCGAAGAGTTGAAAGTGAAGTTCGGATCGGCGCTGGCCAGTGAAAACCGCGATGATGAGGTAGTTGCAATCCCGGGATTACGTGGAAGGCCGCACAAGGAAATTACCCTGAGAAACCTGGCTGGTATTATTCAGGCACGGATGGAGGAGATCATCGAACAAGTATATTTTGAGATCAGGAATTCAGGTTTTGAGAAGAAACTGATAGGGGGTATCGTACTGACCGGAGGAGGTTCAGAGTTGAAACATATAGACCAGCTTGCCGCCTTTATCACCGGTAAAGATACCCGCATCGGATATCCCAACGAACATCTGGCTCCCGATGTCCCCGATGAAATTGCCAGCCCGATGTATGCCACGGGTGTTGGACTGGTCATCGAAGGTGTCCGGCGTGCAGAAGCCGAAAAACTGCTTTTTTCAGAGGAAGAGGAAGAAAAAAAAGGACGCACTGGAAGAAAGAAAAAAGGAAAGAAACGAAGCTCAAGTATGTTCCTCGACCGGCTTCAGGAATGGTTTCAAAGCGATACGGACGGCTGATAAGTATTAACTTTTCATTGTTGAAAATATGCAAGCCGCTGAACAAATGAATATTAAATTAATAATCTATTTTTAAAAATATCAAAATGACCAATATGATAAATTTCGAACCCAAGCAAATGCCCACCTATATTAAAGTACTCGGTGTGGGCGGAGGAGGCAGTAATGCGGTAAATAACATGTTTAAGCAAGGTATTAAGGGGGTGGAGTTTGTGGTTTGCAACACCGATGTCCAGGCTCTTGACCAAAGCCCGGTACCTGTGAAAGTCGTGCTTGGCGACCGTGTGCTTGGCGCCGGAAACAAACCGGAAGTGGGAAGGGCAGCCGCCGAAATGTCTATCGAAAAACTGAAAGAAGTGTTGACCGACAATACCCAGATGTTGTTCATCACGGCAGGCATGGGCGGAGGAACAGGGACAGGCGCTGCACCTATCATCGCAAAAGCGGCAAGTGAATTGAATATCCTTACGGTTGGTATTGTTACACTTCCTTTTTCTTTCGAAGGCCGCCGGAGAATGGAACAGGCAAAAAAAGGAATTGAAGAATTCAAAGGATATGTAGACACCCTGCTGGTGATCAATAACGACAAAATGAGGGAGCTTTATGGAGATGTCAGCCTCTCGGAAGCATTTGCACACGCCGATGATGTGTTGACTTCGGCAGCCAAAGGAATTGCAGAGCTCATCACGGTTCCCGGGTATGTAAACATTGACTTTGAAGATGTGAAAACGGTGATTGAAAACAGCGGGAAAGCCATCATGGGATCGGCTCTGGCCGAAGGAGAGAACCGGGCACGGGTAGCAATTGAAGATGCCATGAATTCACCATTGCTGAATGATAACGACATAAAAGGAGCTAAAAATATCCTTTTGTATATTATGACCGGTGAAGAAGAGATCAAGATGGATGAGATCTCCGAAATTACAGATTATGTCCGTTCCGAATGTGGAAAAGAAACGGAAACCAATGTGATCTGGGGTAGCGGCCAGGATGAAAACCTTGGTAAGAAACTCAGTATTACTATCATAGCAACGGGATTTGACAAGAAACCGAAGGAAACAAAAAATAAAAAAGTGATTGGTAAAGTCGGAAATGATGGTAAAACAGATAAAAAGGAGAAAGAGAATCAACCCGTAAATAAAGTACAAGAAGATAAAAAAGATGAAACTTCTGAGTTCAGGGTATTTACAAGAGAAAAAAACGAAAGCATAAATGTTCCTGATGAACCGCAGGAGAAAGGCTTGTTCAAAGAATGGGAGGAGAAAGAAGAAACGAAATCAATGAAAAAGGAAACTTCTTTATTTGATTATTCCGGCAACCAAAAACTGGCCATTGGCCATACTGTCGGTTCCCACGATCCGAAGCAGGCAAAAAAGGAACTTGATAAATACGTCACACAAAGCGGTGATGAAGATGAATTAATGGAGCAGAATTCCGCACAGCGAAAAGAAATGCTGAAACGTTTGAGCATGGTGCGCCCCGAGCAGGTTGAAGAACTTGAAAAAGAGCCCGCTTACCGGCGGAAGAACGTGAATGTTGACGATCCGCCGCCGTCCTCCGATAACATCGTTTCAAGGTACACACTTGGTGAAGACAGCAAAAACAACCCGCTGATCAAAACCGACAACACTTTCCTCCACGACAATGTGGATTGAATGGATACATGAAGTAGCTAATCGTTAATTGTACATCAGTTTCCCAACCCTTCGGGGCTGGGATTAATCGCCTTGAACATAAAAAAACCACTATAATGAACCTCGAAATAAAAATAAACGAAGACATCAAGCAGGCCATGCGTGAAAAAGACAAACGCAAACTGAATGCCCTGCGTGCCATTAAAGCGGCTTTGTTACTCGAAAAAACCGGAAAAGACGTGACCTCCGGCGAAATTCCCGAAAGCGTTGAACTGAAACTTCTTCAAAAGCAGGTGAAGCAACGTAGGGAGTCCGCAGCCATTTACCGTGAACAAAACCGGCCCGACCTGGCTGAAGAAGAAGAATACCAGGCAGCCATAATAGAGAAATATTTGCCTGAACAAATGTCGGAGGATGAAATCGAAGCTGCTGTGGACAAAGCCATCGAAGAAACCGCCGCCGCCACCATGAAGGACATGGGAAGGGTCATGGGCATTGTCACCAAACAACTGGCCGGCAAAGCGGACAATAAGGTTATTTCCAACATTGTGAGAAGAAAACTATCAGACTGACAAAGGTGCTTTAGCCGGGAACGAAAGAATGGATGCTCATAATAAGCAACTCGGGTTTAATATATAGATTTAACGCTTTTCAACTTCCATTGCAAGCCGCTCCCTGCTGACCCTCTTCCCGTGTGCCGGATAAAACCATTTCACATCCGGCGCCAGCAGTTTTTTCCATGAATTTGTTACTCCTTGTTCATCATTGGCAAAACCGGGAAAGATCATTCCACGGAAATTAAACATCGCATCCCCGACAAAAGCTTTATCACCGATGATCAGTGATGAAGAGCCCTCCGTATGGCCGGGGGTGTGTATGATGTAGCCGTTAAATCCCAGGTCGTTCAAATCCAGCTTTTTATCGAAAACAATACCCGGCGATACCGCATCATACCGGGCAATGGCTTTCTCAATTCCCGGCCCTTTTCTTCCGATGTACGAGATAAGTTTAAAGTACGGATTTGTACCCATCGGAATGGGAGTGAATCCTTTTCGCAAATAATCTGCTTCGCTGTTGTGGACGATGACCCTGGCCCCCGTTCGTTTTTGAATTCCCGCTGCGCTGCCCGCGTGATCATAATGGGTATGTGTCAAAAAGATGTATTTCAGGTCTGCAAAGTCAAATCCCGATGTGCTGATGTGTTTCAAAGCCTTCTTAACCTGTCCGCTGTTCCCTGTGTCAACAAGCAACAAACGGCCATCCTGCTCAATCAGATAAACATTGGTGAAATGAAGCCGGAATGAAAAGATGCGGGGTTTCATCAGTTTTTATATTTGAAATACAAATATCTGATTTTTTCATACCCCGGTGCAACGATCGCAATTAAATTTCATGCAATAACGCGATCCCGTTTCAAGCATCCTCCCTTGGAGCATTTAACTTAATTCCAATCAATAATCAGTTTTCAGCACGACGCTTAAAGCGGAATTCAAAAATCGAATAGATTATTGCGGATCCACATCAAACTGAACGATCACTGATCTGTAACTGCCCCGTTTTCTGAAATTCTCATAAACTTTGAAGATCTCATTCTTCACCTGCCGGATGTTCTCGGTGCGGTGGCTTTTGATAATGATGTGCTTGATGTAATAATTGCGAACGCGCCCCACCAACGGAAATTCAGGCCCCATGACGCGGCTTCCGAATATTTTCCGCAGATCAATGGCCATCAGCTCTGCCGCTTCGTGCAAGACGTTCGACTTCCGGTGTTTCAGCCGGATAATGACCAGCCTGTAAAACGGCGGATATTTAAACCGTTTGCGCTCGATCATCTGCTGATGGAACATACCCTTGTAATCGTGTGTGACCACAAACCGGATGATGTGATGCTCCTGCTGCCAGGTCTGGATTATCACTTTTCCCTGCCTGTATTTTCTTCCCGAGCGGCCGCTCACCTGGGCCATTAACTGGAAGCTGCGTTCATGCGCTCTGAAATCCGGGAAGCTCAGCATATTATCCGCACTCAAAATCCCCACTACCCTCACGTGGTCGAAGTCCAGCCCTTTGGTAACCATTTGTGTTCCCACAAGGATATCGGTTTTGCGATCTGCAAAATCATTGATGATTTTGTGGTATGCTTTTTTCGATCGTGTGGAGTCCAGGTCCATCCGGCTGATGCGTGCGTCAGGCAACAATAGCGACAGTTCTTCCTCCACCTTCTCGGTTCCGAATCCCTGCATTTTCAAATGAGTGCTCCCGCAATTTTCGCACGATGGCGGAACATGAGTCGAATAACCGCAATAGTGGCATTTCAACAGTTCGCTGTGTTTGTGATAAGTCAGCGTCACATCACAGTTTTTGCACATGGGGACCCAGTGGCAGCTTTCGCATTCGATCCGCAGCGAGAAACCACGCCTGTTCTGGAAAAGAATGATCTGGTTTTGCTCTTCCAGCGCTTCTTTCATTGCTTTCATCAGTACCGACGAAAAATGGGATCTCACCAGCCGCCGTCGGTGTTCATCCCGCATATCCACCACCTCAATACCCGGAAGCTTCATGCCGCCGTAACGCTGTGAGAGTTCCACCAAACCGTATTTTCCCTGGAGGGCATTGTAATAGCTTTCAATGGCCGGTGTGGCAGAGCCGATCAACACTTTGGCATTGTGCAGGGTGGACAGGTAAACGGCCGAGTCGCGGGCATGGTAACGGGGTGCCGGATCAAACTGCTTGTAGGAATGATCGTGCTCCTCATCCACAATGATCAGCCCCAGGTCGGTAAATGGTAAAAAGATGGAAGACCTGGGCCCCAGAATGACCCGGTACCGTGTGGCGTCTTCCGTATCTGTTTGACCGGCAATATTTTTCCAGACTTCCGCCCGCTCGTTGCGGCTGTAACGTGAATGATAAATGCCAACCTCATTGCCGAAATACCGTCGTAAACGGGTAATGATCTGCGTGGTAAGCGCAATCTCCGGAAGCAGATAGAGTACCTGTTTCCCCCGGTCAAGCATTTCACGCATAAGCTTGATGTACAGCTCGGTCTTCCCACCGGATGTCACCCCGTGAAGCAAAACCACCCGGTGGTCTTCAAATTTTTTGTGGATCAGGCCGTAGGCTTCTTCCTGGTGTTTTGTCAGTTTGACTTCATGAAGTTGATCCTTATCCGGATCAAAATCCAGGCGGCTGACCGCTTTTTCAAATTCTTCAAAAATCCCTTTTTCCACCAGACCTTTCAGTACTGCTGCGCTGGCACCCGCTTTTTTCAGCAGGTCCGACTTTTTAACTTCTGCATCCTCATTGTCCTGCATATAACCCGACATCGCGAGAAAAGCCATCAACAGTTCCAGTTGCTTGTGTGCCCGTTTTCCCAACTCTTCCATGATCAGCCGAAGGGCTTCTTCATCTCGGTAATTATTTCCCAGCCGGATAAACTTTTCCTTCTTTTGACGGTAACCCTCTTCCAGTTCCTCCTCCATAACGATCATCTTTTTCTCGATCATCTTTTTCAGGAAAGGGAGCACATTCTGAAAGCCTAGTTTTTTTCCGATCTCGTCAATGGTCAGCCGTTTTTTCGCCAGCAGTGCTTCGGTGATCTTGAACTCATATTCATCCAGGATGTCCCGGTCGGGCTGAAAAGTATCTGATAACAATACTTTGGATTCGCTGGCCAGCTTGAAGGCGGAAGGCAGGGCCACGTTCATCACCTCGCCGAGCGTGCTCATATAATAAGAAGCGATCCATTCCCAGAATGTGAATTGAATTTCATTCACAAGTGGTTTTTCATCCAGCAGATGGAGGATGTATTTCGGGGTGTAGTCCGGCACATTCTCATGTAATCTGCGGATAAGCCCGGAGTAAACTTTCTTTTTCCCGAACTGCACTGCGACCCGTTGCCCGGGTTTTACGAATTCATTCAGCTCGTAAGGCACACGGTAAGTGAACGTTCCCCTGACCGGAAGGGGAAGCAACACATCGGCAAACAAGGTGGTACGGCTCATGAAAACAAAAGTAGGGAATTAGCCCGGATTATTCATGTTTGCAATATGAATAATGACGATACATAATTGAAATCAATAGATTGACAAATGTGAATGTCAGGGTTAAGAGGATGGGGCCAAAAGTGTTGAAAAGTTTGCGAGGGATTTTTATTATTTATGGATACTTATCTCATGTGTTCTTTGATCATAATAATTTCCGTTGAAGCGGTAGTTGAATGTCATCACCTCATACCCGCAATCGTCCTCTTCTTTGTTTATCACCACATCAGTAATCACGTTGGGCCCTTTCACCGAATCGGCATAAATGTGGTAATCGCCGTTGCCTCCGTTCTTTTTGAATTCAAGGATAAATGAATAATCGGTAACATGATGAAGGAGTCCGTAGAACACTGAATCCAGTTTATTTTCAGGTTGTCCGGGTAGTGTTTCAATTACCCACACCCTTGATTGATCCGAATCTTTTATTCCTTCAAACTTTACCGTTACGGCAGGCACCGGATCCGCGGGTTTGCTCCCGCAGCAGGAACCTAAAGAAATGAGTATCATCAAAATTGCAATCCCGGAAAACAGTCTGAACATACCTATTCGATTTTAAAACATGATTTTTTATTCGCACTTCTATACGATGGAACGGGGGAATGGTTTCTGATTTTTTGTCAGGCAGGTGTAAATGTCTTTAATTTCACGTTGAACTATTTCGTTCCTACGGAACCGCATTCCTTCTTACAGTTAATCAGGGTCTTACGACCCTGGCAATAGTATTTCCTGCCTACGGCAGTTTTAATCCATGCAGGTATATAACGACAAATAGTTTTGTCTTGTTTCAAGCCAACTATGAAATGACTTTTATCCCGGCTATACTTATTTTCTAATCGTCCGTCTACACTTCGTTGTGGAAGAACCGGTCTAAAGGAACTCCTGTAGGAAAGGCGTACCCTTTTCGTCTATAGAAAGTCATTTTGAAGGTCAAGAGTAGCGAAGGGAAAAACTATAATTTAACAAACCTGGTACCATTAAAACCGGATCAAAAGAAAAGGCTCATCTATTTATTTCTATTTTTCTTCGAGCATCGCGTACTTGCCATTAATTTGCCAATATAGTTGCACTCCGAAATGATATTTTATTGTAAACGGAAAATCATCCCATCGGGATGATATGTTATAGCCAGGGACGTGAGTCCCTGGTTAATAATAAAAGATATAAGGAGTTCCGTAGGAACGGTATACCCATTCGGCAAAATTCAGTTGTTTTTTTAGAAAATTAATTATTCCTGTTAAAATTCTGCCTTCAACTTACTCTATCTTGAAAACATACTTCCCTTCCTTGTAGTTTTTCAGGCCGGTTTTCAGGAACTTGACAAAAGCATCCACATCCAGGTCGTAAGCGCGGGGTTGTGCCAGCACTTCACCGTCATAACCCAGCAGGACATAAAACGGCTGGGCATTCACGCCGAATTTAACGATCTGGAAATCAGCATATTTTTTCCCGATGCTCTTTTTCATCCTGCCATCATAGGTGGATTTAACCCATTCCTCTTCCGGCAGTTTGGTTTTGTCGTCCACATACAGCGCCAGTATGATGTAATCTTCCCGCAGGATTTTCAGCACTTTGGGATCGGACCACACATTGGCCTCCATTTCGCGGCAATTCACACAGCCGTGCCCTGTAAAATCAATGAAGATGGGTTTGTCCTGTTCTTTGGCACACGACACTGCCTGTTCGTAGTCGAAATAACCTTCCAGTCCGTGGGGAAGTTCAAGGAAATCATGATATTTAGGAGTGTCGCAGACTTCGGTAACTTCTTTACCTCCTCCGGAACCGGAATATAATTTTACATTATTCCGTATGATGGCATTCAAATCAAAGTCAATCGTAGTTTGCGGAGGAAGATATCCCGAAAGCGCTTTCAGCGGTGCCCCCACCATCCCGGGAATAAGATAAACCACGAACGAGAAGGTTATGATGGCTAAAATAAGCCGGGGAACGGAAACGTACGGGACATCCGAATCATGGACAAATCTGATCTTACCCAATAAATAGAATCCAAGCATGGCAAAAATAACGATCCACAATGCCAGGTACACTTCACGGTCAAGAATGCCCCAGTGATATGTCTGATCGGCGATGCTGAGAAATTTTAACCCGAGTGCAAGTTCCAGGAAACCCAATACCACTTTTACCGAATTCAACCACCCCCCTGACTTGGGCAGATTGGCCAGCAATGACGGGAAGAAGGCAAAAAAGGTAAAGGGCAATGCAAATGCCAGCGAAAAGCCGAACATCCCGATGATGGGCCGCAGAAAATGCCCTCCAGCCGACTCAACCAGGATAGTTCCCACGATTGGGCCGGTACAACTGAACGAAACCAATACCAGTGTAAGCGCCATGAACAAAGGCCCTAAAACACCTCCTTTATCGGCACTTTCATCCGACTTGTTCACCAGCCAGTGCGGCAGGGTGATCTCGAACATCCCGAAAAAAGATGCAGCGAAAATGACGAATATCAGGAAAAACAAAACGTTAGGCAACCAGTGGGTGCTCAGCCAGTTGGCAATTCCGGGACCGGCAACTACAGCCAGCACCGACCCGATAAAGGTATAAATGAGAATAATGCTAAATCCGTAAAACAAAGCTTGTGCCCTTCCTTTTGCCTTGCTCTGGCCTTCTTTCATAAAAAACGAAATGGTCATCGGAATCATGGGAAAAACACAAGGGGTTACAATAGCAATGAGCCCGCCGAGAAACGAAAGCAGGAAAAATCCCCAGAAAGATACTTTTTTACCCTGGATATCGGATGTTCCGACTGCCGATTCTGTCGTTTCCTGTTTTTCAACAGGTTTGGTTTCAGTGATCAACTCGCCGCTCTTGCCGTCAAATTTCAGGTTAATGTCTTCATACAAGGCCACACATCCCACATCATTACAGACCATGTAGGCGATTTCGCCAACAACAGGGATCACATCTTTTTCAGAGGTCAGACGAATGGTTTGCCTGAAAGTAGCCTCGTCCACAAAATATTTGATGTCCATTTTGAAAACATCGTCATATTCTTCAATATAAGGAGTGACTTCCGTAACCTTGCCGACCAGTTCGTAGCCGTCGGGTTTTTCAAAGCTGAATTCGGTGGGTAAAGGCCCGTCTTCGGGCACATTCAGCGAATACAAATGGTATCCTTTGTCAATGTGTGCGGTAAAGAAGATGTCAATGGTCCGTTCGCCGGTTTTTTTGGATGTGATGTCCCATTTGACAGGTTGAAGGATTTTTTGTGCGGGAGGTGTTGATGCTGCTTCGGCCCCTGTCGGTAACAGGTCAAAGCTGAAATCCACATCGGTGGGCGGAAGGCATTTTGTGTCGTCACAACACATGAAATTCAGTGATCCTTTAACCGTTACCGGTTTGTTGACCAGCACTTTGACTTTCTGCTTAAACACTGCCGAAGAGGCGAAATATTTAAGCACCATATCGAAATTCGGATCATATTCTTCAATCACATCACTTTCTTCAACCACTTTTCCAACTAACTCATATTGATCAGACTTTTCAAAAGTAAAGGTAGTGGCGGGAGGTGACATGGGAATATCCTGCGAATACAAATGCCATTTGGGATCAATGGAAGCCGTGAAAACAAGCTCAAACTCATTGTCGCTGATTTTATTCTGTGAAAAGCTCCATTTAACCGGTTCAAGAATCTGGGATTTCAGTCCGGAAACCATAAGGAAGGCCGCCAGAAAAAAGACGATCTTTTGTTTCATATTGATAAATCCTTTTTCATTTTTAAAAAACTTCGCAAAAGTAGGTAATCTGACGATATAATTGGCATTACCTTACAGGTTGATCTTGATAAAGTCAAAAGAAAAGCAGGGAGTAACGTTGATAATAGAACTACAAAACGACCGGCTGACTTTAAACTCGCTATTTAACCATTCCGAATTTGAGAAAAATGTAAA
>CAZMOS010000022.1:0-5683 GCA_964567945.1 uncultured Lentimicrobiaceae bacterium
AACACAAAAAACTTTGTAAAACTTTTCATGAGAAAATGGTTTTTGTTAAAAATAAATTAATTAATTTCAATTGAATTGCTTAAAAAAATATTGGTTTTTTTTCAATTTGGGCAAATGTATAACAATATCTCGTTTTTCCAAAAAATTAACATGAAATATTCTGTTATTTAAAATTAGCTGAAATTACTACAGTTAAGGGGGCTGAACGCGTAAATCAGGGCTTCTGCATCTCATAATTTTTATCTTTGAAAAACTCAGGGAATAATTTCTCCTGTAACATATAAAACAAAAAAAGGACAACAAACGTTGCATGTAAACATCAAAATAAATAAACTTTTTTTCTTATTTTGTTAAATAATTGTTAACTACTTTTTTCAGTTCTCAAATCAATCGCAAAAAAGCCCTGTGAATCTCTCATAAAAGAATTTAAAATAGCTTTGCAGACTAAAATCATCTGTTTTAATTTTCAAACCTGAAAAAATTGACCGGCAAAAACCTGATCATGTCATGGATCATTCTTTTCTCATTAATGATTGTGTGGGGGAGCTCTTTTATTCTCATTAAAAAATCATTGGGTTATTTTACGCCTGTTGAAGTGGGTTTACTGAGGGTTACGATCACCTTTTTATTTCTCCTTCCTCTCGCATTGAAAAGGATAAAGCTGGCCGACAGGCGGACAACGGGCTACATTATTATTTCGGGACTTGCCGGCAGTCTGGTACCTGCCGTTTTATTCGCCATTGCTCAAACACAAATTGACAGTGGTGTGGCCGGAACATTAAATGCACTTACTCCTCTGTTCACGTTAATCCTTGGGGTTTCTTTTTTTAAGCTTAAAACACGTGTATATAATATTATAGGTGTGTTTATCGGATTGACAGGTGCGATCGGGTTAGTTTATGTTAGTGGCGACCATGGTTTTGTCTTCAATTTAAAATATGCTTTTCTTATAATCCTTGCCACCATCTGCTATGCATTCAATGTCAACCTCATCAAGGCCTATTTAAAAAACCTGGATGCATTAACCATAACCGTACTTACATTTTTTTATCTGGGAATTCCTTTATTGGTTGTCATCCTTCTTTTTACGGATATCCCTCACAAATTAGCAAACGACCCCGCGAATTTCGCAGGGCTGGGGTATCTTTCTGTTCTTGCAGTAGTAGGAACCGGAATCGCATTGATTGCATTCAATAAACTGATCAAAATGACAAGCCCGGTATTTGCATCATCTGTAACGTATATGATCCCTGTGGTGGCCATACTTTGGGGAGTAATTGACGGAGAAAAGTTTAAGCCGGCTTATTTTTTCTGGTTCCTGCTTATCATTACCGGTATCATTCTTGTCAATGCCAATCCTTCCCGTAAATACAACGTGGTTTGGTGGTTGATGTCGCATAGAAATAAAAAAGAAAGGGAATAAAGGAAAAAATACTGATAAATATTGGTTACATATTTATTTTTACTATTTTTGCACCCGCTAAAATTGAAAGGGAATAATACTAAAGATTTGAAAATGTATGCAATTGTAGATATAGCCGGACAGCAGTTCAAGGTGGAACAGGGACAGGAAGTTTTTGTTCACCGGTTGGACGGAAAGGAAGGCGATCAGATGGAATTCGATAAAATTCTGCTGGTTGATAACGATGGTAAGGTAAAGGTTGGAAAACCTGTTGTTAAAGGAGCAAAAGTGAGTGCCAAAATTGTCTCGCATCTCCGTGGCGACAAGGTGATTGTCTTTAAGAAAAAAAGAAGGAAAGGATATCAGAAATCCAACGGGCATCGCCAGGATTTAAGTAAGGTATTAATTGAAAAGATCACTGTTTAACCCGTCTGCTGAAAAGCAGGCCTGAAAAACGAAAACAAATGGCGCATAAAAAAGGAATGGGTAGCTCCCACAACGGACGCGAATCGGAAAGTAAAAGACTGGGTGTCAAATTATTTGGCGGTCAGCGTGCTACAGCAGGCAACATCATCGTCCGCCAGAGAGGAACCAGGCACCACCCGGGACTCAATGTCGGAATGGGTAAAGACCACACCCTGTTTGCCCTCACGGACGGAATTGTTGAGTTCAGGAAAAGAAGGAATAACAGATCCTACGTGAGTGTTATCCCAACTGAAGAAGAACAAAAATAACAACTGAAGATATAAAAGTTAAACCCGGCCTGTCAACACAAGCCGGGTTTTTTTGTCTGGATAGCAAAGAAATTGTTTTTCTGCCCTCAATGAAAGTTTTAAAAAGGTAGTTTTGCAAAAATTTATTATCCATGCTTCAATTATCATTTATCAGAGGAAATAAACAACGGGTCATTGACCGGTTAGCCATAAAAAATTTTGATGCAGCCGATTTGGTTGAAGAAATAATTACCCTTGATGAACAGAGGAGGAGTACACAGAAACAGCTTGACGATATTTTATCGCGTTCAAATCTCATTGCAAAAGAAATCGGAAAGCTATTCAAATCGGGTCAACGTGAAGAAGCGGAAAAAAAACGAACAGAATCCATTCAGTTAAAACAAACTGCAAAAGAACTGGAACACAGCTTAAACGAACTCATTGCCTCGCTGAATGAAAAACTGGTTGAACTGCCAAATCTTCCTCACGAATCTGTTCCTCCCGGCAATACGGATAAAGACAATGAATTGGTATTTGAAGAAGGTAAAATTCCTGAATTACCTGAGACTGCAGTTCCTCACTGGGAACTGGCCTCACGTTATGGAATTATTGATTTTGATCTGGGAAGTAAAGTTACCGGAGCGGGATTTCCTTTTTACAGAGGACAGGGTGCCCGCCTGCAAAGGGCTTTGATCAACTTTTTCCTGGATGAAGCCCTCAAAAAAGGATACCTCGAATATCAGCCTCCGTTGCTGATCAACGAGGATTCGGGCTTTGGCACGGGTCAGCTTCCCGACAAGGAAGGGCAGATGTATTTTGTAGGTGAAGACAACCTTTACCTGATACCCACTGCCGAAGTTCCCATTACCAACATTTACCGGAACGTGATCCTCCGGGAAGAGGACCTGCCGGTGAAGAATGTGGCCTATTCGAGTTGTTTCCGCCGTGAAGCAGGGTCTTACGGAAAAGATGTCCGTGGGCTGAACCGTTTGCACCAGTTCGACAAGGTGGAGATCGTACAGATCGCCCACCCGGACAAATCCTATGAAATACTGGAAGAAATGAAAAGTCAAGTGGCCGAACTGCTGCAAAAGCTGGAACTGCCTTATCGCATTCTGAGACTTTGCGGGGGAGACATCAGTTTCACATCTGCACTGACTTACGATTTTGAGGTGTATTCGGCGGCACAAAAACGGTGGCTCGAGGTCAGTTCCGTATCCAACTTTGAAAGTTTTCAGGCCAACCGGATGAAGTTGAGGTTCAAGAACAAAGACGGCAAAACCCAACTGGCACATACACTCAACGGAAGCGCACTGGCATTACCGAGGGTTGTGGCTGCATTGCTTGAAAACAATCAAAAAGAAGACGGCATTTATATTCCCGAAGCATTGAGGCCTTATACCGGTTTTGAAAAGATTGTCGAAATAGTGAGTAGCGAGTATTGATTGGTGAAAGGAAAGGAATAAGGGTATAGAAGTGTAAGTTTGTGGAAGATGCCTAACCTGACAGGTTTTAGAAGGCGCTGAAGCGAAGGCATATCTGTCAGGTTTTGGGCTAGGAACATAAGATTAAGATATAGAGAAGAAGAACCCCGTCATAATCCCGATAGCAATCGGGACGGGGAAACTGAACGGATGCAAATTAATTTAGGAATAAATCAGTTACTCCGTCCTTTAGGGCGGGGAGATAAAAAACAATTGAACATTAAACTTAAAATACCGGTTATCCTGTTGCTGATCTTTTTTTCAGCACCTTCAGCGCTTATTGCCCAGCATGATAAGCCCTATGTTATGATGAAAAAGGTTCCGCAGCAGTCCAATCAGAAAACCTCGAAAGAACGGCTCGCCCTGAAATATTACCAAAGCCAGCAGTATGAAAAAGCTGCTGCTTTGTACCGACAGCTTTACAATGAAAAACCAAAACAGTACTATTATGCTTATTTACTGAACTGCCTGGTAGTGACTAAAGAATACAAACAGGCGGAAAAACTTATCAAAAAGCAGAGGAAAATCCGGCCGGGTGATTTCCGTTTGGATGTGGACCAGGCCTACGTGCTAAAAATGGAAGGAAACGAATCCAAGGCTCAAAAGATTATTAAAAGCATTACCGAAAACCTCCCGGAAGATAAAAACCGTATCATACAAATAGCATCTTCCCTGCAATCCAAAGGTTTTTATGAGGAAGCACTAGAAGTGTACGAAAAAGCCAGAAATACGCCTTCGCTGAACTACTCCTATGATCTGGAAATGGCCAATGCTTACCAATATACCCGTGACTTTGACAAAATGTTCGATTCTTACCTGAATTACCTGAACTACCATCCGCAGGATATGCAACGCATTAAAAATCGTTTTCAGATGTTGCTCAACAACGATGTGGAAGAAAATCTGTCGAAAATTCTGAAAACAACCCTGTTGCAGAAAGCCCAGTCGGATCCCAACAATGCGGTATATGCCGATATGCTGATGTGGTATGCGATGCAGGTCAAAGACTTTGAGCTTGCCTTTCGTCAGGCACGTGCTATTGACAAACGGTTTAAAGATCAGGAAGAACAAATGCTGGAAGTGGCTGACGTGGCACTGGATAACAAACAATATGAACTGGCCGCAAAAGCTTATGCCTATATTAAGAACAAAAAAGAAAAGACACCTTATTATATAGAAGCTTACAACGGCTATTTCGATGCACTGGTAAAACAGGCTGAAGCAGACCAGGCAACACAAGTGAAAAAATATGAAGAACTGTACAAAACAGGAGAGGAAGCCCTGAAAGAGCTGGGATTTAACCGTGAAAGTGTGGACATTGCATCCAACCTTGCCCACATTATGGCTTTTAAACTGGGCCGTTACGACGAGGCTTTTGATTTGCTCAACCGGGCAGTGAATATTCCGCAAATTGGCAAGGGAAAACAATCGGAACTCAAATTAATGATGGCCGACATCCTTTTGTTCAAACAAAAAGTGTGGGATGCCACCCTGCTTTATTCGCAGGTTGAAAGCGACATGAAAAACGAACCGATCGGACATGAATCCAAATTCAGGAATGCAAAACTGTTTTACTATATCGGCGAATACCGGTGGGCCGAAACAAAACTTGACATCCTGAAAGGTGCCACATCAAAACTCATTGCCAACGATGCCCTTGAGTTATCACTGTTCATCAAGGACATCCTTGAAGATGATACAACCGGCACTACATTACGTAAGTTTGGCAAAGCCGACCTGTTGTTGTACCGGGGAAAATACGATTCGGCAATGATGTGGCTGGATTCGGTGGCCGCCAATCCGGAAGGGATCAATACGTACCAGTATTATCTGTACAAAAAAGCTATGGCCCTGAAGTCCGAACAAAAATATGCGGCAGCCGACTCGGTGTATAAGCTGCTGATCACCCAGTATCCGCAAAGCATAAAAGCAGACAACGCACTTTTCAGACGGGCGGAAATCAACCGCTTGTATCTGGACAACCCGGAAGAAGCAATGAAACTTTACATGATACTGATGCGCGATTATCCCGACAGTATTTATGCCGGTGAGGCCCGGATAATTTACCGGGATATGAAGAAAGG
>CAZMOS010000022.1:5783-32628 GCA_964567945.1 uncultured Lentimicrobiaceae bacterium
AAAATGGTCAGACCGAAAAAACATCTTGGACAACACTTTCTGAACGACCGGAACATCGCCCGGAAAATCGCCGGGCTGATCAGTGAGAACCAGACACTGATTTGTGAACTGGGACCCGGAACGGGAATCCTCACCCGTGCCATACTGGAAAGGGAAAGTCCCATCCAGTTAAAAGCCATCGAAATAGACCGGGAATCTGTTGAATATTTGAAAGAAACCATTGATGATAAAAGGTTGGACATCGTTGATAAAGATTTCCTGAAGATCAGTCTGCAAGATATCTTCCCCTCCCCTTTTACATTGATCGGCAACTTTCCTTACAACATTTCCAGCCAGGTTTTTTTCAAAGTTCTGAAAGAAAAAGACCTGGTTTCCGAAGTGATCTGTATGATCCAGAAAGAAGTAGCCGAAAGGATCAAGGCCATCCACGGCAACAAAACCTACGGTATTCTGAGCGTTTTGCTGCAAACCTGGTACGACATTCATTATGAGTTCACGGTCAACGAACAGGTTTTCACGCCGCCGCCTAAAGTAAAATCGGCAGTGATCAGGCTTATCCGTAACCACCGGCAGACGTTGCCGTTTAAAGAGCAACTATTTCACCTTGTGGTGAAAACCGCATTTAACCAGCGGCGCAAAACATTGCGGAACGCACTGAAATCCATTCTGCCCCGTGAAACGGGTGACATTCCTTCTCTGGACAAACGCGCCGAACAGCTATCCGTCGAACAGTTTATTCACCTGGCAGGAAAAATAGCTGAAAATCAAACCTGAAAACTATCGTACCGGCCATTTCAGCCGCCAAAAAACGATTTCGGGGAATCGGCGACTATAAAGTCGCTGGTACAATTGAAGACGCCGGTACAAGGGTCTTTACTACCTTTGCAGGACGAAAGTCTTCGATTATGAACACCGGTACACAGGCACATCCCTTTCAGCACCTCATCAGGTCGTTGCCTGATAAGCCGGGGGTTTATCAATATCTTGACAAAGAGGGGAAAGTGATCTATGTGGGAAAAGCCAAAAACCTGAAAAAAAGGGTTGCCAGTTACTTCACCAAAACTCACCGGTCGGGAAAGCTAAAACTGCTGGTCAGGAAGATCAACGATGTCAAATTTGTGGTGACCAACACCGAGCTGGATGCCCTGCTTTTGGAAAACAATCTGATCAAAAAATATCAGCCACGCTACAACATCCAGTTGAAAGATGACAAATCCTTCCCGTGGATCTGTATCAAAAACGAACCTTTCCCCCGTATCTTTTCCACCCGCAACGTTCTCAAAGACGGCTCGGAATATTACGGCCCCTATGCCTCCGTCAGGATGATGCGCACCCTGTTGGATATCATCCGGCAACTTTACCCCTTGCGCACCTGCTCGCTGAACCTGAAACCCTCGCTCATCGAAAAGAAAAAATACAAAGTCTGTCTCGAGTACCATATCGGCAACTGCAAAGCGCCCTGCGTTGGCAAACAATCCGAAGCAGAATACCTCGAAACCGTCAGCCAGATCAGAGAGATCATCAAGGGCAACATTTCTATGGTCATCAATGAGCTGAAGCACCTGATGTTTGCCGCTGCCCAAAAGATGGAGTTCGAGAGGGCGCAAATGCTCAAAGAAAAGATCGGGATACTGGAACGTTACAAAAGCAAATCCACCATAGTCAACCCCAAAATCAATAACGTGGATGTCCTGTCCCTGGTCAACGACCAGGACCTGGCCTATGTGAATTACCTGAAAGTGGTGAACGGTGCCATCGTTCAGGCCCATACGGTGGAACTGAAAAAGAAACTGGATGAGCCGGACAATGACTTGCTGGCATTTGCCCTTGCCGATTTCAGACAGCGGTTCAAAAGCAATTCGAAAGAGATCATCCTGCCATTTGACCCTGGAATTGACCTGCCGGACGTAAAGATCACCATCCCGCAGCGGGGAGACAAAAAACAACTGCTCGAACTGAGTGAACACAACGCACGGTATTTCCGCCTTGAACGCCGGAAGCAACGGGCACTGACCGACCCGGAACGGCACAGAAAAAGGATACTGAACAAAATGATGCAGGACCTGCGCATGAGCGAACTTCCGGTCTGTATCGAATGTTTCGACAATTCGAACATCCAGGGAGACTATCCTGTGGCTGCCATGGTACGTTTTGTCAACATCAGACCCAGTAAAAAAGATTACCGGCATTTCAACATCAAAACCGTGGAAGGGCCCAACGACTTTGCCTCAATGGAGGAGATCATTTACCGCCGCTACAGCCGCTTGCTCAAAGAAGGCAAAGAGTTGCCCCAACTGATCATTGTGGACGGCGGCAAAGGGCAATTGTCGGCAGCAGTGAAAAGTCTGAAAATGCTGGGGCTTTACGGAAAGATCACCATCATCGGCATTGCCAAAAAGCTGGAAGAGATTTATTTTCCCAACGACCCCATGCCACTGTACATTGACAAAAAATCGGAAACGCTGAAGATCATCCAGCAATTGCGCGACGAAGCCCACCGTTTCGGCATCACCCACCACCGCAAGCGCAGGGAAAAAGGAACCATTAAGTCGGAGTTAACAGCTATTGAAGGTATCGGTTTTTCAACAGCGCAAAAACTGCTCCGGAAGTTCAGGTCGGTGAAAAAGATCAAAGCTGCACCGGAAGAAAAACTGATTGAAGTGATCGGCAAAGCCAAAGCAAAAATCGTTTACAGGCATTTTCACCCGGAATCATAAGTTCATTGTTTTTTTAATTTACCCGCTGTTGGTGCCACATCAGTTATAAGACAAGGAAGGCAGGTTGATTTTTCGAGATGATACCTTAACGGCTAAAGCCGATTTGAAAATTTACTTTTCATCCCGTATTCTTCTCAATTCCTGCACATCAAGTATATCTTTCGACCTTCCTGATTTTATTTTGCTATTAATCAGATCCTCAAATGAAATGATATTCCACTTCACGTATTTTTCTTCTCCCGAAACAAATTCCACACTCTCTTCAAAAGCTTCCTGAAAGGTTTTCCCGGGGTTAAACCGGGTGATCAGTTCAATCTCCACATTAGGACTGAATTTTATCGAAATATTTTGATTACCGGCAACCACTTCTTCGGGAAAATTATCCAATTTATACTCCAATTGGTTTAATGCTTTAAGTAATTTATTTAAATTCTCTCCCGAATTATCTATCCAGAAATCAATATCTGCTGAATGTCGTTTGTACCCATAAAAATTTACAGCGCTGCCCCCCACCATGATCATTTTCACCCCAAAATGATTACATGCCCTGATGAAGTTGTAAACTTCTTCATTAAAGTTTCTTTCCATTTTCTTTTTTTCTAATCACAAAATTTCCTTTGGCATCATTGGGGTGAACATAGTCATCGGGTAACGGGGTTACAGGCGGAGCGCAGATCATTTCAATGAAAGCAATTAATCGTTCTCCCGGAGAAAGTTCCAGAAACTCTTCTTCACGCCGTTTATTGTTTTCGTCCTTACTTGCAAAAAAGATTTCCATAGCTGAATTATTGAAACAAAGTTAATAAAATTCCGTGTTATAATTACACACGGTGGCGCGGCGAACGCGACGAAAAAACGTTACACAGTTGCGCCGTTGCATGAAGCAGATCACAATAAAACAAATTTCACCGGCAGATTAAACGACACCCTCACCGGCCTGCTATGCTGCAACCCCGGTTTCCAGCGGGGCATGCTTTTGACAATCCTGACAGCTTCTTCGTCACATCCGCCGCCAACCGAACGCACCACTTTAAAATTTGTAATCGAGCCATCGCTCTCCACCACAAAATAAACATAAACCGTTCCCTGAATGTTGCTCTCCCTTGCCAACAAAGGATATTTGATGTGATCGTGCAGGTATTGAAACAAGGCAGCCGTTCCCCCGGGGAATTCCGGGTTTTTGTCGGGAAAGTCAACAATAAGTGTATCCTCCTTGATCAGCTCCTCGGGTTTATTCCCTTCGGGGAAATATGGAACAGGATCATCTATCCCTATCCCGGCATCAATTACGATATCAGGATAATCATCACCAGGTTCGTCATTTATTTTTATGTTAATCACCGGTGGAGGCGGTAGCTTTACTTTGGGTTTTTCTGGAATGACCGGCGGAAGCTCTTCGCTGATGATCTCCGACGGCCCGGTGGACATCAACTTCATGTGTGTGTCAGGGGTTTGATACTCAAACGCCGAGAAGACAAGCAGCAGGGTAATGATGAATCCTGCTTCGAAAAAAAACACGCGCTTTTTTTCGATATCCGATTTCGGATTCTTTTTCTGTTTCATAATTACAGGTTTTAATGGCCTGAAAAGGCTGGTTAACAATTAATCTATCTGCATTTGCATTCCGAACAAAAATGAATCGCTTGTTATTTCAACAACCCGCTTCTTCAATCTTACAGAATGTAAATGGTAAAAATCAGACCATAAATAGGGTGTTGGGATTTGACTACACTACAGAAAAGTGCAAAGATTGTGCCGTACCGGCGACTTCAGTCGCCGGTACAAAAAAAAGCTGCCCGAATGGACAGCTTTCTTTTTAAGCTCTTTTTTCTTTACTGTAATGTAAATTTCACCGGCAGGTTGTATGAAACCCTTACCGGTTTTCCACGTTGCATGCCGGGTTTCCATTTGGGCATGCTTTTCACAACCCTGACGGCTTCTTCGTCACATCCTCCGCCAATCCCACGCAATACTTTAACATTTGAAATGGAACCGTCCGGTTCAACAACAAAGTTGATGAATACACGGCCCTGGATTCCGCTTTCTTTTGCCAGGGAGGGATATTTTATATTTTCAGCAAGATATTTCATTAACGCTCCCATTCCCCCGGGAAATTCGGGCATGGATTCAACAACTGTAAAAATCTGTTGTTCATCAACTTCTTCTTCATCATCAGACGGTGGGACATATTCCTGCACTACTGTATTTTCATCGGCATCGGCATCAATGTCAATGTCTTCGTCAACTTCCACGTTATCGTCAACTACTTCAATCTGCGTTATCTGTTTCGGTGGTGGTGGCGGTGGTGGCTTGACTTTTTGTTCGGTAATCGGAATAATCTCTTCCGGGGTGTTGTCAGCTACCTGTTGTTGCAGGTTGATGGTTTGCTTTTCATAGCTTTTATATTGAAAAGCACCAAAAACGACCAGTAAAGCGATCACAAGGCCTATTTCAAAGAAAAGGCTTTTTTTTCCTTCAAGATCAGCTTTTTTTGATTTCTTTATTTCCATGACTTTACTTTTTTTCGGATTTAAATCCTCAGCTAAATTAATAATAAATCCTTGTTTTTATATCATGCACCGGAATAATTTCTTTTCCGGTATTTCAAATGAAAAATTAACCATCCCAATATTGCACCTACGCTATCGGCTAAAAAATCATAAACATTCCCATCCCTCCCGATAAAAACGTGTGCCTGTAATACCTCAGTAAGCAAACCGTATGCCATACTTACAATTATGAAACCGGATATGTAAAATAAACGAAATCTTGAATTGATATATTGTTCATGAAAGCCTTTCAACAATAAAAAGCTAAAAGTACCGAACATAAAAAGGTGCACCAGTTTATCGTATGACAACCAGTCCCAAAAAGTCTTTACTTCCGGTATGTACTTACCCGGTATTCCTGTCAGGACAAGGATGATCAAAGCCCAAACCAGTGCCGGCCAGAGCTTTTTTAACATAGAGAATAATTAAGATTCAATTAATGAAGCATACGTGTTGCTGTCAATCAGATCGTCAAGTTCGGCAGCATCAGCAATTTTAATCATGATAATCCATCCGTCGCCATAAGGGTCTTTATTGATCAGCTCAGGTTGATCTTCAAGTTTGCTGTTCATTTCCAGAACCGTCCCTCCGACAGGCATAAACAAATCCGAAACGGTTTTAACGGCCTCGATCGTCCCGAAAGCTTCTCCTTTTTCAAGGTCCTCGTCAACGGTTTCAACTTCAACAAAAACAATATCACCCAACTCTTTCTGGGCAAAATCGGTTATTCCAACATAAGCTTTGTCACCTTCAACCTTAATCCATTCATGTTCTTCTGTGTAGTGTAAATTCTCCGGAATATTCATGTTTTTAAAACTTTAATTTTTCGCTTCAAATTTATATTATTTTTTAATGGTTCAGGGAATTCTGTGGTATTTAATCTCAAAATCATTACTGTGCCAGATTGAACCGGAGGCTAATACCGGCACTGGTTGTTGCATTGGGAAATTGTGTGGAGATATAAGGGCTGTTGCTGGTCCAGTTATAATATGCCCTGATCTGCAAACTTTTACTCAGCATATAATCAGCCGTAAAGTTCAGGTTGTACTGTTTTGAGCCGGCTGATATCTGGTTGTTGTTGTCATCCGTTCGCCGCAGTACCGTTTTTGTATCTCTGATCCCGAAATCAAGTTTGATGTTCAGGTCGCTTTTGTATGAAGAACTCTTCCCGGAACCATCCATAGCTCCAATGGAAAATTTAAGGCCTTTTATTCGGTACCCGAAACCAAATACCAACTCTGCTGAATTAACCTGTGTCAACTGGTTGTTGACAAAACTCAATGCCAGGTTCCGTGATTTTTTATATTCAATCCGCGTAGAGAGGCTGTTTTTCATGGTGAGGTCCACCCCTATTAAAGGATTAAACTGCTCGATAAGGGATACGACGCCCACATTGTATCTGGTAACATAATTCATGCTGTTCTCAAAAAACTGGTCGGGAACATCAGGTTTATAATTGACGTTGGTTTCCCAGGAAGTCAGGCTGAGCATAGCCCGGTAACCCGATGTGATATTGATCGTCCTGAAAACCTTTCCGATGGCTTCGATATTTGTCAGCCCGTTAAAGGTAATTTTCCAGTTGGGAATCGGAAATTTAGGGAATGGATTGGAAATATTAATCGAACCTGTTCCCTGTCCCGAATACGATCCCAGAAAAGAATAATAAAGTACTTCCTGCGATGACGGCCCGTAACCCATCGGAAATTCCTGGCCGGTGACGGAGTCGTAAAAGTATTCACCCGACCAACCGGGGTTCTGATGGGCAAGACGTTCGGCTATTTCTTTACGCCCGTCAAGAAATGCCTGAAATGTACTGGAGGAGTTGGCGGAGTCACTTGTTTCAAATGAAGTTTTTATAATCGGATATGAAATACTAAAACTACCTATCTCACGAGGGGAGTATTCAATAAAAGTGGCACTGTCAACATCATAGCGGTAATAAGACTGGTAATTGTCGGTAAACATTCTCTCCCCGTTAATGTCAATCCGTATCGCATTCAGGATATTGGTGTTCACTTTGTAAGACAGGGTTTCATTTAATTTTTTCATGAAAGGGTTATTCATGATCGAATCGGTGGTTAACCAACCGTTGGTAAAAGCATCGTTTCTGATGTCGGCCTGACTACCAAACACAAATCCCCACCCCGGTGCATTGGCTGCACCGAAGCTTATTCCCATAAATTCCGGTTCGGGCATAAAGCCGGGAAGCATAGTTCCTGCCGTTTTGGTGTATGTCACATTGGCTTTTTTAATAAACATCAGAATACGGAGCAGGCCTTCACCGATAATCTTACCGTATTGTTTTTGGGGTTTGGCGATGGTATCGCTTGTCGGCGGCTTTTGCTGACGGGTGCCCCTTGTTCGTGATGTTGACCGGCTGCTCCTGGTATTGGTTTTGTTAATGGATTTAAAATAAGGGATCTTATTATAGAGGCTGTTCAGGTCGGCAGAACCGTTGAGTTGTCTCTGACTTGAATTCTCAATGATGTTACCCATTCTTTTCTGGACGGATATGGGTGCCGCCGACCATGAATAAAGGCCGCCATAACTCGCAGCGATGGTTGTCCAGTCAAGTATTGGTATTTTCCTCATCGGCAGGTTATAGGTTATTTTAAAGCTCTGGTTATAACGTTGTTTGGTCCCAAACTTGCCAATTTCAGCCCATATTTGTTTTTTGTAATCATCCCATTCGGAAGTGTTTTTGTCTTCAGGATATCTTTGGGGTTCATCAATGTAGGTATTCATCCCCGCATTGAACTCAAACTTTAGCGACCGGGAAAAATCATATTTCAGGTCAAATTTCCGGTTCCAGTTCCAAATCCTTTCGTATGTCGGGAAGATGATAACTTCCCCGATACTCTTGTCTCTTAAAAGTTGTTTCTTAAGTCTGCGGGTCATGTCTGTCCTGAAAGAGAAAACTTTAGGCAACAAATAGATATTGAAATCCCTGATGAGCGCCAGGTGTTTGGATTTAAAAGCTTTTACCTTTGAAAAAGGCTTGTAGTTTTTCGGCCTTCCATTCCAGTTGTATCCGAGGCCTCCTTTAATGTCCTTCAAATCGTTATAAACAAAGTCAATGTTCCTGTTTTTTGTTGTGGAATAAGCAAAAGAAGCATCAAAATTTTCAATATCATACACCCTGGGCTTTCGCTTGGTGTTTGTCCGGTCCTTTCTCATATTCAGGACACTGAAATTCTGCCTTTGCGTAAAATCTTCGGTCAGTCTTTTTATCGAGTCCCTGTTTTGTTTATTGGTATAAATATCCAACGCGTCTTTTAGTTTTATATCAGGATCCAGCGGGTTATACTCCGGTGTGATACGTGTGGAGTTGTAATCATAATGAACAGGTATCCTGATACCGGTTTTCTGGCCGAAGAATTTACCCATATCCAAGTCGGTTGTAAAAATAATATCAGTTGTGGACTGTAATGACAACTGGGTAATTTTTTGTTCCAACCCACCGAAACGGGGCGAACTGTAAGACACCCCAAGGGCAAATTTTCCAAGATCTGACAACAAGGTTTCAAACCGTGCCGTGGTCGCCCATCCCGGTTTTTTATTCATGTCGGTCAATCTCAGCTCGTCAACCCACACAATGGCATTTATCGGTTCGGTGTAATCTTCTCCCGAAACAGCAGTTTTGGGATTTCTCACCCCGATAAGTATTCCGCTCACCGTTCCGATATTGGGGTTTCCTAAGACGGTAACCCTGGCATTTCCATGATGTTCCACATACGGTTTATAAAGTGTATAAGGCGTGTTGGGATCAAGCATAGCGATGTTTCTGTTCAGTTTTGTCTGAACCAAAGCATTCAGGTCAATGTCCATGTTGTTTTCGGCAGGCCAGATGGCCTCGGGATCGGTAAATGTAGTTCCCCAAGGTGTAAATTTAACGGGAATTTCATACTCATAATAGTTGTTCGTGAAGTCGGAACCAATCCTGATAAAAACCGTCATATCCCCATAATCATAAGGGTCGGTACCACTGATATCATTCACAGCGTTCATGGCTTCGGCATGGACAAACATCTTCAGGAATTTATATTGCCTGAAATCAAAATCGGTAGTTTTATACACGCCCCTGGCATCGCCATTTTGCAGATTGGTCACATTCAGTGCAAGCGATTGCTCGTTTTGAACGATATAGTTAGTGGTCCCGAATTGTACCTCACGTTGAATACCGGGAGGAATGACATAAGGAACGGGTTCACGGTTAGCATTTTCTTCTATGTTTACAGTGGAGACTACGAAACTTGTTTCCGACCCGTTATCATTGGGAATATATTCACCTTCCGTGAGCAAAGAGTTCTCGTATCTTCTCCATTCATTTCTTACCAGTTCAAATGTGGCAAACCTCAACACAACCGGCCCGTCCCAGTCTTTCAGGAAAACACGCATAAACCGTATGGACTGGAAATTACTGATGTTTCCAACGATCTTGCTCGGGTTTTGTATCGGGATTTTAAACTGGTACCAATTCACTTCGGTAATGTCCCCGTTTGGCAACCGCACACCGGAAGCACGACGGACATCGGCGATGAAATTTTTCCCAACCTTCATTTGTTCCGGTGAAAGTTTAACCCTGTATTGAAAATAGCGTTCCGATTCGCTCAGTGTATTGTCTTCATTAATATCTTCTACATTGGGAAGGTTTGTGGCTGCCGTAGGATAGGACTCCGGATTGGTTTCATCGCTGGGAGAATTGCCTTCCGCATTGTTGTAATGTAAATAACGGGTAGTGATATCCGAATAGATGGCTTCCTGGTCATAATCACTTCCCATATAGTAGTGATAGTTATCGGTCGAAGGGTCCTGAATGGCTTTCTGATAGGCAGGGGAATTTTGTCCGTATTGCTCGCGGATGACATTCAGAAACGATTTGTTAAAAAAGGATTCTTCATCATTATCACCCAAACCGTCATAACCCACATCCTGGTAAGTGCGGGCTGTTCCCGTATTGCTAAATGACTGGGTCAATGCCTGGATGTTCGGGACTCTCCCCCAGATGGTGGTATCCACGTTGGCCACAACTTCCGATTCGGGCAGCCCGTTTTCATAACTTCTCCTTCCATCGCGTAAAATATCCTCCGAGATATCGCCCAGGTTGATATATAACTCCCCCGAACTTTTATCGAACGGGGCTTCGGCAAAGGGATCCATCATCCAAAACTCGATATATTCAATGTTTGCCGACTGAAAATCAGTTGATTCTATTCTACGCATAATCCCGCCCCAACGTGTTTCAGGGTCCTTCAGGTCTCCTTCCTCGTCAATTCCGCTGGAATAAGTTGTCGGCTTAACATCATAGTTGTAAGATCCACGCATTTCAGGAAAATATGCCAGGTTGAACACACCGATGTTGAGCGGGCTCCCATTGGGAATACTTTTGTTGGGAAACACTTCGGTTTGTAGAACCTGCCTTGTGGAATTAAGCGAGATGCTTTCTTTGGTAACATTTGATGCTCCGGCAATCCCCCTCCTGTCATAAAACAACGGGTCTATGATGTACCAGGCCAGGCGGGCACGGTTATACCCAAAAGCCAAGGAGTTCAGACTGTTGGTTTCGGGAAACATGTCCGGCTGCAACTGCGGGGTACTGGCCAAAAACCAGGAGGCGATGTTCCGCAGGTCTATGCTGGATTTAGCTCCTTCAAAATCATCTACATAAGAAATACCGGATTTCCCGACAGCTTTGGCATTTCCCGGGAAAAACTGGGCAAACTCTCCGTCAATGTTGATCGTTGATGCTTTGTTGGAAGAAATACCGGGCAGGTTGTTTATTAACTTAGTCAGCCATCTCGACTCGGTTCGGTAGCTCAGGTCCACACCCCAGATGGTATTCGATACCGGATCATCACCGTAATTTACTTTTTGTGTCAAGGGCCGTTCATGCAGGTTCAACAGCGTACCCCCAATATGAAAGTCCTTACTGATCTCATGATCAACATGGATTCCCATCATCCTTTTCTGCTGAACATTGAACAGGGAATTGCTTTCCAGCGAAACGTTAATGGGGACTCCTGAGTTGAGAATGCCCTCGTTGATGATCTTTACACGCCCCAGTGTATAGTCCACGGTATAATCCACATTTTCAGTCAAAGGTACGCCTCCTGCGGTAACGGTGACCGAACCCTGGGGTACGTTCAAAGCGTTCAGGCTGATATCAGAACCTGATTGTGATTTATACATTCCTTCGAGGATGTATTTGTTTTTGTCGGGATATTGCTCCGCACCGGTTTTTGTTAAAGTATAAAGTGAATCGTAGGCATAAAAATCCGCCCACTCGGGATTGTCGGGAAAAATGGAATCGCGGATATAACTTCCAAACGGTTCCAGTGAGGTAAAGAATATCCGACCGTTGGATGCCTGAATGGTCCCTCCGTTTAGCGCCGCCCCGTCAATATAGTCGAAAAGTCCGTCACCGCCGGGGATGGGGTTCATCTGGTAATCCAAATTGTCAAGACCAAAAAGATGGATCAGCGGGATTCCTGTTTTTTCCTCCGGGCCTTGCGAAAAGTAACCGGTAGGTATCCCTTCCTGGTTACCTGAATATAAAATGTTAAACCTGAAATCCTCACGCTGAACCTGATAAGCGCCGATGGGATAAACATTTTTCATCATCAGGTCCCACAGCGGGACTTTGGTGTCGAGAGTGCTGCTTTTCAACAGTTTCAGGATAAGGCTCTTGGGGGGCGTGATGCCATAATCGGAAAACTCACCGATCTGGAAAACGCTGTCGTGGCCAATGACCGTATATTGCACAGCCACAGCCAGCACCTGGTCGGGATTAAGGGTCGTGTTCAGCGAGATAAATCCTAAGCGGGTATTGACTTTATATTCTGTTTCTTTCAGCTTACGGGCATTCTCCAGTTTTACATAATCTTCACCGGCAACCATATAACCGTTCAGCCCGATATTCAACGGGTCACCCGACATGTATTGCGTCACTGTATTGATGTCGCGCAACTGGGTGGTATCCATTCTGAGCAATTCATCATTGGAGTTGTTGGATGGCAGTTCTCCACCGGGCAATGGTGAAATATAACGGTTCTGGATATTTTTCCTGTTGCCTTCACCTAGGTCGGCCAACGCCACGATATTTCTGTTCTGTTCTGTGGCCGGGCCCAGATTGGTTACCCACACCTCCACTCTTGTGATGGTTACATCGGAACTGACAATGGGCAAGGTGGCCAGTGCTTTGGGATAGTTATCACGGAAAGTATGCGCCAGAAAGAAGTGTTTGTTTTCTTCGTAATCAAGTGCCGAGAGTTTGAACCGGCTGGCTTGTGCCCCCCCCTGAACGGTGATGCTTTGTGTTTCGCTTTGCTGCTGCGAATAAATTGCCGTCACTTTAGTCTTCCCGAATTGCAATATTGTTTTTATCCCGAACAAACTCTGACTCCCCCTTATCAGTGTTGAGCGTAACGGCATGCTCACATTTCCGGCTTCGATAAGTTGAATGATCTCGTCTTCTTTGCCTTCGTACTTTAACTTTAACGTATTCTCGAAATTAAATGACGATTCGGTATTGTAATTTGCTTTAAATTCAATTTTGTCCCCAATCTTTGCTGTAACATTCATTTGGATGTTCATGTCAAAATCAAAGTTTGTATTCCGGCGCTGCCGTACATCCAGGGCAGGGTCTTCCCTTTTGTTTGACAAAATACCAAAGCTCACTTCCGCCGATCCTTGTGGGCGTATGTCAATAGTGTTGCTTCCAAAGATGGTTTCAAAAGCTTCGCCACCCACATACAGCTTGGGTATCAATCGTGAACCCTCGGACGTACCTGCTGTTTGCGAACGTTCATTCCAGTATTTTTTTACTTGGTTATCCAGTTCATATTTCTGGAAATCTTCAAAATCAAGCGTTGCGGGAGGACGGTAATAAAAATCACCGATTTTATTAACGAATTCATAGGAATTGGTTTCGGGATTGTAGATGATCTCCCGTTTGATGTTGGAGGGGTTATTCAGAAAAAGCGGACTTTGATTTTGCTGGTCAAGATAGGGGTTTCCGGTATTGTCGTTAAAAGGAAATAACAGGTTGGTAGTATCGGTTCCCCGAGAAGTGGTATCTGATAGTGAAATGTTTTGAGCTATGACAAATACAGGACTTATTCCTGACAAACAAACTGTCAGAAACAGAGCAAACGCATAACGTCTTGTGTAAGAGTATTTTAAAACCCGCCTCACTATCTCCCGGTGTGCTTAACTCCCCAATTGTTTTTTGATTACTACAAACCCTTCAATGCTTCTTTGATCAGGTCTTCCACGCTGTCAGCCGATCCATGTTTTATCGCCCTGTTCAGGGCCTTCTCGGCAACAGCTTTAGTAAAACCTAAAACCAGTAATCCTGATAACGCTTCATCCCTAATTGTATTGTGGGAAATATCAACTTTTTCAAGCTCAATACCGGCTTTTGTCAGTTTATCCCTCAGATCTATCACGATCCGCTGTGCGGTTTTTCCTCCAATACCTTTAACTGACTGCAAAACACCGGCATTCCCCTGTATAATGGCCTCGTAAACTTCTTCGCTGGTCAATGACGAAAGTATCAGCCGCGACGTACTGGCTCCAACCCCGGAAACCGAAAGCAGATGCCGGAACAATTCCCGTTCGGCAACATCGGCAAAACCGTAAAACACCTGTGCATCTTCCCGCACATGAAAATGGATATACAGTTTTGCCTGCTCCGCATCCTTGATCTTTATAAAAGTGTTAAGCGAGATATTGAGCATATATCCTATCCCGTTATTCTCAATTATGACAAAAGCAGGGTTTTTCTCAACCAGTTTGCCGGTAATGAATTCATACATTTCAGCGCAGGTTTAATTGGTTTTCAGGATTTTCTTCAAACGGGCAAAAATAAGATAAATGTCAGCCGTTGAGATAAAAGATAGCTCTTTAGAATATTTTTAAATTAATTGTCTGTCAAACCAGAAAAGGGATCACTGCCTTACGCTTTTCCGGGTAGTTGGTGAATTTCCGTTGGTACCACCGGTGGTGATCAATGGCTCTGGGGATCAGGTTGGCCAGCGTCCACAAAGCAAATGAAAATGAGGGCAGGCACCAGCTCATCATGGCCCAGCCCAGCCATTCGATGATCTCGCCCATGAGATTGGGAGAAGAAACATATTTGAACATGCCGCCATAAGGGATGTAATACCCTTTTTTTCCTCCTTTACGAAGACTGAGCAATTTGTTGTCGGAAGACATATTGATGTACATTCCGGTGAAAAACATGATGACGCCGAGTATAAAACGCCAGTCCGTCAGCCACGAATCAGGATAAACGGGAGTAAGCCACCCGAACCAGTAGCCGTTGAAAAAGCCGTTGCTCACATTGAAAAACCACGCCATCACCACGATCAGCCACGGCATTTTCTTTCCGTTCTCTTTTAACCTGAAAGGAAAGATGAAAATACGGTTGAAATAGTGCAGCATAAACAAACCGTAAAAAATATAAACCGGAAGGGTTTTTTCCACAGGGCCTGTAAAGAAATACCAGGAAAAAACAACGACTACGGGGATCTCCATTAATATCCAGCCCAGTCTGCTGTTCAGTACCGGCCCCCAGGTATTGGTGGTATGCCTGCCATAGGGTACCGTTATTTTTAACAATACCGGAAAAATGATCACGGCCAGAGCCATCCATCCGTAAAGCAATTCAAGATATAGTTCCCCGGTGATCATCTGCTAAATGTAATTATTTTCCTTAAACCAGTCCAATGTGTCTTTCAACGTATCGGCAATTGGCCTGGGATTAAAACCAAGATCTTTCCCTGCTTTTTTGTTGCTTATCTTTTTGTTACCCGATTGCAAAATAGAAAGTGACTGATTTGTATAAAGCGGCTCTTCGTTTCGAAACTTCGACCATAATTTGATAAAAGGCACACCCACATAAGCAAGCCACAATGGTAAAACTGTCTTTTTAATTTTTTTCCCGCTGACTTCCGACAATATACGGGCAAAATCAACAACGGATACATAGTGTCCCGAAAGGAAATACCGTTCGCCGGGTTTCCCTTTTGTTATGGCGGCGATGGCTGCCTGTGCCACATCGCGCACATCCACCCAGTCGTAACCGCCCGGAACCAGGCCGGGCAACGAATTGTTATAAAGCCGGATAATGAAAGCCCCCTGAAGGGAAGGTTGAAAATCAAAAGGGCCGATAATGGCTGTAGGATTGAGTATGATCACTTCAAAATCATCCGACTGCTGTTCCAGCACCCATTTGTCAGCCATTGATTTTGTCATCTCATAAGGTATAGGAGAGGTTTTTATCAGGGGCTTCGATTCATCCATTTCTTCATCTTCCGGCGCATGTTCAAAAACATGAATGGTACTGAAATGTATTAATCGCTTCACCCCTACCTTTTTAGCCGCATTGACCAGATTCCTGGTTCCGTCGAGATTGACCTCTTTCAGACTTTCAAATGAATTGTTTCCGATGGAGATTTTTGCAGCCGCATGAATGACCACATTCGCGTCTTTACACAGGGGTTCCAGGGTTTCCGGCTTTTCGAGGTCTCCATGAATGATCTCTGCATTCAGTCCTTCGAGGGCTTCGCCGTGATGATGCTGCAATAACCGCAGTTCCAAATCTTTTTTTTCGAGCAACATCCTGCTTAAATTGGCTCCTACATGGCCGCTTGCACCGGTAATGGCTATTTTCATCCGTTTGCTTTAAAACAGGCGGCAAGATAGGAAAATTTGAAATATGGCCGGGGTTTGTTCCGTTGTTGATGGTTCTGTACTCCCCTGCTGTCAGCGTCCACGCTGATAGTTTTTTACATTTTACCGTCGTTGACCTGCTGCTCATTCAGAGCTTGTCGCTCCTGGTTTTTTAGTTCAAATATACAATTGGCTTTAACCGATAAAATAAATAGTTATGAGTTCTCTCCGAAAACTCCGACCTGTCATTTTAGCCACCATCCCGATGGCTATCGGGACCAAAACACAAGGTGCACAAAGGGGTAATATCTTGATATTTGAGATTGGTGTTCCTTTGTGCCTGCCTGCCCGTCGTATCCGTCAATTGACGGAGCAGGCGGGCCCGACAAGACTTGCCTGGGGGGTCTTTCTGTCTTTGTGGCAAGATATTTACTCCGCCCTTGTTGGTGTCCTCTCCAACAAGTTTTTTGTCTCCATAACGCCGGTTGGTGGGGACACCAACCGGGGGGGGTATTAAAATTTTTTGAGGAAAGGCAATTTTCCATTATCCGGAAAAGAACTCCACTTTTCAATGGCCTTTAGTAAAGCTTTATCTGATTTTGACCGTGCATCTTCAATGGAAACAGCATACAATCCTTTCAATACCAGAATCTTTGAATTCCCAAATCCTACGGATACCAGATGCTGTCTTTGCACCAAAGCATAAGCCAGGTCTTCATAGGAAATAACCACGGCATAATACCTGTTTGCCCTTTGGTTGACCAGGTATCCTGCTTTGCTGTAATCCGTTCCCACCCGCATCATGGCTTTGGCCCGGTTTACGGTTTCAGGTGTTAGATCCAACAGGGCTTTCCTGTTTTTTCCGGAGGCTATTGCTCCGTGGTCATCAATTGCTCCAGACGTTTTTATTTCTGACACCCGGAAGTCTTCCGCCGTTTCTTTTAATTGCCCAAGATTCTGTTTAAGTGACTCCATGTCGTTTTGAATATTACGCAACGCCTCTGACGAACTGGAAAGTCCGGTTATGATCATCTCTTTCTGACCCGTAAGCGACCACAGTTGTATGGCTGTAAAAATCAAAAAAAGAACCAGGAACGGAAATGTGTAAACCGTCATCAGGTATAAAGAGGTGATTATTTTTTTTGAAAAATTCATAACCAAAAACTTATTTTCCCGGATCCTTTCCGCCATTACCGGCACCGGATCCGTTTGATGTTTCTCCCAATGCTTTCAATTCTTTACTTATCAACAACTTCAATGAATCCATCTTTTTTTGAAGCACTTGCTGCTCTTTGACAATTTCTTTTGTCCTGTCATCCATTTCTTCAATGTAATTCCTGATGATGGTATCCTGGTATTTGACAACACTCAGACGCGAATTAACATAATACCCGGCCAGCAAAACCAGCAGAAAACCAATGATGATGACAGTCAGTTTCAACAGGTAACCTTGTCTCTCTTCTTTGCCCGTTCGGGGAGTACCAGGCTTTTCAGGCAAATCCGCCGAAGATTGTACTTCGAGAGGCGTTGCCTGAACAGGTTTTTCCCGGGTTGTCCCGAGAGCGGGTTTGGAAGACATTTGTGCCGTTTCTTTTGTTGATTCCTCCTTTTTTACGGATTTCTCCTCAGTTTGGTTATCTTTTTCTTTTTGTTTGGGTTTTGTTTCTTTCTCCGGTACGGGTTTTTCAATTTTGTCTTCAGGTTCCTCTGCTGAAACGGTATCTTTTACTGTTATTTCCGGTTCCGGTTCTAAAGCAGATTTCCTGCTGTTTTCTCCGGTCCGGACATCACGGGCAGGTTCAGTGGGAACTTCGTCTGATTTTTCCTCAGGCACTGCTTCCTGTTTTGGCGCTGTTGTGGTTTTTTTAATCGCAGAACTTTCCTCCGGCACCTTCGCACTTTCCTGTATGGGAGCGACCGTCTGAATCCCGGTTTCTTCCGGCATTTTTTCTTCTCTCTTTGTCATCGTTTTAGAGTGCGAACAGAGAGCAGGATGCAGAATATGATTAGGACAAAATTCCGCTTTCCAGAATATCACATCCTCCATCCCCGTTATCTTCACTTCAAACTCGCTTTCCATAAACGGGCCGGACCATCCTTTGTTTTCCTTTATATAGTATTTGTCCATCGTTTCCATTACTTTTCAACGGTTTTTGAGTTGAACATGTTTATCAGGTTGATCAGGTTTGAGCATATCTCCATGCAGAATTCCCTGTTGCCATCATACACAAAACGCAGCATGCTGTTATCGAAGATCATATCAATATGCTCCCGCTTTAAAACATTTTTTAATTCATAAATGGCCATCCATCCTTTTCGTTTCATCCTGAAAAGATATTTTTCATTTTGTAAATCAATATCCAGGCACATTTCGCCCGTTTTCTCATCAGCATAAACAAGAAAATACAAATCCTGAATATTGAATTTGACTTTCCCTCTTCCCCCTTTTTGTTCATACAACCGGGTTACCATGTCGTAAACCTCAAGGGATAAAATAATTAGCGCGCGGTCAGCTTCTTTGAATGACATAATTAAAACAGATAACATGATGGCCTTTCAGCCACTTTATATTAATACGTAATTGTATTTCCAGAGTTACCCTGAAAGCCCTTGATTTTTTCGGGCATTGAGTCCAGGTTTTTTTGAACCAGTGCAAGTAAATCTGATTGCTCATCTTTGAGTTTGGCTGTCAGCCTGTTGATCTCATTTTGTTCGTTAAGTCCGTCCGGTTTTTTACCGAATTTTTTCAGAGAGCTATTCAGCATTTCCAGGTCGTGCCAATTGCCAATGAGCGTTTCGGTATTTTTTATCAAAATATAAACGGAGTCTGTTTCCTGATCGTGATCCCACTCCATAGCCATGTTCAGAATATACCCAAGCGCTTTCAGATATTTACGGGTTTTGTGTATTTGTTTTTTCTGTTGCATTGCTCTACCCGACTGTTTGACCAGGAACAGTTGTTTTTGCATATATTGTTCAATATAATTTTGAACGGATCGGGCATCAAATGACCCGGTTCGGTTTTTTATTTTACCGTTGAATTCCAGGAATCTGTTTTTATCGAACCGGTTCAGGGCCGACCGGAGTTTCCCGGCTTGTTCATTAATTCGTACCTGTAAATATTTCCGGTATTCCGGCAATGAGAAACCCCTCTGCTGTTCGGCCAGGTCAAGATTTATTTGTGCTTCCCGTAACCTGCCTGCCGGCCTGAAAAGCTGTCTGAGTATTTTGCGATATGCCCCGGGATCAGATGTACTGCCGGGAATATGATCAAGCAGTTGCAGGACGCTCCTTATTTTCTTTATCTCAACGCGCAATTGGTGAACATCCTCAACTTCCAGATTTGTTTTCAGATTCCCTAACCGGCGGAGAAATTCTTTTTCCCGCTCAGTGAAATAATTTAAGACATGATTATCAACCATCGTATCCGACCTCCTGATCCCCGGTACAAATTTAATGCTGTTTTTGACACGTTTTGAAATTTATGTGGAATTGTGTCAGGATTGGAGATAATTATTTTCATAATTAAAATTTTTTACTGAAGCATGGTTATATTTACAGGAAATAGCCGGTTGCTACAAGAAACAGAGTAATACCAACAAAGAGGAGCCACGCTTTCGGGCTGGCACAATTGATTGTTCCACCCAGTAAAGGGTTTTGTTTGGGTACGATCATACGCGGATCATTTCATCCACAAAATTCACCATATACAACGGTAACGAAAGCAGCCGGTACTCAACCGGCCTGACAGCATCGCCGATCCTGACCGACACATTCACATCCGTCATAACCGGCAGGTCAGTGTTGAAGCGGACGGCGAAATCTTTTTGTTTTTCAGACATAAAAACGTGCAATGATTTCAACGAACCGGTTTTGCCTGCTTTCACTTCTACAGGAACGGTCTCGTTGTCTTTTTCCATCAGGTAATCAATTTCAGCGCTGGCATCGCGCTTTTCCCTGATCCAGTAATACAACTTCCTGTCAATAAAAAACGGTTTCCTTGTCAACAACTGTTGTCCGACAAATTGTTCAGCCAGTGCACCTTCATTCAGAAGCATAAGATCATCCAGGTTTTTTAACCTGATCTTCAAAATATGAGAAACAAGCCCGATATCAAAAAACAACGGTTTAAAGACATCTTCTTTTACATCATTATCCAACGGAACCGAAGCAGAAGAAGTAGCAACCACCCGGTGTATCACCCTGCTCATTTCAAGTTTTGTAAATGCCTGTTTCAGATATGTTGATTTTACCAAACGGTCAATATTTGCAAACTTTACTTTCCTGGCAATGCCGCGGGGAACATAACGAAAAACCTTGCGTAAATATTCGGGCTGATTGTTTTTTGAGTATTTCGTGAAATCAAGTTCCATTGAAGTGAGGATGCTCTCGTGAACCCGTTCCACTTCCAACAAATCCGAAGTTTCAAAATATGTTTTCACTGCCTCGGGCATTCCCCCGATGAAGAAATAATTCCGAAGCAGTTTTAAAACCTTATTGTGTACTACTCCGGAGATCGCTTTTCCGGGATGAAAAGAAGCCAGATGATCAACCAGCATATTTTCTCCGGCAGCCAGCAGGAACTCTTTAAAACTTAAAGGATAAACATATAAAAACTCAACCCGTCCCACAGGCATCGGATATTCAGTTTCATTCAGGATATGATCAAGGAGCGAGCCGGCTGTGATGAGGTAAAGCCCGGGTATTTTTTCATAAAAATACCTCAACGTAGGAATGGCTTCCGGACAGGCCTGTAATTCATCAAGAAAAAGCAGCGTTTTTTCAGGTTCTATTTTTGTCCTGAATTCAAGGCTGATATTTTCAAGAATAGTTTTGACGTCATTGGTTTTGAAAAATTCTTTGTATTCAGGTGTTTCTTCAAAATTTATTTTAATAAACGATTCAAACTCCGCTACAAACTGTTCCACAAGAAAAGTTTTTCCAACCTGCCTTGCGCCGCGAATGACCAAAGGTTTCCTGTTTTTGCGTTTTTTCCAGTCCTGCAAAAAATCAAATGCTTCCCTGTACATTGTTTGAAGTTTTTGCAAATATAGCAATAAATATCCAAAATAGATATCTGTTTTAACATTTTTTTTCCAAAATAGATACCTGTTTTGGCTTTTTTCTGACAAAACAGGTATCTGTTTTGTCAAATACTCTTCTGATAATGATTCATACCGGCGACTTCAGTCGCCGAAAGTCGCCGGTATATGGAGGAAACAATTTCAGGATGATCACCGGTCATTGATCCATTCTTTCACCGGGATCACCCATTCATCGAGCGGTTTGAACACAATACCGTGGCCCAGCCCCGTGTCCAGTTCGATTTCTTTGAATTTGTTAACTCCTTTTGAACGCCTGATCAACGGGAGGTAGCTTCTCCCGGCAATGGGATCCGACTTTTCGTAAATCCCGAGGATGTTGCCATACAGGTCAAAATCAAATTGCTTTACCAGTGACCGGAAAGAACCTGCAATAAAAACATAGTTGACCGCTTTGTTTTTCAGGTCAGTTGAAACCTGCATGGCAATGAGGGCACCTTTGGAAGCCCCGATAACAGTAATATTCCCGGGGAAAGCGCCTTTTTGAATTAAACTGTCTATGTCACGGACAATTTTTTCAGCATAGGGTTTTATTTTTGTATCCGCCGGCCGGACTTCACTGATCACAACAATGTTTTTTCCTTTCAGCGCATCGAGGATATTTTCATACTCGTATTTCCCGTATTGCTCACTGAACGCATCCGTCCCCTGCACTTCAACGATCCTGCCGTGCAGGTAGAAAACATATTTTTTGGTTTTCCCGTTTTGTCCGTAAGCTGAAAAGCCAATCAGAATTACTGAAAAAAACAGGGCGGATATTAATCTTTTCATTTTTTGTTAATTAAATTTAATTCGATTTTTTATCTTTAAAAAAGTTCCAAACTTCCGTTGTCATTTCAATATCATGGTTTTGTTTATTGAAATATTGTTCAAACAATGCAGAATATTGTTCCTTGATACTTGGGGCAGAATGTCCTCCGCCATTAACCTTATACAATACAACTTCGGTTCCCTGTTTGCCATTCAAATAACTGAAACGGGTAACTTTACCCCCGTCATCCGGGTCCAAATCCGGAAAATCATAGACAACAGGAACCGTATCGGTCTGATCAAGAGCAGTCCAGATTTTTACAGAGGCCTCTGTTGAATAAACTGTTCCGTGGTCAGGGTTTGGAGGATTTGATAAAGTTCCTCCGTTATACGGCAAATGGTTGTCGTCAGTTCCGTTCATAAACAATACCGACACGGGGCGAACAGGTGAGCCGCATTTGGAACTGTCGGGCATGGCTGCGGCAATCGCTGCAACGGCTGCAACTTTGTCCGGTAATTCCACGGCAAGCCGTAAAGCCATCAATCCGCCGTTTGAAGTTCCCGAGACATAGATCCGGGAGGGATCAATTTTGTATTCTGAAGAAAGTTCGCTGATCAAAGTTGAAATAAACAGCACATCATCTGCATTTGAACTGACTTTTGAATTTGCCCGGCAATCGTTCCATGTGGGTTTCCCATAAGATCCGTTTAACCCTTCGGGATAGATCACAATGAATTTTTCATTATCCGCTATTCTCATCCATAACTTGTATGGAGTTTTGTGCCCGCTTTCTCCCGTCATATCTTCAATATAAATGCCACCGCCATGCAATTCGAAGACTAAAGGAACGATAGACTCTCCCAGTCCCGCTGGTATATAAACCACATACCTCCTGGGTACTCCGTCCGAAACGATCGTTTTAGTGAAAAGCCCGGTTTGCTTCGGGTCATTATCGTCGCTTGATTTATGGCATCCCGGAGTAAGAACTATCAGAATGATAAAACCAATGCTTTTCAAAAGATTATTTTTATTCCTCAAAAAACTCATACTCATACCTTGTAATCACAAAATCGGAACTGCTGCCTCCGAACATACCCCCTTCGATCTGGTACTGGTCGCCCAGCGAGAAGGTATGTTCTTCCGACACAAGCCCCTGCTCGTTGTATTTGTATTTAGTAAAATTTTCGACCAGGTTGTTTACTCTGTTTTTGGTTTCTTCCATCACAGGCCTGTGTTGTTCGTCATACTCAATACGGTGAATATGGTGGTTGTTCTGCCAGGTTATGCGGTCGCCCTGTTTGTTGTATTCATAAAAAACCCGGTTGACGAGATTCCCCTTTTCCGTGATTTGTGTTTCGCTGATCACATTATCCTGTTCGTCATATTCAGGTGTTGTTTTTATGAAAGAGCCGTCTTCGCCTTCATATTCCGTTTTATTCAGCAGTTTGCCCTTTTCGTTGTATTCATAAACGCTGCGATAAACCACTTTGCCGTTATCGTCCAGCTTCACCTCCTCAATCACCCGGCCCTGCTCATCGTAGGTTATCCTGTCTTCCTCTTCGGGATCACCATCTTCATCAAAGGCCTTTACCGTTATTGTATTGCTATCCCTGATGATTTTTTTAACGGATTTTGATCCGTCAGCATACGTGGTTTCTACTTCCTTCCGTTTGCCTTCCTCATTCAGGATATACCTGATGGTTTCCGTCACCTCATCTTCATAAAAATGCACTTCCCCGATCAGGCGGTTTTCTTCATCATATTTGTATTCCGCTGCATTGTCGACACTGCCGTCCGGTGTATATTCCACTTCACGAATGGTATTTCCCCGTTCATCAAATTCCTGTAAAAAACTTTTGTACTGATGTTTTACCTCATCGTTGTTGTCAGTAAAAACAATGTATTTAATCAGTTTTTTGACTTTGCTCATGGGTTGAATATTATTTTTTATCAGGCAAAGATAGTGACGTAAAGGTTATGTGGGAATGAAATGAGGTTTTTACGATCTTCATTTTAGGTCAGATAACGGGTTATACACCGAGGTTATTGTCCGGGCTGATCCCTTGAAATCTATAATTATCTTTTGATAAATCTCACACTGGTACCCGGACGGTTTTCAGGGTGACGTGAAAAAGAAGCAATACAAAAAGAGCCGGTAAAAAATATTTCATTCCTGGAATCCGGTTATTTAAACATTCTTTCATCAAACGGAAAATCAGTATAATTTTCAATACTTATTTTCAAAAAATCGGGATGCCGGGGATTGATCAAATAATTGAAATCACTTTTGACGACAGCAGAAGGCACTTTCAAAACACAATGGGTATTTGATCTCACAAATTCAGCCCCGATCTTTTGTGTAACCCTCAAATGGGGAAAATTATTCCAACCGTCAGGTAATTTATCTTTATCCAGGTTTTTTATCACAACAGATTCAGGTATATTTATCTCCATCATTACAAAATCTCCCGGCAGTGTGGCAATAGCAAGGTGCACCGCCACTTCTGCCATAGCCAGCGCCCGGCTGCCGGCACAATAGATGATCTCCGTGCCTTTTGAGTTCCATCTGTTTCCCGATTTTGAAGAACCCTTTCCCGATAATTCAACCGGGTATTTTTTCCGTGATAATCTGAAAACCAGCATCAGGCAAATATTCCGTGATCAATCCGGTTCAATTCGTCCATCACCATTTCTTTCCCGTAGGAATTTTTCAGCAACTCAACGGGTTTCATATTTCCCAGTGCAAATGAAGGTGTGTTAAGCCATAAATGAAACTGTTCAATCGAATCAAAGACTTCTCTGCCAAGGTTGGTAATCTCGGCCAGCTCCAATATCTTTTCAGAATGGATCGGTTTGAAGCGGTATTCCTTTTGAGAACTATACCGTTGCAGCGATTTGACCGAAATATTTAAAAAGTCAGCCCATTCTTTGTCGTTAAAAGGTGTGACTTCTTTGATCCTTTGAAACAATGAATAAGGTATCCCCTTTTGGATGGACCGGATGACCAGCATCCTGTTATTGAAAAAATCTTGAAGTGACAATTCTTTTTTAAGATTATGTGTTTTCCGGATATCTTTCAGATAAGGTTCAAACGATTCGTTGACTTCCGGCTCTTTTTTGCCTTTTGCTTTGTATTTCATAACCGGGACATTTGTCCGCAAATATAAGACATTTTTCCTTGAAAAACCAAAAGATGACTCGTTTTAAACGCAATTACAAATTATGTGGTAAGCACTGAACATCATCATATCACGGTGCTCCGCACCTGAACATCATCATTATTTTACTGGTCTATAAATATTACCGGTGCTCTGCACCTTGATTTCAGTATTTTATTCAATATTTATTTCCCCTACAAGTGAGTTGGGATCGGCAAGCACTTGTTTTTCTTTCAATCCGAGTTGCAGATCATTCCCCGCTTTGTCTGGTGTTGGCTTGAGAAAAAGAAAGATCAGGATGATCAGCAATGTCATACCGAGAAACATCAACTCTCCGGTCAGCATAAAAACCACAATGGCAAAAAATGTAGGTGCCTCCAGGAAAGCGTATCTATAAACCAACGCTGCCCGGTAATCCGTCAGTTTTTCCATCAGCTTTTGCCTGGCGACAGCAGCTTTTACCCTCTTTTTAAACATGATCTGGCTGGCAACTATGCCTCCCAAAATAAATAATGGCAATACATAAATAAAAACATCCGTCAACTCTCCACCATCCATTTCGATGCCTCCCATCTGAAATAAGATGAATGTGACAAACACGAAAAATACCTGACCAAATATGAGACCGAGATAAACGATCCTCAGTCCGCGGAAATACTCTTTTGATGTCAATGGTTTTGGATTCATAATTTTATTTCATACTTAAAAAACGATGATTAAATAAGCAAAGCTCCCGAAAATTTTAATGCCTATGGCAATTCCTCCCCTTTTGAAGCAATATAGATCCGGAACCATTGCTCGATGGACATCTCCATGTCAAGAGCTTCCACTGCATTTTTCAGCCGTTCAATCCTGCTTGTTCCGGCAATGGGCATAATTCCGGCAGGATGTTTCAGTAGCCAGGCATACACCACTTTGTCCAATGAACCGGTGTTCAGTTCATCAGCAATTTCTGTCAGGACTTTGAAAACACGGTGTTCCCGCTCTGTTTCGGGTTTGAATAGCCAGCCGCCGGCCAGCGGCGACCAGGCCATGGGTTTGATCTTTTCTTTTAGAAAATAGTCCATGTTGCCGTTATCGAAATGCTCCAGGCAGAGGGGTGAGATCTCCACCTGGTTAGTCACCGGCTTTTCATCGAGATATGCATTCAGCATATCAAACTGCCCGGGCGTGAAGTTGGACACACCGAAATACAATACTTTCCCGCTTTGTTTCAGCCGTGAAAATGCCTCCGCCACCTCTTCCGGGTCAAAAAACGGCGACGGGCGGTGGATCAGTAACACATCCAGATGATCAGTCCGGAAATTGGTCAGCGAGTTCTCCACAGATTTCAGCATATATTCCCGGCTGTAATCATAGACCTTGATCTTCCTGCCGGGATATTTTTTGGTCACCGGCTTGATTCCGCATTTGGTGACGATCTGTATTTGCTGCCGGAGTCCTTTATCCATAGCCAGCGCATCACCGAACAGCTTCTCGCAGGTGAAATCGCCGTAAATATCAGCATGATCAAAAGTAGTCACACCAAGGTCAACGGCCTGCCGGATAAAATCCAGCAGTTCCTTTTTGGTCATTTTCCAGTCCCGCAACCGCCACATTCCGTGAATGATGCGGGAGAAGTGAAGGGTTGGGGTGAGGGGAACAACGTTTCGCATAATTCTATTTTTAAAAGTTTAATCTGTTACTAAATCGCTGATTATTAAACCGCTGGTCGGGATTTGCTCCAAAGGAGTGCCTGTGGCAAAATCTCGACCCGACGTGAAATTAAAGGTCGTTGTGTTTAAAAACAAATAACATAAATAAGGCTTCCGGATTGCAAATCCGGAAGAGCAGAAATTGTATATTTAACTGTTTTCTTTTTTATTAAATGTTATTTTCAACTTAACCTTTGTAG
>CAZMOS010000023.1:0-31326 GCA_964567945.1 uncultured Lentimicrobiaceae bacterium
CCTTTCAATAGTCTTAAAGGGAATAGCAAAGACATTGAAAAATTATCTTCGATTATGAAAGGGAAACCCGGTAGTTCATGTCCTAAGAAATATGCTGCATTAAATAAAGAGTTTACGGAAAAAAGTATCTGTACAGCTTCGCGGCAATACCAATATTTAAAATTAAAAGAACTTGAAAAAGAAAAACTCTCACATAAGAATTATCAAATTGAATATGACAAAATTGTTGAAAAAACATGCGTTTGTACCGGTTTAGGGGCCTCTGCTTTGTTGGTAAATAATTTAGATACCAAAGTTGAAGGAGATGGGGTTTCGGTTTGTCCGGGCCCAAACATAGCGTATTTTTCTCAATTGATGAGTTTGAAAGAAATTACTGATCATATTTACGGAAGGTCAAATACGATCACAAGAACTGACCGGCCAAATATGTTTATAAAAGAACTAAAACTTTACATAGAGTTTATAAAAAATAAAATAGAAGATGTGAAGATTTCTGTGACAAACAAACAGGAAAAGTATCTTTCAACTTTTGTAACTAATCTAAAAGAAGGGATTAATTATTATTACGGTTTATTTAGTGATTTGAATGACACATTTGAAGATACAAAAGAAAGTATCCTGCGAGACCTGGATGCGAATAATAAAACTTTAGATAGTCTAAATTTAAAAATAGAAAATCTATCAATAAAGATAAGAAAAGAAAATAAACGCCATTTGCCAAAAGCATCATATCGGGAAAAACGCGCCATTGCCCAGCTTTTGATAACAATTCCCGAACAGCCATAAGTTTTAAAAAAAACCGGTATTGAATTCAGGTAAAGATGTCCCACTCACGGATAGTGATATAAATATAATAAGAAATTGAAAAAAAGAGTTTTAAAATGCCCAATACTTCATATGTTCACCATTTCCCGCAAGGCAAGTCCAAGACTTAAATTATTAATATAGATTTTTTAAAATTAGTTAATGCGAATACTACTTATTTCCCCCACCATTGATTCAAACAAAAGAACGAATAAAGGGCTAATGATACCCCAGCTTGCCCTGTATATTTTGCAGGGATTAACGCCCCCTGAGCATGAAGTCAGGATTATTGAAGAAGAGACGGAGGACATAGATCTTGACCTGGAGTACGATCTGATCGGAATTAGCTGCATGACGGCAAATGCGCCGAGAGCGTATGAACTTTGTGAGGAATTTAGAAAAAGAGGCAAAACCGTTATACTTGGCGGAGTGCATCCGACCATACTCCCCGACGAGGCCCTGCAATACGCCGATAGTGTAGTAATCGGTGAAGCCGAAGGGGTTTGGAAAACGCTGCTCACAGATTTCCAGGATGGTAATTTGAAACAAAAATATTATAATCCGGTACCCGATCTGGATAAATACGTTCCAAAGGATTTCAGCCGGATTATCAAAAAAAGACTGTTTAAACTTGTTCCCATAATGACCACGCGGGGATGTCCTTACAATTGTGATTTCTGCTGTGTTACAAATCTTTTCGGAAAAAAGATGAGACACATTTCTGTTGAAAATGTAGTGCGCGACATTAAGGAATCGGGTGTGAAGAACTTTATGTTTCTGGATGATAATATTATTGGACATCCGCAGTATGCGAAAGAATTATTCAAGGCAATTAAACCGTTAAAAATCAAATGGGTAGGGCAAGCTTCTGTTTCACTACTGGTTAGAGATACCGCACTTATGCAACTTGCGGCAGATAGCGGATGCAGGGCTCTCTTCTTCGGAATAGAAAGTGTGTCGGAGAAACAGATGGAAACAATGCACAAGGCAATTAAGGAAATTAAAAACCTGGAAAGTGCTATGAAAAAAATTAAAAAGAAGGGGATTCTTATCCATGCATCAATGGTATTTGGCTTTGATAATGACACCAGAGAAATATTCGATGAAACGGTCCGGTTCCTGATAAAAAATAAAGTAAGTACTGTTTCCTTCAATATATTAACACCATATCCCGGAACAAAAACTTACGATGATATGAAAAAAGAGAACCGTTTGATAACGACAGACTGGAGACACTACGATCACAATACTGTTGTATTCAGGCCCAAAAATATGACGCCGTACGAACTTCAAATCGGCAAAGTAAAAGCAAGGAAAAAGTTTTATAGTATATGGTCTGTTCTGAAACGACTATCAGGAAACCTGTATAACCCTGTAATCTATTTTGCTACTAATTACGGACACATGAAACAAGTAAAGGTTGAAGCAAAAAGAATAGATAAGCTGAAATCAGAATTATTTGAAAATATTCATGAATAAAGCCCTGCAGGCAACAATTAAGTCTCAATAACACAAGCTGTCCGGTACAATTGTCAGGATTGGTTATCTGGATTCCGAAATTTCGGAATTATACCCGTCTGTGCAGACGGGCGCGGCAGTCATACCAAAAAAGGTTATTTATTTTAACATTGTAAATCAGTGCAAATATCACGATAGCTCCATTTTAATTCTTATTTTCGTGCTCTTGAATTAAACGATAAAAATTTTTAAAATGATACGAAAAGTTACCCTGCCTCTTTTAGCCTTATCCGTTATTTTTTTTATGGGAGGCTGTAAAAACGAAGTAAAAAAACAAGAAAAACAAAACGCCGTTCAAATAGAACAGGTTAAGGATTTCGCAAAATATGCACAAGTCCAATTAACAGCCGACATTTCAGGTTTGAGCGAAAATCAGAAAAAAATGTTGAAGCTACTGTTTCAAGCTGCCGACCTGATGGATGAGATTTACTGGAAAGAAAATTTCGGTAACAAAGACGGGCTGTTTTCAAAGCTTGAAAACCTTACGGTTATCCAGTATGCAAAGATCAATTACGGCCCCTGGGATGAATTGAACGATCTGGTGCCGTTTGTCCCCGGTTACGGGGAAAAACCGCCGGGGGCTCAATTTTATCCTTCTGACATGACCAAAGAGGAATTTGAAAAACTGGACAACCCGGATAAGACCAGTCTATACACCCTGTTACGACGGGATAAAAACGGAAAACTAATTACTGTCTGGTACCATGATGCTTTTAAAGAACAAACCGAAAAAGTAGCAGAATTACTGTTAGAAGCATCTAAACTGGCAGAGGATAAGGGCTTTGCAAAATATCTTGAATTGCGCTCTATTGCTTTGTTAAAAGATGATTATTTTGAAAGCGACATGACCTGGCTGGATATGAAAAACAACATCATTGACCTTGTCATCGGGCCCATTGAAAATTACACGGACCGGCTGTTTGGTTACAAAGCTGCGCACGAATCATTTATCCTTATCAAAGATGTGGAATGGAGTAAAAAACTGTCCAGGTACACACAGTTCCTGCCCCAACTGCAAACCGAATTACCGGTTCCACCTGAATACAAGAAAGAAAAACCCGGATCGGACGTGGACCTGAATGCTTACGATGTGGTATATTATGCCGGCGACTGCAACATGGCCGGAAAAACCATAGCCATCAACCTGCCCAACGATTCCAGGGTGCAATTGCAAAAAGGCACACGCAAACTTCAATTGAAAAATGCCATGAAAGCCAAATTCGACCACATCATGGTTCCCATTTCCAACATACTGATCAGCCCCGATCAACGTAAATATGTTACTTTCCCGGCATTCTTCTCCAACACCATGTTCCATGAAGTGGCTCACGGTATGGGAATAAAAAATACCATAAACGGAAAGGGAATCGTACGCAAAGCGCTCAAAGAAACTTTTTCACCCATCGAAGAAGGCAAAGCCGACATACTTGGTTTATTCCTTGTCACTAAACTGCATGAAATGGGTGAATTCACTGAAACCAGCCTGATGGACAATTACGTCACATTCCTTGCCGGTATTTTCAGATCGGTCAGGTTTGGTGCGGCAAGCGCTCATGGTATGGCTAACATGCTGCGGTTTAACTTTTTCCTGGAACATGGCGCCTTTGAACGAAATGCCGACGGCACTTACTCGATCAACCTGGAAAAAATGAAAAAAGCCTCTACACTGTTAACTCAAAAGATATTAAAACTTCAGGGAGACGGCGATTACGAAGCGACAAAAAAATGGATAGAAACTGAAGGCATTGTCAAACCCAGGTTAAAGGCAGACCTCCAACGACTGAACGATGCCGGCATTCCATCGGATATTTATTTCGAACAGGGTCCTGACATTCTCGGACTTTAAAAAAATTACTATTAATTTCAAAATCAATTTATAAAATCAAAAAAATGAAAAGAATCTATTACTTGTTGTTGGCCGTATTGTTTTTTGCCGGCCTTGGCAGAGCTGTAGCCGACGAAGGCATGTGGCTCCCCATGTTTATAGACAGGTTGAATTATGTGGACATGCAAAAACTGGGTTTACAACTGACACCGGATGAAATCTACAGTGTAAACCATGCCAGTTTAAAAGATGCAGTTGTGGGGCTATCCAACAGCCCCAACCCATCAGGATATTTTTGTACGGCTGAGATCGTTTCTTCCCAAGGCCTGATGTTCACAAACCATCATTGTGGTTTTGAGTCGGTTCAGAAACACAGCACTCCGGAGCATGATTATCTTGAGGACGGTTTCTGGGCTATGAGCATGGATGAGGAGTTACCCAACGAGGGACTTACCGCTTCCATTTTGGTCCGCATGGCAGATGTAACTGACAGTATCATCCCTTTCATCAGCGATACATTGACAGAAAGCGCAAGAAGAAATGCGATACGGAAAATAACAAGCAGGTTGAAAAAAGCAGCTTCCGAAGACGGAAAATACAACGTGAACGTTAAAAGTTTTTTTAACGGAAACGAATATTACCTGTTCGTCTATATTGTTTACAAGGATGTAAGACTTGTGGGCGCCCCACCGTCCTCCATCGGAAAATTCGGAGGCGATACAGATAACTGGATGTGGCCAAGGCATACCGGAGATTTCACAATTTTCAGAATTTACACGGCGCCTGACGGTTCCCCGGCTGAATACAGTAAAGAGAATGTGCCGCTGAAACCTAAGTACTATCTTCCGATCTCTTTGGATGGAGTCGAAAAAGGAGGTTTCTCAATGATTATGGGGTTCCCGGGAGGTACCGAAAGGTTTACAACAGCAGCAGGTGTGCAGTTCAAACTCGATTATTATTATCCCCCACTTATCGAAGTGCTGGGAGAAAAGCTAACAATATGGAAAGAGCACATGGACGCCAGCAAGGAAGTCAAAATCAAATATGCTACAAAATATGCCGGCACAGCCAACGGATGGAAATATTTTATCGGCCAGTCGAAAGGCGTAAAAAACCTGGACGTGGTAGGACAGAAGCTTGCATTTGAGAAAAAATTCCAGGATTGGGTATCGGTCAGCCCCAAACGGGATGAAAAATACGGAAATGTAGTGAGTGATATGGCACACATTTACAACGAAAGGTCCTCCTCAATAGGGCCGTTGATCTATGCCAGTTTAACCGGGTTAGGGGGGTCGGGCATCATTGAGCTTGCCCAGGAATTTGCAGGATTACAGGGGCTTTTGGATCAATATAAAAGTGAAAAGGACAAAGAGAAAAAAGCCAAAAAAGAAGAACAGATAAAACAGACAGCCGAAAACATGAAAGAATCCATTGAAGAACATTTTAAAGATTATGATGAAGCGACCGACAGGGATGTTTTTGCTGCCATGATAAAGATTTATTATGAAAAAGTCCCCGATTCGCTTCATCCGGAAGTTCTGGACAAAAACATGAAAAAATTCAAAGGTGATTTTAAAACGTATGCGGATTATGTGTTTGCTAACTCATTCCTTTCAAACCGGCAGCAAACTCTTGCCTTTTTGGATAATCCGGATTTAAAAACTATTAACAAAGATCCTGCCTATCAACTGTTTCAGGGATATATGGAAAAGATAATTCCGGCTTCGGCAGGTTACCGGAAAGACTCTGATAAAATGAGTTATGATAAACGGCTATTTGTACAGGCGATACGTAAAATGAACCCGAACAAAAAATATTATCCTGACGCAAACTCTACTTTGAGATTATCATTCGGCACGGTTGAAGATTATTATCCGGCCGATGCCGTTCATTATGATTATAAAACTCATCTGAGTGGTGTTATGCAGAAGGAAAATCCTGATAATGACGAGTTCATCGTCCCCAAAAAACTGAAAGAATTGTATGAAACAAAAGATTACGGGCCTTATGCAGATGCTGACGGAACCCTGATCGTTTGCTTTCTTACAAACAACGACATTACCGGAGGTAATTCGGGTTCGCCCGTTATGAATGCAAAAGGAGAACTGATCGGTCTTGCTTTTGACGGAAACTGGGAAGCCATGAGCAGCGACATCGCTTATGCCCCCGGACTACAACGTACCATTGTTGTGGATGTCAGATATGTGCTTTTCATCATTGATAAGTTTGCCGGTGCAAGTAATATTGTTGATGAACTGACGATCCATAAATCGGTCCCCAGGCCTGTAAGAACTGAAAAAACAATGGAACCTGAATTGGAGGGTGCATCAGTAAATTAATATGAGGATTAACAGAATTCGAAAAAAACGGTTTGGAAACAAACCGTTTTTTTTGTTAAAAAGTGATGATAGATCTGATGATCAGATATACACCGAAACCGAAAAGGGCAATCCCTGCAATTTTGTTAATGGTGATCAGGAACTTTTCAGTCAGGAATTTTTTCAAACGGGAAGCTGTAAAAACCTTAAAAATATCAGAAAGAAAAACAACACCCAACGCACCTGAAAAAAACAGGATTAGCTTGTATTTGTCGGCATGATAAGTTGCGGTTGCACTCACAACCACACTGATCCAGAAAAGCCACACAAAAGGATTGGCCAGGTTCAGCACAAACCCTTTTACAAAATATAACAGATGCCTGCCGTTGTTATTTTTTCCGTCATCAATATTTTGAACAATGACTTTACGGCGATAAGTTACAAATCCAAAAATAATCAATAATGCTCCGCCAATAATTCCAAAAATTTTGTAATCAGCCATGTTTCCCGCAACACTTATTGCTCCTAACAAAACAAGGACTACTACTATCAGGTCGTTGATAAAAACGCCGGAAGCCATTAAAACCCCTGACCAAAAACCACGGTGAAGAGCAGTGTGTATCTCTGCAAAAAATACCGGACCAAAGCCAAAAATAAATGCCAGCGAAAGGCCAAGGGCTATCCCCTCATACAGTGCGTTCATTTATAATTAGTTAACTGATATAATGTTGTTCTCTCAAAAAATTCTCCCAATCCTCAATTTTTGAGTTTTTTAAAACCCGCGGAAATTTATTGGCGCTTCCCAATTTGCCTTTAATTTTCATGTAATCGTAAAATGCCTTTACAGGTAAAATTTTTACGTAAACATTCTTAATGGCCTCAAGTCTTTCAACACGGTAATCATCGTTCAGGTTTTTCAGGTATTCGTCAATCTTGTTCCGGGCAATCTCTTCTTTCAACGGGCTGTCGGTTCCTATGTACCACTTGTGAGCAAAGAGACTACCTTCCCTGATGCCCATAACCGTAAATTCTTTGATTGCAATATTCATGTCCTCTTCCAATAACTCAATGGCGCGGTTCATATTTTCTTCCGATAAATGTTCCCCGCAAATACTTATAAAATGTTTTGTCCGGCCTGTAATTACGATTTCACTTTTTCGCTTATTGATAAATTTAATCGTATCGCCGATCAGGTAACGCCATGCTCCGGCGTTGGTTGAAAGAAGAAGGGCGTAGTCAATATTTTCCTCAATTTCAGAAAATCCCAAAACTTCAATATTTTCACGAAGATTGCCATCTTCGTCAAAATTATTGTCGTTAAAAGGAACAAATTCATAATAGATACCGTTGTCAACAACTATTTCCATGCCGGTGGAGTGGGGCGTGTTCTGAAAAGCAATATATCCTTCTGAAGCGAGATAAGATTCATTGTAGATCATCGGTTTTGCAAAAAGTTTTTCAAAGCTTTTCTGGTAAGGCTTGAAAGAGACCCCGCTATGAACATAAACGGAAAGATTCGGCCAGATATCATGAATGGTTTTTACCTGGTAATGTTCTATAATTTTTTCCAGTAATATCTGAACCCAGGCAGGAACCCCCACCATAATTCCAATATCCCATTCCGGGGCTTTTCTTACCATTTCCCTGAGCTTGCTGTGCCAGTCCGATTCTTTGGAAATACGCTTGCCCGGTTTATAAAAATGCTGAAACCAAAAAGGAATATTACCGGCGGTAATGCCTGACAAATCCCCTTCATAGTAAGTTCCGTTGTACTGAAGGTGAGTGCTGCCTCCAATCATCAGGATTCCTTTTTCAAAAAATTCAAGGTCAAAATCATACTTCACCATGGAAACGAGCTGCCGGAGGCTGGTATTTTTTATGCTGCGCAACATATCATTTGTTACCGGGATGTATTTACTGGAAGCACCTGATGTTCCCGAGCTTAGCGCAAAATATTTTACCTTGCCAGGCCAGGTTACATAAGATTCCCCGTTTAGCGAACGGTACCACCATCGTTTATACATAGATTTATAATCGTGAACAGGTACGATTTCTCGGAAAGATTTTTCAACATCAGCGGATGAGAGGATTTTCGAAAATTTGTAATGTTCTCCCAAAGCCGTGTATTGCGCATTTTTTAACAGCTTAATCAATTGTTTTTTCTGGGCATTTACAGGATTGAGCACTTTTAATTTTTTTTCGATAGGCTTATTCCTGATAGCATAAGCACTTTTGATTATACTCCCCAGTAATGGCATAATTTCTGTTTTTGAACCGTTGCCAAAGATATTATAAAATTCGGGAATGGGTCAAACGGCTTAATTTACCGGAAATATCCCGGTAAGTAAATAACCGGCGATGATCAACCGGGATTGTTCTTAAATTACTTACTTTTATTTCCCGGGATTTCCTGTACAAGTGAGATTTGGGAAAGTAACGGGAACAGAAAAACCAATTGTTTGGCAGACATGTTCTATTTTATTGAAAATAATTTAATTAGATAACAAGTTATAGAGTTTTAATAGTATTATAACAAATAAAATTATGAAAAGGTTATTAAAGATTCTGATTTGGATTATCGCAATACTGGTGGTTATCTTTGCGGTGTTTTTACTTTACATAACTATGGCGGATTTTAAACCGGATAAAATAAAAGTCATATCACGTGATCAGAATACCGAAATAGTAAAGAAAGACACGTTTAAGCTGATATCCTGGAATATAGGCTATGCCGGCCTGGGAAAGGAAATGGATTTTTTTTATGACGGAGGTAAAAAAGTGCGGCCGTCAAAAGAGCTGACCCGAAAATATATGAACGGGATTAAAGAGTTTATCTTTACACGCAAAGGGATTGACTTTTATCTTATACAGGAAGTGGATATCAAATCAAAAAGAAGTCACCGGATAAATGAAGTGGAAGAGTTGAAAAAAATCCTACCGCAATACACCCCGGTTTTTGCACTGAATTATAAAGTACCTTTTGTTCCGGTTCCTGTTTATGAACCGATGGGCCCTGTAAAAGGAGGGTTGATGATCTTGACGAAATATGTGCCTGAAGAAGCTATAAGGTATGCCTATCCACTGATTGCATCCTGGCCTGACAGGTTGTTTTTACTGGACCGCTGTTTTATTCTTACGCGATATCCTTTAAAGAACGGAAAAGATTTAATTGTTATCAATACCCATAATTCTGCTTATGTGTATGATAGCGTTTTAAGGGTAAAGGAATTACAGATCATTAAAAATACAATGCTCGAAGAATATGACAGGGGAAACTTTGTGATTGCCGGAGGCGACTGGAATGCCAACCCACCGGATTATCATCCGGAAAACGGATACAATGAAAATCGCTTTGTGCCATCTGAAGTTAAAATGAATCCGGGATTATTACCGGAGAGATGGAAATGGGCATTCGACCCTAAAGCCCCGACAAACAGGCAAAACGATAAAGCATTTATTAAAGGAGAGAATGGGACGACGTGCCTGGATTATTTTATTGTTTCTCCAAATATTGAGGTATTGGAAACAAAGACGATAGATTTGTCATTCGAGGACAGCGATCACAATCCTGTTTTTATACGGATAGCACTTAAAAGATGAAAAGGAAGAAAAAGAAAATTACATCAGCTTTTGATGTACCCGCCACCAACGGTCAGGAATTTCGTTTTTCAGAGCTGTTTGATAGTCCTGATAAGAGCACGGGACAAACTGTTGACGCCAGTATTTATGTTGAAATTTATTTTCGATCTGGACTTCCATCCACCACCGGTCTGACTTTTTGCTTTTCAGGAAAATCAGTTCATCGTCAATATCTCCTGCCGTGATAACAAACCGTACGTAGTCATCCGAATTTTCCTCCGGGATATCACCCGGACGGTTCATATAGCCATCAATAAAATACCAGATCATTTGTGCGGCAAGATAGGCCGTTTGTCCGCGGTCGTCCAGGTCGGGGTTAACTTCGTAAACACCAAAACTGCTGAGTTTGTCACTCATCCCGGCATACCTGCAAATTTTACACGCTTCTTCGCTCGTAAAACCGTTTGGGCCTGAATAAAAGCTCCCGGGGGCATCTGAATGCCGCACCGCTGAAATGTCAAAACTTAAAATGTCGGCATCTCTGATTAACGGTTCGGCTTCCTCCATATTGGAACGAACGGTACCTAAGCGGTGAAGCTCAAAAAACATGTTGTGCATCAGCGTAATGGCATCCTGGTCAACAAAATAACTCTGGTAACCGATATTTGTATAATTAAACAGGAAATTAGGTTGCTGAAGAATGATCCGGCTGAAAAATGATTTTGAATCCAGCTCAAGTTCGCTATTCCCCAAATCCAATTGATAGTCAATGGTTGCAATGTTAACGATTTTGCTCAGGTCCTGATAAGCCGTATAATTGGCAAATGTCAGGTCCTGGCTGCCGCCAATGATAATGGGTACGATATTGTGTTTAACCAGATGGGCAATTGCCTCTTTTAAAGCAAAGTAAGTGTCTTGAAGGGTATGGCCTTTTATGATATTACCCAGGTCGGCTATTTTGATCTGGTTCCAATGAGTGTAGAGTTGATAGAGGTAATCGCGAACAATATCCGGACCTTTGCGGCAGCCTTTGTTTTGAAGGGCGGCCCTGTCTTCGGTTACACCAATAATAGCAAGCGAAACATCGTCGAGGGCGGGAAAATCATCTTTTTGCTGATAAACCTCAATCAGGTTTCCTAATTTATTTTTGTCAGTTTGCTTAAAATACTGATGCCCTTCCAGGTCAACCGGTTCAAAATAATGACTGATTTCCATTTTACTAAAATTATGTTTTCTAAAAAACGATTAATTAGTCAGAAGGTTACTTTTTCTTCCGGTAAAAACGTTTTTTAGGTTTGTTTTCAGGGTCTTGTGCAATTTTGTAACAGTCTTCCAGAGTTAAACTTTTCGGGTCGGTTCCTTTGGGTATTTTATAGTTTTGCTTTTTGATAACAAGGTAAGGGCCATAGCGCCCGTTTAGTACATGAACCTCTTTGTCTTCAGCAAATTCCTTTATGATTTTTTGCTTTTCAGCCTCTCTTTTTTCGTTTATCAATTGGATAGCCATTTCCAGGTCAATGGTTTGCGGATTCTGGTCTTTTTTCAGCGAATAGAACTTATTATTGTGTTTAATATAAGGTCCGTAACGGCCAATGGCGACCGTAACATCTTCGTTTTCAAATTCACCCAGAAAGCGGGGAAAATCAAAAAGTTTTAATGCTTCTTCCAGGCTGATTGTTTCCAGGCTCTGGTCTTTTCTTAACCCGGCAAATCTGGGTTTTGTCTCGGAATCCGTATCTCCTATTTGTACAATCGGCCCGTAGCGTCCGATTTTTACGTAGACATTTTTTCCTGTTTCAGGATCTTTTCCAATAAGTTTTTCGCCTGAAAATTTTCCGGAGGTGTCTTGTGTTGTTTCTATTTTTTGATGAAAGGGGCCATAAAATTCTTTGATCATCTGGTTCCACCCCTTTTTCCCGATAGCTATTTCATCAAATTCTTTTTCAACGCTGGCCGTAAAATTATAATCAACAATGCTTTGAAAAAATTCATTTAAAAAGCGGTTGACCAAAATGCCAATATCCGTAGGATAAAGTTTGGGTTTGTCTGATTCGACGTTTTCTTTTATTGTCTTCTCTTTGAGTTTTCCATCCTTAAGAAAGAGAATATTAATTTCCCGCTTTTCTGAAGGGCGTCTTTCCTTGACAACATATTCCCGTTTCAGGATAGTTGAAATGGTTGGGGCATAAGTTGACGGGCGTCCGATTCCCAATTCTTCCATTTTTTTAACCAGGCTGGCTTCCGTATATCGGGGAGGGTATTTGGTGAACCGCTGGCGGGCCTTCATTTCGATCAAATCCAGTTTATTGCCTTTTTTCACAGGAGGTAACAAACCCTGATGATCTCCGTTTTCTTCGTCTGAACTTTCGAGGTAAACTTTCAGGAAACCGTCAAAAGTCACCACCTCACCCGTTGATAAGAAATATTTATCTGCCGCAGAGGAAGAGATGGAGATGGTTGTTTTTTCAATTCTGGCATCACTCATTTGTGAAGCTATGGTTCTTTTCCAGATCAGATCATACAATTTTTTTTCTGCATCCGAACCATCAATTGAGCGGTTATTAAGATAGGTCGGCCTGATGGCTTCATGAGCTTCCTGTGCACCCTTTGTCTTCGTTTTGTATTGACGGGTTTTTATATATTCTTTTCCAAAAAGATTTTCGATTTCTTTTTTTGCCATATTCAGCGCAAGACCGGATAAATTTACAGAGTCAGTACGCATGTAAGTGATTTTTCCCGATTCATATAATCTTTGCGCCACTTGCATGGTATTGGCAACTGAAAATCCGAGTTTTCTTGAAGCTTCCTGTTGTAAAGTTGAAGTTGTGAATGGAGGTGCCGGTGATTTTTTTCCTGATTTTTTTTCGACCGACTCAACCTGAAATTCAGAGTTTATATGTTTTAAAAGAAAATCCCGTGCGTCTTTTTCCTCTTTAAATCGGTCAGTATATTCAGCAATAATAAGCTGACCATTTTCCTGTCCCGAGATTTTGAGTTCGGCAACGATGCGGTAAGAAGAAACACTTTTGAAATTTTTGATTTCTTCTTCCCGTTCAACAACCAATTTGACAGCTACCGACTGAACCCTGCCTGCCGAAAGGGCCGGTTTTACTTTTTTCCAAAGCAAAGGAGATAATTCATAACCAACTAAACGGTCGAGAACCCGACGGGCCAACTGTGCCGAAACGAGGTTGTGATCAATTTTTCTGGGATTTGAAACGGCTTTGTTAATGGCGTTTTTTGTGATTTCATGGAAAACAATACGTTTGGTTTTGTTTTCATCTAATTTGAGCGCATTGACCAAATGCCATGAAATGGCCTCTCCTTCGCGGTCTTCATCAGTTGCCAGCCAAACGGTCTCGGCTTCTTTGGCCAGTTTTTTCAGCTCGTTGACGACTTTCTTTTTATCAGGGCTTATTTCATATTGTGGTTTAAAATCATGTTCAATATCAACACTGATCTTATTTTTATTGAGATCCATAACGTGGCCATAACTGGATTTGACCACAAAATCTTTCCCAAGAAATTTTTCAATTGTTTTAGCTTTTGCAGGCGACTCAACGATAACCAGATTTTTTATCATAACAGTTTGTAATATGGTAAACAGGCATTAAATAAAAACTGTGCAAAAGTATAATAATCATGAAATATAATTATCTTTTACTTATTTGCCAGGAAATTAAAACATAATCACACAGTAAATAAAGTTTTAAATCCTGTTAAATTCAAATGCAGTTTTTATTTAATAAGATCAATATCTTCAATTAATTCCATTGTATCCGGATTGATAACCTTCAAGCGGACTTTATCACCATCAATATAAAACAACATCAAAGCATATTGAGTTGAAAACATTTCAACAGAGGGACTCCATGGCAGTTGTTGCTGGCCGTAATAAGGGGCTCCGGCAGAACCATTAGTAATTTGCCAGAACGGACGAGAGATTTTCAGTTTTTTTCCATGATATTTTTCAGGGTAAATAATTGTTTCGTTTGTTATTTTCATCCGGCTGTAGTTGTGCTCGTCGCCGGCAAGTAAAGCGACAACTTTTTTGCTTTTGTTGATAAGGATATCAAGGAATTCATCCCTGCGCTGGATTATTCCCGTTTTCACGGGTTCCCCGGCCACGGTAGGCCTGATGCTGTTGTTCCCATTATACCACATATCGTTTTCCGAATGGCCTCCATTCGGAAATGCGGGAGTATGAATTGTAACAAAAACATGATCAATGTTAGAGTCCTTATCCAGTTTTTCAATTGTTTGTTCAAGCCAGGCCAGTTGATTGTCCATAATATACCCATGAGGATTTCCTCCGATTTCAGGTATCAAATTTGTATTCACGGAATACCAGTAATTTGAATTAAGAACAATCATGGCCATATTCCCATAAGTGTAATAGTAAACATTCTCTTTGTAGGGGGGGAAATTGGTTTTATCGGGTTGAGGATCATAAACAGCGCCATCTTCGCTTTCCGGTCCGTTGCCAGGATTCACAAAATTGTCGGCAAAAATCTTTTCACCAGACTTATTGATAAAAGGAAATTTATCAATCGAAACGCCATATTTTGAACCATTGTCAAAATTCGTAACCACAACCTCGTGGTTTCCCATCCCGACATAAAACGGCATGTAATGCCAAAAAGGCTCCAGATTTCTTTTCCAATTCGCATATTCCAGGTTAGTTTCCCCGATATTTGATGAGTAACCGTTGATCAAATCACCGGTAAATTGAAAAAAGGCAGCATGACCGGACACGGCAAGCGTCACCATTTTTTTCATAATATAGGCATTGGTACCGTATATGTCACGTTCGCCACTACCCGCACCTGCCCGGGAATCACTGGTATAAGCAAAAACAAATGGTTTTTTGTCTCCGGGTTTTGGGGCGGTTTTAAATCTATAAGTTTCGGTATAGTCACCAAAATGCACCTTATATATATAAGTAGTATCCGGTTTAAGGTGATTAACATTTATTTCATGTTTAACATCTCCAAGGGGATTTCCCATCCGGCTCATGGGACGATATTCACGGCCATTTACTTCAACATACGGGTTGCAGGGTTTGTTGGTGATAAAAGAAATATAAGCTGCATTATCAGTGACACGGGTTACAAAAGGACCTTCAATAACAGACAGACCTGCCTTAAAAGGGCCTTTACCTTCAACCCTGATCCTGCCATCATAAATAATCCGGCCGTATGAATTTACAATTCGGTAGCCCAACATGGCTTTTCCCGTTTCCTCCCAACCGGCAATATCATATTTTTCTTTTAAGTCCGATATATTGATTTCTGCTTTCCCATCCCTGATTTTTGCACTCTTTTTAAAAAAAACCAATTCCGGGTAAACAGGTAATTGTTTTGGAAAAAGCCCGTAATAAATGGTTCCGTAAAAATCTTTGTTGTTAAAATCGAACAAAATGCCCTTCTCAGTTCCTTCAGGCTGTATTCTGATGTTATAAAGAGTGTAAAAAGTTTGTTTTTCGACAAGCTTTCCGTTGTCAAAATATAAATCACCCAAGCTGTCTGGCACTATGTTGGAGTAAACCACAGGAATTTGGTCATAGGCCTGTTGTAAAAGATGGCTTTGCGAAAATGCACTGAAAAAAGCCAGGCTAAACAACCAGATCAGAAAAAATTTAATCATATATATGTTTTTCTTTTGCCAAAGATATAAATTAAATAGTTTTTTCCGTATGAACTACAGGTTCTTTTAAGCAACATTTTGATAAAACTTAATAAACATTATTTCTTATTTCCTTTCACAAGTAACTTTCTGAACAACTTTAACGTATGAGAAGGGCGTTATGTATTATTTTTCTTTGATATTAAAAAAGAGTAGTTAAATTTGCCCTCAATTTAATAGAGATATTCAAAATATCCTGAGGCTAACTTTATAAGAGAGGTCTGATGAAAAAAAATTACTATTTACTATTGAAATCATTATTTGTTCTGGTATTATTGGCAACGGTTCTTTCTTCTTGTGTACCGTTAAGAAAAACGGTTTATTTACAAGCTAAAGAAGTGCAAGATACAGCATCCAGTTATGTTAATGATGTTAACTTTGATTACCGGATAAAACCCGGTGATAATCTGTACATCAGGGTGGTAACTTTTGATGCACAAACCACACTTTTATTAAACCCCTTGCAAATGGGAGGTAGTAATGCAGCTACAAATGATGCAGGTGTTTATCTGCAAAGTTATACAGTAAATGAAGCAGGATATCTTGATTTTCCTATGATCGGGGAGATATATGTAAAGAATCTGAATACTGAAGAAATACGAAGCCTCATTGAAGAAAAACTTAAAGAATATTTACATGAACTTGTTGTTGTTGTTAAACTGGTCAATTTTAACATCACGGTTATCGGCGAGGTTAAACGGCCAGGACAATATAAAATTTATCAGACCGCGATCAATGTTTTTGAAGCCATTGCTTATGCCGGTGATATGACTGATTATGCCAATGCACAAAAGGTTGCGGTTGTAAGACAAACCAAAACAGGTTCCAAAGTTGAAATGTTTGATTTAACCAAAAGGCGGATATTAGCATCCGATTACTATTATTTAAGGCCAAATGATATTGTTTATGTACGTCCGGTTAGAGGAAAACAGTTTACCTTTGCCCAATTTCCTTACGGTGTAGTTTTTGGTTTTATATCTACAACAATTTTATTACTCGGTTATTTAAACATAAAATAAATTATTTCCAATATGGCCGCAGAGAGAACAGAAAGCTTTCAACAGAATGAAGAAAGCATAGACATTAAGGCAATATTTTCAAAACTTTTCAGGTACTGGTATTTGTTTGCACTCACCATATTTGTGGCAGTAGCTATTGCATTTCTATTTAATAAATATACAAATCCGGTGTACGAAGTGTCCGGTACCGTATTTATTGAAACATCACAACAAAACCTGGACCCCAATTCAATAATCGGTTTGGGTGCTTCCTATTCAGCTCAACTTGATGTGTCAAATGAAATAGGAAAACTTACTTCTTTTTCACTGGCTTACAGGACAGTGAAAGGACTGGATTTTGAAATTTCTTATTTTTTGGACGAAGGACTTGTAAAAAAAGAGCTTTATCATACCGCCCCGTTTGAAATCATTTTTGATACGGCTGTTCCCCAGGCCGTCGGATTATCTTACAGATTGACTTTCATCAATAATAATGAGTTTATCCTGGAAGCGGAAGGTGAAATGATCAAAAAATATGATTTTTCAAAAGCTGAATTTGTCGAAGATGAAGTTTTTGATAAAATTCTCTGGAGCAGAAATTACAAATTCGGTGAGAAAATAGAAAACCCCTATAACTCGTTTCAGATAATACTTAATGAAAAATTTAATCCTGAAGAGGATTTAAACAACGTTTATACATTTCTTTTTACGGATTATTTTAGCCTTGCACAGCGATACAGAGGGGTTGAAATCGAACCCATCGAAAGAGAGTCTTCAGTTTTAAATGTGAAATTAAAAACCAACAACGTTTTAAAAGGCGTTAACTATCTGAATGCCTTTTTGAATAATTATTTGATGCAAAGCCTGGAGAAGAAAAACCAGATTGCCGAAAGCACGATCCGTTTTATCAATGAACAGCTGGCAATAATTTCTGACACCTTACAAAAAGCAGGATCATCACTCCAATCATTCCAGTCAAGTAATGAATTGCTAGACATTGATATGCAGTCCAACATTTTGTTTAAGGGGCTTGACGACCTGCAAAAACAAAAAGCAGAGTTAGTTGTAAAATCCAATTACTACCGTAATCTGAAAAATTATATCCAAACCAATTCGGAAAATGTAAACAACCTGATCGCACCTTCAGCAATGGGTATTGATGATGTGGTTTTGAATAAACTTGTCGGAGAACTGATTGATTTATACAATAACAAGGCAGAGCAATTATTGTACTCAACTGAAAAGAACCCCAGTATCATCGCCATAAATACACACATCAGAAACACACAGAGAGCAATTCTTGAGAACATAACTAATATTATTGCCAATTCTGATGAAGCCATCAGGAATATTAACCGGCGTATTGCCGAATATTCCAATAGCGCCCGGTTGTTGCCGGGAACCCAGCGTGACCTGAATGATTATGAAAGGACATATAAACTGGCAGACAATATTTACACTTACCTGCTTAACAAAAGAACAGAAGCGCAGATAACAAAAGCGTCCAATGTTCCTGATAACGAGATCATTGACTATGCCCGCCCGGAAATAAGCACAATGGTATTTCCCAAGAAATCGTTGAATTATCTCATTGCCCTTGTATTAGGTATTGCATTTCCGGTACTTTATGTTTTGGGAAAAGAATATTTTAATGATGTAATTGTTGAAAGAAAGGATATTGAAAACCTGACCAGCTACCCGATTGTAGGGCAAATTTTGCATTCGAATAAAAAGACTGAACTGGTCGTTGCAGAATCCCCCAAATCAAATGTATCCGAATCTTTCCGTTCGCTCAGAACCAATGTACAATACATGACTAAAGGGAAATCAAAGATTACGATAATGATCACGGCGGACATGGTGGGTGTTGGAAAAACATTTGTCGCAATCAATATGGCAAGTATTTATGCACAATATGGTAAAAAAACAGTCTTACTTGGATTTGACCTTCGGAAGCCAAAAATCTTCCAGGAGTTTGGACTTTCCAATAAAGCAGGATTAAGTTCGTACTTGATTAATAAAGCTTCTCTCACTGAAATTATTCAGCCTTCCGGTAAAATAGAAAATCTGGACATTATTCTTTCCGGCCCCGTACCGCCAAATCCGGCTGAACTTATTGCATCAGATAAGACAGCGCAGCTATTCAAAGAATTATGCGAAACTTATGATTACATTATCATTGATACACCTCCAGTAGGGCTTGTTACTGATGCCTTTTTGATAATGGATCATACGGACGTCAATTTATTTTTGATCCGTCAAAACTTCTCAAACAGGAAAGTTTTAGCTACTATATTAAAAGATATTGAAACCCGAAATATGAAAATTAGTCTTGTCGTAAATGATATTAAAATTTCGGGTGGCTATGGCTATGGCTATGGTTACGGGTATGGCTATGGTTATGGTTACGGGTATGGCTATGGTTATGGTTACGGGTATTATACTGACGATAAGCCTGACAAAAAGAAATCGTTTACCAAACGATTATTCAATAAACTATAAAAAGCTCAAATTACAGATTGAATGGCCGGAAAAATAAAAAAGAAATTTGCCCTTATCGGAGCAGCAGGGTATATTGCTCCGCGTCATATGAGGGCTATAAAAGAAACAGATAATGAACTGGTTGCTGCCCTTGACCCTTTTGACAGTGTTGGAGTAATTGACAGCTATTTTCCGGATGCAGACTTTTTTATTGAACCTGAAAGATTTGACAGGCACCTCGACAAACTACGAAGAACAGAAAAAAACAAAGTTGATTTTGTAAGCATCTGTTCTCCCAATTATTTACATGATGCTCATATTCGAATGGCTTTGAGAAACGAGGCTCATGCGATCTGTGAAAAACCCCTGTTGTTGAATCCATGGAACGTTTTAAACCTTCAGGAGATTGAGCAGGAAACAGGTAAACACATTTTTAATATTCTGCAACTGAGGCTTCATCCTTCAATAAAAGCACTGAAAGAAAAATTTCAGAATTTCCCGGATAACAAAATTCATGATATTCAATTAACCTATATTACCTCACGCGGGAAATGGTATTTTTATTCATGGAAAGGCGATATTAAAAAGTCTGGTGGAGTTGTAACAAATATTGGCATTCATTTTTTTGACATGTTGAGCTGGATATTTGGAAACGTTGTACACAGTAGTGTCAATATACAAACAGAAAATAAAGCGGCTGGTATACTCAGGTTAAAAAATGCCAATGTTAAATGGTTTTTAAGCCTTGACAGAAATGACCTTCCCAAAAAAATTGCTGAAAAAGGTCAACCTACATTCAGGAGCATTACAATTGATGGAAAAGAGTTGGAGTTCAGCGGCGGCTTTACCGACCTTCATACTGTGAGTTACCAGGAGATTTTATCAGGAAAAGGCTTCGGAATAGAAGATGCAGTGAACAGTATTGAAATCGTTCACATGATCCGAAATCAACGTCCTATTGGTAAAAGAGGTGATTACCACCCGTTTATAAAATAAAAACACCAAAATGTTTTGATGTGAAAGACTGGTATGCCATTTATGTCAAATCTAGAACTGAAAAAAAAGTAGCTTCTGAATTACAGTTCCTGGGTATTGAATATTATCTCCCCCTGATCAAAAAATTAAGGCAATGGAGTGACCGGAAAAAATGGGTTGAAGAACCTTTATTCAGGTCTTATGTTTTTGTAAGAATTGAAAAAAAGGATTATTATGATGTACTTCACATTAATGGTGTTGTAAGGTATGTTTCATTTGAGGGAAAAGCCGTACGTGTTCCTGATGAACAGATAGAAGCCATACATTACTTTTTAAACGAAAAAGAACCGGAACTTGTAGATGAAAAGAACTGGACCAAAGGACAAAAAGTAGAAATTATATCAGGAAGCATGGCAGGGTTAACAGGAACCCTGGTTGAGTTTAAAGGCAAACACCGTGTCAATATAGAGATTGAAGCCATAGGAAAAAGCCTGTTAATCCAGGTTCCCAAAAATAAATTGCGTGTAATTAAATTTTAAATATTATGCCGGCAGTTTTCAGATTGAAGTATTTTAGCCGGATATTAAAAATATGATTAATTGACAATGAACTCATATACTATAAACAATCTGCGTGAGCTTGAAGCAGAATCCATTCACATTATCAGGGAGGTTGCCGCAGAATTTGAGAATCCTGTAATGCTTTACTCTATTGGAAAAGATTCCTCAGTAATGGTTCGTTTGGCAGAAAAAGCTTTTTATCCCGGGAAAGTTCCTTTTCCTTTGATGCATATTGATTCAAAATGGAAATTCAGGGAAATGATAGAATTCCGAGACAATTATGTTAAAGAAATGGGTTGGGACCTGATTGTTTATTATAACAAAGAAGGATATGAGGCCGGGGTGGGTCCTTTTACACATGGCAGTAAAGTGCACACTGACATTATGAAAACACAGGCACTATTGGCAGGCCTTGATAAATATAAATTTGATGCTGCTTTCGGAGGTGCCCGCCGGGATGAAGAGAAATCAAGAGCCAAAGAAAGGATTTTCTCTTTCAGAGACCGTTTTCATCAATGGGATCCAAAAAACCAACGGCCGGAACTTTGGAACATTTATAATGCCAGGGTTCATAAAGGAGAAAGCATACGTGTATTCCCGATTTCGAACTGGACAGAACTCGACATTTGGCAGTATATCCGGCTGGAGAAAATCCCGATTGTCCCGTTATATTATGCAAAAGAACGGTCGGTTGTTAACATTGACGGAAACCTTATTATGGTTGATGATGACCGGATGCCTGAAGAGTATCGAAACAAAGCAGAAATGCGAAAAGTAAGGTTCAGAACTCTCGGTTGTTATCCGCTTACAGGAGCTGTTGAATCCGATGCCGATACCATCGAAAAAATTGTTGAAGAAATGATGACTGTAACAAAATCGGAACGAACAACACGGGTGATTGATTTTGACCAGGACGGCTCAATGGAAGAAAAGAAAAAAGAAGGCTATTTTTAACCGACAACGATCATTATTATGGATATCAGGTCATTTTTAGATCAGGATCAAAAAAAAGATTTATTACGACTGTTGACTGCCGGTTCGGTGGATGATGGCAAATCAACCCTGATAGGCAGGCTTTTATTTGACAGTAAAAAAATATATGAAGACCAGTTAGCCACATTACATAAAGACAGTAAACGCATAGGCCATGCGGGAGAAGACATTGACTATGCTTTGCTTCTGGATGGTTTAAAAGCCGAACGCGAACAGGGAATCACAATTGATGTAGCTTACCGTTATTTTTCAACCGCCCGGCGAAAGTTTATTATTGCAGACACCCCGGGCCATGAGCAATACACCCGTAATATGGTAACAGGTGCCTCAACCGCAAATCTTGCCATTATCCTTGTTGACGCTCGTCACGGAGTGATTACCCAAACAAAACGGCACACTTACATTGTGTCATTACTCGGAATCAAACATGTTGTTCTTGCGGTAAATAAAATGGACCTGGTAGATTTTGATCAGGTAATATTTGATCAAATATGTAATGATTACAAAGCGTTTGTTACACAGCTTGATATTCCTGATATTACTTTTATTCCAATGTCGGCATTAAAAGGGGATAATGTTGTTGATGTATCTGAACGTATGCCCTGGTATCACGGAAAAAGTATGCTTGAATTTCTTGAAAGCGTCCATATCAGCAGCGATAGAAACTTTGAGGATATGAGATATCCGGTTCAGTATGTGCTGCGACCATCATTAAATTACAGGGGATTTGCTTCAACTGTTGCCTCCGGTGTTATCAGGAAAAATGATGAGGTTATGGTTTTGCCTTCCAGAAAAATCTCAAAAGTTAAAGCGATAACAACTTATGACGGGGAAAACAATTATGCATACCCTCCACAGGCTGTTTCAATTACACTTGAAGATGAGATTGATATCTCAAGAGGTGATATGTTGGTAAATCCGGGAAACCTGCCAAACATTGACCGGCATTTTGAAGCCATGCTTGTCTGGATGGATGAAAACCCAATGGATAGGGACACCCATTTTTATATTAAACATACAACCAATACCACCAAAGCACATATTGATACCATTAACTATAGGGTTGATGTAAATACATTAAAAAAATCCGAAATTGACCGTTTTTCATTAAATGAAATTGGAAAAGTGGTAATAACCACCAACAAACCGTTGTTTTTTGATCCCTATAAGAAAAACAGGAATACGGGAGCTTTTATATTGATAGATCCGGTTACAAATAATACTTGCGCTGTCGGAATGATCATTGACCGTTATACCGGAAAAGATCTGATTTTGCAAATTACAGGAGCAGAAAGAGAAAGAATAATTAAAGGTGAGAGCCTCATAAAAACAAAAGAACGGGAGAAGAAATATAACCAGAAAGGAAGAACAATCTGGATCACCGGTTTGCATGGTTCGGGAAAAAATGAAGTCGCCTATTCATTGGAAAGGCGGTTATTTGACATGGGGGCGACAGTGGTTTTACTTGACGGGAAGTCAATAAGGTCAGGCCTTTCAAGAGAACTTGACTATACTCCGCAGGACAGAGCGGAACATTTACGAAGGATTGCTCATATTTCAAAGATGTTGAATAGCCAGGGAATCATCACCATTTGTTCTTTTATCTCCCCCGCTGAAAATATCCGTAAGCAGGTTGCTGAAATTATAGGCAAGGATAATTTTAACCTGTTATATATGAAAGCCGATATTGACTTTTGCCGGAAAAATGATAAATACGGTTTATATAATAAAGCCGATATTGGCGATTTACATGATTTGCCAGGTGTGGATGTGGATTACAATGTTCCGGAGAACCCTGACATCATTCTTGATCCAAATCTGGGAGAAGAAAATATCGAAATAATCCTGGATTATCTTTCCAGCCATAAAATCTTTCCTGTCCAGTAGGAACCAAAATTTGGATTTTTTGAAATTTTGAGTAAATTTGTTGCTCAATCTTTGGGGAAAATTTGTGCATCTCATTGATAAACAAAAGGAGACAAAATTGTTATATAGGCAATTTTGAACTAAAAAACGACTAAAAACTATTCCATTTATGCTGGAAACCATCATTACATCCAGAACCCGGATAAATTTATTACTTAAATTTTTTTTGAATAGTAATAACAAAGCATGGCTTCGTTTGCTTGAATCGGAATTTAAGGAATCAAGCAACGCCATACGTCATGAGCTTGTGAGGATGGAAAAAGCCAAATTACTCATCTCTTTTCAACAGGGGAATAAAAAGATATATCAAGCCAATACAAATCATCCCCTATACCCCGAAATTAAAAGCCTTTTAATGAAACATTTTGGACTTGACAGAGTATTAGAAAGGGTTACAACAAAATTAGGGAATCTGGAAGAGGTTTACCTTGTTGGGAAATTAGCTCAGGGACAAGATAGCCGGTTGATTGATCTGTGGATTGTTGGAGATCAAATAGATAAAATGTTTTTGTTGGAAATAATTGAAAAAGCCGAAATTAAAATCGGACGAAAAATCCGGTATTTGATTTTAGATAAACAAGAATTTAAAGAACATTCAAACAGCAAAAGTAAAAGCGAGCTTTTGTTGTTGTGGGAATCATAAATAAAAGAAAACCGTAAATCGCTTAAAAACAGTCATATAAGAAAATTGTTGTGTGACTGACTGAGCGGAGCTGTGCCCGGGGTCACCAACTTACCTGATGAAAAGTTTAATGATAAGAATAATTTCAAAAATAATTTTCTCATGAAAACAGTAATACTTGCTGGTGGATACGGAACCCGGTTGAGTGAAGAAACCGGAGTCCGGCCCAAACCAATGGTTGAAATCGGAGGAATGCCAATACTTTGGCACATTATGAAAATATATTCATCATTCGGCCATAATGATTTTGTGATCTGCCTGGGATATAAAGGAAATATTATCAAAGACTTTTTTGCAAACTATCGTTTACATAGTTCAGACTTTACTGTTGATTTGAAAAAAAATGCAATCGAATGGCATAGTAATGATATTGAACCCTGGAAAGTAACACTTGTGGATACCGGTGAAAATACGATGACCGGAGGAAGACTCAAAAGAGTTAGTGAATATCTTGAAAATGAGCCCTTTTTTATGACTTATGGAGATGGGGTAAGTGATGTTGATCTTGATGATCTGCACACATTTCATAAAAACCAGGGAACACAAGTTACTCTCACTGCTGTTCAGCCTCCCGAAAGGTTTGGAATACTTGATCTTGATGATAAATCAAACCATGTTGACAGTTTTAAAGAAAAACCGAAAAAGGATATCTCAAAACTTAACTGGATCAACGGAGGTTTTTTTGTTATTGAGCCCCGGGCCATTGACTACATTAAAGATGATTCTTCAATTTGGGAAAAAGTGTTGGAAGTGCTTGCAGATGAAAATCAGCTTTCAGCTTATCAGCACTACGGTTACTGGCAAAACATGGATACATTGAGAGATAAAAATATTCTTAATGAAGTCTGGAACAATAAAAAAGCACCCTGGAAAAGGTGGTAACAGTCATATATTTCGTTTAATTAAACTTGTAAATCGTGAAAGTATTAATTACCGGTAATCTGGGTTATGTCGGCCCGGGTGTGGTAAGAGAATTCAGGTCATATTATCCGGATGCGGAAATAATTGGTTATGATATTGGATATTTTGCCAAACATATTACCAGCAATACCATTATTCCGGAAAGTTATCTTGATTTTCAGTATTATGGTGATGTTAGGGCTTTTCCCGAACATTTGCTTGAAGGGGTTGACACGGTTATAAACCTGGCAGCCATATCAAATGATCCCATCGGAAATAAGTTCGAAGAGGCAACTCTTGACATCAATTACAAATCCAGTATAGCCATTGCCAAAATGGCAAAAAGGATGGGGGTAGAGAATTTTATCTTTGCTTCGAGTTGTAGTGTTTACGGGGCTGCTGAAGATGCGGCACGTAAAGAAGAATCCAGGGTTAACCCGCTTACTGCTTATGCCAAATCCAAAATTTATACTGAAAATGATCTTGAAGCGCTTGCCGGCGAAAACTTCAAAATAACATGTCATCGTTTTGCCACAGCATGCGGAATGAGCGAAAGATTACGCCTTGACTTGGTATTGAATGATTTTGTAGCCGGCGCACTAACTTCAGGGGAAATAACCATATTGAGTGACGGAACCCCCTGGCGCCCCTTGATTAATGTGAAAGATATGGCGCGAGCCATCAGATGGGGCCATGAAAGAAAACATGAAGAAGGAGGACACTTTTTAATTGTCAATACCGGTAGCGATCAATGGAATTATAAAGTGAAAGAACTGGCCGAAAAAGTTCAGGAATTAATGCCTCAAATAAAAGTATCTGTTAATCAAAACGCAGCTCCAGACAAACGGTCTTACAGGGTAGATTTCGGTTTATTTAAAAAACTGGCTCCTGATCATCAACCGTTATATACACTTGAAAATTCAATAAAAGGTCTCATTGATGGGTTGAATTCAATAAGTTTTAATGTCAAGGATTTCAGAAATTCAAAATACATGCACTTGTATGTAATAAATCATCTTATTGAACACGGTGTGATTGATAAAGATTTGAAACTGACCTCGGTTTGATAGTAATTTCTTTTTTATAAAATCGAAAAAGTGATTTTTACCGAAACCAAACTTAAAGGTGCTTTTCTTATTGAACTGCAGAAACTGGAAGACGAGCGAGGCTTTTTTGCCCGGACATGGTGCGAACATGAGATGGCTGAACATGGCATAAATGTGCATATCGTTCAAGCTAATACCTCATTGAATCTGAAGAAAGGAACTTTGCGGGGAATGCACTTTCAAAAAAGCCCGTACGAAGAAGCTAAACTTGTTAGATGCATTCGTGGCTCCATTTATGATGTTATTGTTGATCTTAGGCCCGAATCACCAACCTATAAAGAATGGTTTGGCACAGAACTGACGGCGGATAATTATAAAATGCTCTACATTCCGGAAAGATTTGCTCACGGGTTTATTACATTGGAAGACAACTCGGAATTAACTTATATGATGTCACAATTTTATGTGTCGGGTTATGATGCTGGTTTTCGGTGGAATGATCCTGCATTCAACATCCAATGGCCTGTAGGGATTGCCGTTATTTCCGAAAAAGATAAGAACTATCCTGATTTTAGTGAAAATGATTGTTTTTAATTTTTAATAGATGAAATGTCGTCACTGTAAAACCGAACTAAAACAACAATTTGTAAACCTTGAATATGCCCCGATTTCAAATGCAATGCTGACAAAAGAGCAATTGCAACAACCTGAAATATACTATCCTTTAAAAATATTTGTTTGTCCCGAGTGCTTTTTGGTACAAGTTGATGAGATGGAGAAGGCGGAAAATATATTCAACGAGGAATACACTTATTTTTCATCTTTTTCCACATCCTGGTTAAGGCACGCCAGTCAGTACGTGGATATGATGATGGATCGGTTTCAGTTTAATAAAAATTCAAAAATTATTGAAATCGCTTCTAATGACGGTTATCTTTTGCAATATTTTAAAGAATATGAGGTACCTGTTTTAGGTATTGAACCTTCTGCAAATACAGCGGAAGCTGCCCGGCAAAAGGGGATTGAGACAATCATAGATTTTTTCAGCACTGAATTTGCAAAAGCATTAGTTTCCAAAGGTATTCAGGCAGATTTGATAATCGGCAATAATGTGTTAGCTCATGTTCCTGATATCAATAATTTTGTCAAAGGAATGAAAATTGCCCTGAAAGATACCGGAGTCATCACAATGGAATTTCCCCATTTAATGCGGTTGGTTGAGGAAAAACAGTTTGATACGATTTATCATGAACATTTTTCTTATTTATCATTTCAAACCGTATCACGGATTTTTGAAAGATCGGGCCTTGAAATGTTTGATGTGGAAGAACTGAAAACCCATGGTGGTTCATTACGTATTTTTGCCAAACATAAAGAAGACAACACCAAAACAGTAAGCAAAAGAGTGTTTGCCTTACTTGAAAAAGAAAAAAAAGCAGGAATGAACACCTTTGACTATTACAGGCATTTTCAACCGCTTGTGGATAAAATAAAATATAATACGGTAAAATTTTTAATTGATCAAAAACAAAAAGAGAAGAAAACAATCGGATATGGGGCTGCGGCAAAAGGAAATACCTTGTTGAATTATTGTGGAATTAAAGGAACCGATTTAATAGAGTTTGTTGCGGATGCTTCTCCGGTAAAGCAGAATAAATATTTACCGGGAAGTCATATTCCTGTTTTATCTCCGGAAGCTATTCGAGAGACCAAACCGGATTACGTGATCATTTTTCCCTGGAACCTGAAAGAAGAAATAAGCAGTCAACTGGATTATATCAGGGACTGGAGGGGGCGATTTGTAACTTTTATACCTGAACTCGAAATATTTTGATGGAAGTCAACGGGCTTAAAAACGAGATTTTTAAAAACCGGATGGGAGAAAAAATGTATGATCTTATCCGGACGTTATATCCTATTCCCAGAAGTATCACCGGCAATGGTGTAAGGAAAACCCTGAACATAATTTCGGAGATCAATCCTCTAACAATACATGAAGTTCCCAGCGGGACAAGAGCTTTTGACTGGGAAATACCGCTTGAATGGAATATAAAGGATGCGTGGATAAAAAACAGCCGTGGTGAAAAGATTATTGATTTCAACAAATCCAACTTACATGTTTTGAATTACAGTACTCCGGTTCACAAAAACCTAAGCCTGGATGAACTGAAAGAACATTTATTCACGTTACCTGAATACCCCGAATGGATTCCTTACCGTACGTCATATCACAATCTCAACTGGGGGTTTTGTATGGCATACGATCAATTTAAGCAGCTCAAAGAAGATGAATTTGAGGTTTTGATAGACTCGACACTTGAACCGGGTCATTTAACCTATGGGGAATATTTTATTCAGGGAGAAAGTAGCGATGAGGTTCTCATCTCGTGTCATATTTGCCATCCCTCGTTAAGCGATGATAATCTTTCAGGCATTGTGGTTTCATCATATCTGGCACAGCTATTAGATAAATTAAAATTGCATTACTCGTACCGGTTTTTATTTATTCCCGGTACAATTGGATCTATAACGTGGCTTAGCAGGAATGAGGATAAAACAGACAGGATAAAACACGGACTGGTCTTAACCCTTTTGGGAGATAAGGAAAAATTTCATTATAAAAAGTCAAGAAAAAGAAATGCAGAAATTGATCGAATAGCTGAATATGTTTTGGAACAAGCTGGGGAAGAATACAGCATAATGGATTTTTATCCTTATGGATACGACGAAAGACAATACTGTTCTCCGGGATTTAATCTTCCGGTCGGACGCTTATCTCGTGCGGTTCATGGTGAATTTCCTGAGTATCATACCTCCGCTGATAACCTGGATTTTGTACATCCGGAAAAACTTGCTGGTTCGCTCACATTGATTCTTGACATGATCCATTTGATCGAAACAAATAAAACCTATTTAAATTTGAATCCCAAATGTGAACCGCAACTGGGGAAAAGAGGCTTGTTTAAAAAAATTGGTGGTCAAGGTAATACCAAAGATTTTCAAATGGCAATACTATGGGTACTGAACCTGTCTGACGGTGATAACTCATTACTGGATATATCGGTGAAATCAGGGATTGATTTCAAAATGATAAAAACAGCGGCGGATGCTCTTGCAAAGGTAGATTTACTTAAAGAAAAGCCATAATCAAATGCAACTGGATAAAACAGAAAAAAGAAAGATGTTAAAGGGTATAAGAATCCTGATTACGGGAGCATCTGGTTTTATTGGATCGGAATTGGCAAAACGACTTTCAGACTATGGAGCAATTGTTTACGGAAATGCCAGGAAAAAAGCTGAAATACATCCAAATATTATTTGGAGAATCGGCGATTTAACAGACGCTGATTTTGCTTTTCATTTAATAAAAGAAATCAAGCCTGATTTTATTTTTCATATGGCAAGTTATGTATTGGGCGAACGAGGTATAGAACATGTATTACCAACTTTTAAAAACAATCTCCTTACAACAATAAATTTGTTAATCGCCGCACAAAACGCTAAATGTAAACGTATTATCATCAGCGGATCATCTGAAGAACCCGATCTGTTTGAAGATACTATAAGCCCCGCCTCCCCTTATGCGTCTGCTAAAATTGCATCTTCAAATTATGCAAGAATGTTCTATAATCTCTATGGAACCCCCGTTAGCATTGCTAAAATATTTATGGTTTACGGACCAGGACAAAGAGATCAGAATAAGCTGTTGCCCCATGTGATTACTAATACATTCAAAGGCGAATCACCAAAAGTTTCAAGTGGAGGAAGACTGGTTGACTGGATTTATCTTGATGACGTTGTGGATGGTTTGGTGAATATGATAGATACAAATCATAATATTGATGGTGAAATTGTTGATTTGGGTTCAGGAAAACTGATATCGGTAAAAGAAATTACCAAAATGACAATAAACCTGATAAATCCTAATGTTAAAGCACAATTCGGTGCGGTTGAAGACAGACCATTTGAACAATCAAGAGTAGCAGATATTCAGAAAACATTCAGGCAGATCGCTTGGAAACCAAAGGTTGAATTAAAAGAAGGTTTACTAAAAAAAATTGCTCATTATAGAGAACTGCAACAAAAAGAAAATAATAATGAGTTAAAGCCGGAAGAGAAATTATCTGTTGAATTACACGATCACTTGTATTTCCCTAAAAAGAAATTTACAAAAGCAAAAAAAATTCAAAAGAGGTTTAATAAATTAATTCCGGGTGGTTGTCATACCTATGCAAAAGGTGATGACCAATATCCCGAGTTTATGCCTCCGTATATAGTAAAAGGTAAAGGATGCCGGATTTGGGATGTAGATGGAAATGAATTTATAGAGTATGGTATGGGATTGCGCAGTGTTACACTCGGTCATGCGTTTGAACCGGTTGTCAATGCCGCTTATATTCAAATGCTTAAGGGAACTAATTTTACAAGACCTTCAATGATCGAGCTGGAATACGCCATAGAGTTTCTGGATTTGCTCAAAGGAGCGGACATGGTAAAATTTGGAAAAAATGGTTCAGATGCCACAAATGGTGCTATTCGCCTGGCACGAGCTTTTACAGGACGCGATATGATTGCTGTTTGTGCTGACCAGCCATTCTTTTCGGTTGATGACTGGTTCATAGGAACCACACCCATGTCGGCTGGAATTCCTAAAAGTATAAAAGACCTGACAGTCAAATTCAACTATAATAATATAGAAAGCGTAGAATCCCTTTTTGCCAGATATCCGGAACAAATTGCTTGTGTTATTTTAGAACCTGAAAAATATTCAACACCTCAAAACAACTACTTGCAAAAACTAAAGGAGCTCTGTCATCAAAATGGAACACTTTTAGTATTTGATGAAATGATCACGGGCTTTCGTGCACATCTTGGAGGAGCACAAACAAAATACAATGTTGTACCTGATTTATCAGCTTTTGGTAAAGCTATGGGAAATGGATTTTCTATTTCTGCATTAACTGGAAAAAGAGAAATCATGGAATTGGGAGGACAAAATCATGACAGGGAACGTGTATTTCTGCTTTCCCTTACTC
>CAZMOS010000024.1:0-29323 GCA_964567945.1 uncultured Lentimicrobiaceae bacterium
TTAACACTGTCTCACGATAAAATCAGTTAAAATGTGGTTCCGTCAGGCGTTTTAAATCCCGTAACTTCACCAAACAAATTAATGTCATAGGCCCTACCCCAACTGTCGCCGCCACTTCCTGTATTGGGAATATTAAAATACGACCCGGCTTGCCAGATAAAAGCGTTGTCTTTTAACAAATCATGTCCCGCAACTTGTCCTGCGTTATTTATGCCACTGCCTGCTAAGTAATTATCAAGCGGGACAACAATATAATCAAAACACTGTGCAAAGAGCGGGTTTCCCGTCCATTCAAACAGGATAATCGCTGAGATCAAAATAATTTTTTTCATAATAAATCCTTTCTTTTTGTGGTGAATAGCAACTACGAGACATAAGTATTAAGTTGATAATCAGGGTTGTTTATATGTCAATATTTTAAGAGGAGCATTTTTTTACTTTCAGTATTATTCTTTGTGTAAATAATGATATAGTATATTCCACTTGGCAGATTTGAAGCAGGGAAATAAACTTTATGCGTCCCTGCCCGGTTTTCTCCCTTTACAAGGGTGGCAACTTCCAGTCCTGACGCATTAAATATTTTTAAGATGACGAAAGTCGTTTCAGGCAGTACATACTTAATGGTTGTTGATGTATGAAAAGGATTGGGATAATTCTGCGGCAAGGAGAGCGCTGCGGATGAATTTTCTATATGATCATCAACACCCGATGGAGCGTTTTTATTGTAAAAAACTCCACGTCCGGCAGTACCGGCAAACAGATAGTTCTTCAAATTTACATCCAGCGCGTACACTGTTGTGTTTGATAATTCAACGCCAACGACAGTCCAGCTTTCTCCCTGATCAGAAGATTTGAAAACGCCATTACTGGTACCGGCAATAATATTTCCTGATGTGTCGATAGCGAAGGAATAAACTGCATTAATAGGTAAACCGCTGTCAACTTCAGTCCAGTTCAGTCCCTGGTCGGTTGAACGGTAAATGTAACCGTAGCTGTCGCCTACATACACAGCCCCCGTTAAATCGGTCATAAGAACCGGACGTGTATATGTAGTAAAACCGCTGTTGGGTTCAGTCCACTGGTCACCGTTGTTTGTTGAAAGGTATATATTACCGCCCCAACTGCTTGCAAAAATATTATTGTTTGCATCAATCGCTATTGAATACACAGAGGCATCCGCCGGCAGACCTGCGTTTATTTCGATCCAGTTGTCCCCGTTATCGGTTGTACGGAACATGCCGTTTCCATCGGTGCCTGCAAAAAGTTCTCCATTTGAATTTATCGCTACGGTGGTAACATATAAATTCGTCAAGCCGTTGTTTATTTCCGACCAATTATTGCCGTTATCAGTTGATCGAAATATGCCGCTGCCATAAGTTCCTGCGAAAATATGGTCAGACTGATTTATGATCAGGGCATAAATAACACTTTGAATTGTATTATTACCTGTAGCTATCCAGCTATTGCCAAGGTCGGAAGAACGAAATAATCCACTCCCTGGAGCACTAGCGAATATATCTCCGTTGGAATTGGTTTTGATTTGATAGATGTCCAATGCATTAATCCCGTTATTTTTTTCAGTCCAGTTTGAGCCGTTGTCTGTTGTTTGGAACACACCGCTGTTTGTTCCGGCAAACACCTGAACGAACGATACGGGTAAAAGAGCGTGAACCCAAAGGTCACCTAATCCTGTATTTATCTCACTCCAGTTAGCTCCGTTATCAGACGATAAAAAAATACCGGCCCAAGTGGTTCCGGCAAATACAAGATCATTATCATTAATTGCAAGAGAAATTACAGGAGCAGTGGGTAAGCCGTTACTGACCTGACTCCAGTTATTACCATTATCGGTTGAACGATAAATACCGCCGGAAAAAGTTCCGGCGAAAATATTATCGTTTGAATTAACCGCCAAAGCAACAATACTGCCTGGCAGCCCGCTATTAACCGGGTTCCAATTGTCTCCGTCATCTGTAGAAATATAAACGCCGGCAGCATTAGTGCCGGCAAAAATATCGCCCTGCGAATTGATAGCAAGCGCATTAATGCTACCGATGCCGGACAAGCCAGTGCTTTTCGGTGTCCAGTTATTACCATTATCGGTTGAGAGAAAAACTCCTTGCGAATAAGTGCCTGCAAAAATGAAACCGTTTGGCTTAATGACCATTGAAACAATTTCCTGTGACAGCACATTGCTCCAATCATCCCCGTTATTGTTGGAACGGAAAACGCCGGAGTTGGTTCCGGCAAAAACATTCCCGTTTGTACTTACCGCAAAACAATAAACGTACAAACCTGACAATCCATTATTTATGGCAGTCCAGGTATTTCCGTTATCGGAAGAACGGAAAATGCCCGCGCCCAAAGTTCCTGCAAAAAGGTGGTTGCTTGAATTGACTGTAAATGCAGTAACAGTTCCCCCTTCAGGCCCGTTCGTTTGCATCCATTGAGCTTCCAGGGAATTCGTACCGGAAAAAATTAAAAATGCATACAGCATCCAAAGAACAATGTTTTTCATGATAATACTCCTTTCTGAAAATGATAAATGTATAAAACTATTTAAGATGAATAAGTTTCTTTGTTTTGACAAATGAGCCGGCCTGTATCCGGTAGAAATAAATCCCGCCGGCTAAGTTGTTTTCATTCAAAACCACTTCATGATAACCTGCATTCATATCTCCGTTAGTCAGCGTAGCCACCTTTTCTCCCGTCAGGTTGTAAACATCCAGATAGACTTTGCATTTTTTAAGTAATGAAAATGCTATTGTCGTACTGTTATAGAAGGGGTTGGGATAATTATCAAACAAAAGGTAGCCCTTCGCTGCCGGGTTGTTTTCGTTTACCGACAGGAATCTTTTGTAGATCACCAGGTAATGATCAACATCTTCGCCGCTTATTTTTGCCGAAAGGTTAAAGATGATTTTGGAACCGTTCAGGCTGTAATTAACCGAAGCGGTATTGCCGTCTGCATACATTGCATCAACGGAAATTAAGGAATCGGCAGGCCAGTCAGCCGGCCTGGTAACCGATATTTCGGTGTCGGTTCCCAGCGGCTGGTCAACCAGAATGCTGTCCTGCGAAAGGCGGCTGACAATCAAATAATGGTCGCCTGAACCCAGGTTGTTTCCGTTGTACGCCCGCAACACGCCGGCCTGCAGATTGCCGTCGTCGGATTCAATATAAAAACCATTGGGGGACAAGACATTGTCCCCGTACTGAAAACCCGAACTTCCATCCCCGTTGACCGTCGCCGTCACCGTATTGTAATTGTATTGATACACATCGGCCTGCAATTCCGAAACGGCCTGCATCAATTCATCCGTGTAGGCACTCAACACATATTTCTGAAAATCCCCGCAGACTTTCAGCCATTCCGGAAAACCGGTTAAGCCGCTGGCCAGGTCGTAAGTGAGGTTAAAGCCCATAGCGATGTTGTGGGTCAGGGTTTTTAAGTCGGTTGTTGCCGTTTCGGGGGCGAGGTTATGCTGGAAAAACAAAACCTTGTCGCGGGCCACCAGGGCGGTAAAAGGGAAGAATTCCATATTGCCTTCGCCGATGGCATTGATAAAGTTGGCATCCACACGCCAGGGCAGCAGGGCGCTGCCGCAGAAAGCCACCTCGCTTTCCAGCAGCTTGTCGTAGCCCATCTCGGTAGCCAGCAGCTTTTCCTTGTTTTGCAGGGTGTAATCGAGCCAGCCCCGGAAATAGGAACCGGGTGATGGCGTTGCCGGGTTGAAATCGGTGATGCCGCCGCGGGCACCTATCTGGTCTTCAAAAACAAGGTCCGAAGGCAGGCCTACGGTCAACTGGTCCATCAGTTCGCTCAACCTGCTTTGCACGAACGGACTGCAAGGCGACACGATGAATCCCGCATTGCCGTTGTAAGTTTCCCAACGGGGGTTGCCGTTTTTATCCAGTACGGCTATGTCGTTGATTGTCAGGGGCGGTAACTGGTTCAGCACGGTGGGCGAATTGTCGTCCCACCAGGTGGGGTTTGCATAAGGCATCACCAGCAATCCGTACTGACGGGCGGCATTGAACAGGTCAGCGAAATCATCCAATGTCCCGTAGTTCGGGTCGGGCGGGATAAAATCGGGATAATTATGGTCGAAAGCTCCCGGGTTGTACTCCACCAGGTGAAAAACGGATGGCGAAGGCAAATCCGGCAACAGCGCTTCAAAGTCGCGGTAATTCGAAAACCCCTGGCTGCCGCCCACGCCTTTGATGCCGACCTTGAGCATGGGCGACTGACTTAGCGCTTCAAAGCGGCTGCCTGTTTTTTCCCGAAGCGAGAGAAGCTGTTGGATTTGATTGTCGCTGCGTAAATCCGCAACCGACTGCATGTGTGTTTCCCCGATGCGTATCCTTACCGGCGTGCTTTCCCAGGTGCTGCCCGGGCTGACAAAAGTGATGTAGTCATGTTTCAGGTAGGTGCTGGCGGGCAGAAAATCATCGTCGTGCACAAAACCCAGGTCAACAATGGGGATTTCGGTCTCTTCTGTTGTCAGGCCGTACATGGCGAATTGTCCCGAGCCTGCCCTGATGGAAAGGAAATCGCTGAAAACACCCGGCCACCCGGGGTAGCGTGCGCTGTAACTTCTGGCTTCTGTAAAAAAAGATGATTTTAAAAGCATGCCCGGCATGACGGGCAACAAGGCGTCGGCAATTTCATTTTCCAGGAAAACCATCCCGGAAGGAAAAATGACCAGTTCAATGCCAACCGGCCTTTCATTCTGCATTTCCATTTGCAGGTCAAAATAATTCCCGTTGGAAAAAGTGACCGTTACGGTTGCTGTAATTTTATCCGTTGCGGTGTCGTCGGGCGTGTAAACGAGTTGAAGTGTTTTGGAACCGTCGTCCCAGTTATAGGTGAACAAATTGTCGCTGGTATTGCTGTAGAGCGAGGAACCGATGTAGCCGGGATTTCCATCCGGCGTGTAGGTGCCCCAGAGAATTTCCCACCGCGACCCTTTGCAAACCTGCTGGTTTGTGGCCTTGTCAATAATGTAAGCAAACGACCCGTTGGTTTTTCTGAAACCCGCTTCGTAATAAGAGGTGTTGCCCACCTTGATGAGGTCCGGGCCGGAGTCGTCAAAATAAATATCCTGTGAAAAAGTGGCGGGATTGTTCAGGATGAGAATTAAAAGCATTCCGGTAAAATATGTCCAATATTTTGTAATGAGGAATACTGTTCGCGGTTTGTTTTTCCGGGACATGATGTTGATCTTTAATGGTTGATGTTTATCCGTTTAAAGAAGAAAACGGGAGTTAAAAATCATGGCCATTTACTCATGCTGTTGCGCTATCCCGAAAACCTGCTCTGCTTTTCTTCTTCATAAACCATTTTTAATTCCCGCGCATTCAAACACTATTTTCATTGCAATCGGATTGAATCCCGAAAAATCTTACCAGTAACCTTTAAAAATGCTTTAAATACGAATGCCGAAAATAAAAATCAAGTAGTTGGCTTTGGATAAAATTATGTTAAAATTAACATAATTGTTCTGACATTATCAAAGGACAACGACCATTTAACATTTATTTAACATATTGGATTTCATGTGTATTGCGAGGTGTTCTGGTGATGAACAGCCAGGTAACCAATATATTAAGTTAGAAAGTTTGTAACTGATCAGTATCCTCGTAATAACTCCCCGTTGTTGGTATCCTTACCAACAACATTTTTTATCATTTATTGCGTTTGGTGGGGACACTGACCGCGGGGAAAGTGGAAAACGTTTAATGGAGAATAGTTAATTGAAAATGATTGTACGTCCCTGATATAGGTTGACCGTTTTTTCTATCTATTGTCAAAGACAATTCATATTTTTCATAGCACATCTCCGAAGGAGTCCTTTGAACAAAACCCGTCCGTACCAGCACGGGCGGATAAAATTTAGCCTGGTTTTTGGAAAGCAACCAGCTCAAGCTCGTCAAAAGCATGAGACCGTCCGTTGAGCTCGTATTTTCGCGGAGTTGAGCGTGGCGCCTGGTACAAAACTGATGGATAAAGTGTTAGATGCATTAAAGATTGACGGGTGGTATTCTTGTAATTCAATAACCCGTTTTTCCGATATCCTTCATGCTTCCTGCGGGTGGAAAAGGGATGCTTTTTTAGACAAAGACGCAAAGGTGCAGGTTTTTGGTTTCACGCAAAGACGCAGAGGCGCAGAGTTTTGGTTTAATACAAAGACGCAGCAGGGGTTGGTTTCATTGTGCCAGGTGATATTGGAAGGTTGTGCAACAGGCATGCCTTCGGCAGATGGTTGGATGCTTTTGTATTTTCCGGCCATAAATGACAGAGTAACTTATTTGTTTCAACTGGAAGGATGGACGATTGGATGGCTCTTTTGTTCGTTTCACCGTTAACAGGTCCATCCATTCTTCCACCCAACCATCCATCCATCCATTCTTTCATTCATGCGTTTCTATTTCTGAATAATTAGCTTTTTCGTTATACTTCCTTTTTCGGTGCTTATCCTGCACATATACACCCCGCTGTGAAATCTGCTGACATTTATCTTCACTTCTTCGCTTCCTTCCGGAATTTGTTTTTCAAGGATCTTTCTGCCATTCAGATCGTAAAGTTCTATTTTACTTGACTCAACTTTAAACTTTAGATTGTAAACTTTAAACTCATTTCCAGCGGGATTTGGGTAAATCCTTATGTTGTTGTCATTCTCTTCAACGATGCCAACAATTTCAACCTCCGAATAGTGCAAAGTGGTTTTGTATTTATCATTCCACTCTCTGAAACCCTCTTCAGGATAAGACGTGATGGTAGTTAGTAGCATGTGATGGTAATACAATTGCCACCAGGAATCTAAAAAATAAAAAATATAGTCCTCATCATAGATTATCGGTAAGACCAGTTCATCGAACGGGTAAGAATTATTGTATGTGTTCTCGTCTTTGAACATTACTTCCCAACTGCCTGCATTTTCATCCCAGTTGTAAACAAGCTTTTCCGTCAGGTTCCCGTTATCGTCAAAAACATACTCATATTTCCCGTCTTTTAACCACTGGCCATCCCAGTAATATTCTTCTTCCAAAATCATATTTCCATTGTTATCATAGGTGTACTCATATTTGCTGTCTTTTAACCACTGGCCATCCCAGTAATATTCTGTATGCGTTACCAGGTAACCATTGCCGTCGTATTCATATTCATATTTGTAATCTTCTGTCCATTGGTTTTCATCCCAATCATAATCTGTTTCCATTGTCAGGTTCCCATCATTATCATAATTATATTCAGCTTTAAAAGAATAGACCCACTGGCCGGCGTCATCATCATAACCGGAACCTATTGCCAAAGTCAAGTATCCGTTTGCATCATAAGTAAATTCAATCTTCCATGTTTTAACCCATTGGTTTGTGTTTTCATCCCATGAATAATCCAGTACTTGTATCAGGTTTCTGTCGCTGTCATGGGAATACTCGCTTTTATAGGAAAAGACCCAATTGCCAGCATCATTGTCCCATATAAACATAATACCTTGTGTCAGAATATTATTGTTATCGTATGAATATTCAGATTTCACTGTGCCGATCCATTGGTTTTGATCTTTTAAAGAATTCGATTGAGGTTTATACCTTATCTGAAGAATAACCTTTCCATTTGCATTATAACCGTATTCATATTTGTTGGTAGCAACCCATTGCCCATTAGTATTATCGTATTGTTCATATATCACCGAATCGAGCTTTTGTTTTGTTTCCAGGGATGATTTTAACAGAGTTCCTGATTGTTCACTTAAACCGGTTGCTTTGATAAACAGATGGTGTTGGCCCGTTTGGTGATCCATAAAAAGTTCAGCTCTTTCATAAACGTTCCGGGATTCCGGAAAGGAAGGGTGTCTTTTGACCGTTTGTGCTGCCAGTGTGGCAGTGAAAATGCCGGTGATGACTAATACGGTAATGGTTTTCATTTTAATTTGGTTTTAGGTTTGTTATAAAAAGGTTTTGGTTCAAAGTCATTTCTTGTTATTCACTGCCATTTTTCCTTTGCCCCGGAAGGCTGGATGGTTCTGTATCTCCCTGACCCTAAAGGGCCGGGTAACTGATTTGTTTCATTGTGCAGTGTTTATTTTCAACCAATCTTCCAATTCTATTTTTGAATCACTAATTTCTTCGTTACACTTCGCTTTTCCGTTTGTATCAGGCACGCGTACACACCACCGGGCAAACCGTCCACATCAACAGTAGTTTCTTCCGTTCCTTTTGGTATTTGTTTTTCGAGGAGTTTCCTTCCATTCAAGTCATAAAGTGCTAAAGTAGCTTGGCTAACTCGAAACTCCGAACTCGAAACTCGAAACTCATTTTCTGTGGGATTCGGATAAATCTCAACCATTTCACTTTCATCTTCTTCCTCAATTCCGGAAACGCCCGTTGTGAATTGCCATGTTTCACTCCAATCGCTTTCACCGGCAGGATTTGAAGCTTTTACATGCCAGTAGTAGGTAGCCTGGGGTTGGAGAGTAAGCTGAATCTGTGGTTCCATTAACTCACCGGAGTCAATCGCAATATCAGTAAAGTCGTTATCAAAGGCGATTTGCAAGTGATAGTAGTCGGATGGAGCTGTTTCGTTCCAGCTTAACTGTGTATTCGGATTCACGTCGGAACTGTTGTTTTCAGGCGACAACAATTCGGGTATGTCGGGCAACACAAGGAAGTCATCTATCAGTAGGATCAGGTTTGCTCCGCCTTCGTTCAAAATATCACTGGCCAGGATCTCCTCTGCCGTGTTGTGATCCCAGAGGTTGTATTTTGCAAAAAGTGTATCCGTTTCTGCCGGCTGGTATTTGATGAGCAGGTCGTAATAGCCGTTGTTTTGCAGCGTATTTCGCCCTTCGCCGTCTTTTTCGCCTCCACCCAGGTCAACCGGATATTGAATAAGGATACCGGCACTGTCGTTGTTAGTGATGACGTTGTTTTGTATCGGGCCGGCCAGGCCGTGAGCGATCAGCCCGTTGCCGGAGCAGTTGCTGATGTGGTTGTTGTTTATTTTTTCGTTACCGGCGCTGATGAAACCGGTATGCGCATTAGTAATTGTATTGTTTTCAAACAATGTAGCTCCGCTGACACTGTTGTAGCCAGTCCATCCTCCGGAAATGCTGTTATCAGTAACCACACCTTCACCTGCCTTTGTATCAATGGCTATTGTGCCTTCAACCGGGTTACCATTGTTCATCGTGATGATATTACCGACAACATTTGTCGGACTCCCGCTTTTCAAAGACAATCCGATTCCTGCTCCATATACATTGATAGTATTGTATTTTATCGTGATGGACGTTGAAGATGAATAAATAGCTGCTTCATCACGTTCTCCGGTAAATTGCCGGTTAATCCGGTTGTTTTCTATAATGTGGGCTTCCATACCTTCAGGGGCTGCTCCCCAGTCATTTATTCCTCCATTGGTAAAAGTGTTGTTATGAACGGTTAAAAAGTTTGTCCCGCTGGCATTGTTCAGTAAACCGTCAATAGTACAATCTTCCACGATATAAGTGTATCCGCTGCCGGAAGAAAAACCTACCTCTTCAACATGGCATCCTTTAAGTCGTAGTGTTGCTGATCCATCGCCATTGGCAACCAGGTATCCCGGGCAGGTAAGGCCGGAAATTTCGGTATAATATTTCATGGTCGGCTCACCGGTATAAAACGGGATGGCGATGACCACACCGGAAGAATCTTCACCAACGATAGTCACGCCGTCGCGGATGGGCAGCTCGGTCAATGGGGTTTCGAGGTATTCTCCTGTGAAAATGTAAATACTGTCGCCCGGAAGTGCTGCGTCTATGGCTTCCATAACAGTGTTAAACGGGTGGTCAATTGTGCCGTCTTCCACGCCGCTGTTGTTGTCATCATCTACGTAAATGGTGTTTACCACGTTGCTACCGCCGTGGATTGTATAGAGGATAGTGCCTCCCTCACCGCATGCCCATCCTTTTTGTTTATCAATAAAGCAGACGGATGTTATGAAATTTGTAGCTGCACCGCTTGCCTGCTTATTCCACGTCACCCCGCCATCAGTTGAATGCAGGATTGTTCCCTGGTCACCTACAGCCCATCCGTTTTTCTTGTCAATAAAAAATATGTCGTTAATTGATTCGCTGATGCCGCTTTCCACTTCCTCCCACGTTGCTCCGCTATCGGTTGTCCGCAGAATGCTTCCATAAATGCCGGCAATCCATCCGTTGAGAATGTCCACAAAATACACAGATGTAAAACGGTAAGCCTGTGAGGCATTCACGTCAATACTCGTCCACAGATTACCCGCGTTGGAGGTCCTGATGACCGCTGCTTCAAGTCCCACGGCCCAGCCATTGTTTTTATCAATGAAAAATACATCGTGCAATGGTTTTTGCGAAGGATTGGTTTGTGTTGTCCAGTTATTGCCACCATCAGTGGTATGTACGATCTCTCCCCAGTTGCTACTGCTCACAATCCAGCCGTTGTTCTTATCTGCAAAGCAGACCGAGGTCAGCGTACCTGTCAGGGGGCTTGTTTGCGTCACCCATACTTGTCCGCCGCTTGAAGTGTGTTTGATCAAGCCGTCCCTGCCCACAGCCCATCCTTCGTTTTTACTTACGAAATCCATATCAATGAGCGGTGTTTGCAGTGTTTTCTGGATTTCCCAGGTCTGGCCACCATCAACAGTCCGGACAATGATCCCGTCGTTTGTGCCTCCCCAGCCGGGATCGCCACCAACTGCCCATCCTGTATCGGCATTTACAAATTCGATGGCCTGAAACCAGTTCCAGAACAGGTCGTTTTCAATGCCGAACTCGCTGTCGTAGCCGTCATTTTTCAGGATGATGCCATACTGGCCCACAACCTCGTAGGTGTAGTCTTCAAGTGAAACTTTGGCGATCCCGTTGAGTGTCCACGGGATACCTGTTTCTTTTTGAACCCATGTGTTTCCCCCGTCCGTGCCCCGGAGTATTATTCCATTGGAACCGACTGCATAACCGGATTGCCCTGTAAAAGTAATTATGCTGTTTAACAAATAATCAAGTGATTCGTTTTCGTTTACCCAGTTGTCCTCATCCCATGCTTTGCTGATGATGAGCCCCGATTTTCCACAAGCGCGTGAGGTGGAATTTTCCAGCATATCGACCGAAAGCAAATCCCATGAAGTCCCTCCATTATGCGATGTCCAGGTTTGTCCCCCGTTTTCGGTACTGATGATAAACCCGTCCTCACCCACGGCCCAGGCTTCGTTGCAATGATAGGCATCAATGCCAAACAAATCAAGTATCTGCGGGGGACTGACATCTTCCCATGTTCCATCGTTATACAATGATTTTATCACGGTTCCTTTTTCGCCGCAGGCCCACACGCAAGCGTCGTTTACAGCGGAAACCGAAAAAAGATTTTCCGTCGTACCGCTGTTCTGCTTTACCCAGGACTGGCCGTTGTCTTCCGTAAAGAAAACAGTTCCGTTATCACCGACAATCCATCCCTTTCCCGTAATGGAATAAATATCAATGTCGTTGAGGTTTTCTGTGGTTCCGATATCTACAATTTCCCAATAATCACCTGGTAGAACTTTGTGGATAACCGTCCCGTGGGCCCCCACTGCCCAGATGGTGCCTTTTGCGGAAACGGCCCGCAATTCGTTTCCCTGCGGAACCGGATTCTGCCACAACCAGCCGGTTTGGGATTGAAGCTGGAGTGAAAGAAAAAAGACAGTAATTAAAAAGTAAAACTTTTTCATGATTGTTGGTTTTAGGTTTGTGAATGAACGATTTGTGCTGTAGTAAAATCAGTTGCAATATACAAAAAAGAAAGGGCAATGTCAATAGGGCGCTGGGCATAGCTCAGGGGATAGTGCAAAAAACACAAGTATTTGTTTGAGTAGTTCTTCATTATCACTTTTTGCCTTCTGCCCATTGGGTGTTATTGGCTGCGCAGTCATTTACCCTTCGGGCGTCATTTGTTTCGCGTCAATTGGATGTTATTTGTCCATCCATATAGACTTCCCGGTCGTACCCCCTTTGACAGGGTATTCATTTTTGTTTGTCAGATGAATTCTCATTCACCAGATGATACACTTTTTTCCCTCCATACGCAGTGCCGAGGGTAAGCAATAAAATGACACCTCCGCTAAGAGGTGCCCCTCCGCCGACGGGCGGGTCACCTGCCTCGGGGCCGTTACCAGGGTCCTCCGGCCCCAGCATCTGGGCAAAAGAGAATGAAGCAATGAATACAAAAGCAAGACTGACTATGATATTTTTTAAATGTTTGGTTTTCATTTTTCCGGATTTTAAAACGTTATTTAATAAGGAGTTTGGTTGCAGTAACGCCCGATGGATTGACGGTCTTCACAATGAGGAAAGCATCATTCCGGTTCACCGGTATCCTGTTGAGTGTGGACGGACAAACCGTTGTTTTCAGTACCGTCCTGCCAAACAGGTCGTAAATCACGACTTGCTTTTTCTCTTTTGCGGCTTCACCCTTGCTTTGGATGTAAACTGCCCCATCGAAAGCATAAACCCGGATTTCCGGTTTTTCCGGCTGATCTTCAACGCCCGTATAAACCGGATTGAAATGCAGGACAAAACGAACGGGTTCGTTGTCAACATGGGCCTCAAATTTATAAAGCGGATCATCCGCAAGACTTTGCACATCGCCTGTTACGTAGTCTTCGAGCAACACCTCCGTTTCGGGCAGGTTCTCCAGGTTGGCCTCAAGCCATTGGGTGCCGTCGGTTCCCGACCGGTAAGCCACTTTCACTTCATAACCGTCCCCCGTCAGCAAAGGCAGGCCGTTGATGCTCAATTGTTCACCATATTGCACGGAATAAACCTGCGGTGTATTGCCTTCAAAGGCAAATATCTTGCGCGTGTCGTAGTTGTCGAATTCTTCCGTTGCCTCTTCGCTGAAGGTGATGTTCATCTCATCGTAACCGTTGTCCGTCAATGCCCGCAAAGACATACGGGGCAACCCGTCGCCGTCATCTTCAGCCGGGCTGAATTTATAGTAAGATTGCGACGAATGTACCCTGGCAGCCACCGGGATGGTCAACGACGGTGAAGCGCCTGTGGCCTGGACAAAAAATCCCTGGCCCATAGGAACAATTCCGTTTGTAAGGCTTCCCGAGCCGCCACCGCTTGTATTCCAGTCGTAATACGTTCCGGAAGAGGGATTCCACACCCAGAAGGATGTGCTTACATTGGTCAGGTTCCAGTTTCCCAGGTCAAGGTCAATGGGGCTGGCGAAGGGATTACCGATCAGGTTATAGCCCAGCGGATCGGGGCCGCTGTAGCTCAAAGTGGGGGTTGTGCTTGTTGTCAGGGTGACATCGCCCGTTTGCAATGCCCCGGTAAAGTTTACGGTGACATTGTATCCGTTTTCCACCCATATCTCGAACCCTGCACCCGGATACATCGGGTCGGACAGGTTGGTCAGGTAAGTATGACTGTTGTCCGGCTCATTGTAAGTCCGCAGCCAAACATCCGGGTTGTGGTTAAAATACACACTGTTCAGTGTCTGGTTTTGGGTGGATGCGGAAAAGTCGTGCCACACACCGCCGGTCAGATAACGCTGTACGGTTGTGTTTCCCGACATAAACAGCATATCATCATTTAATATGGAGGCATCGCCGGTTGCATCCGATTCCACTGTCAGGGAACCAATGACTGTACCACTGTTTAATGTAGGGTAGTTGGTCAGGCCTGTGGGAATAGTGACATCTGTCGCAGAAGAGGGTACGCCGCCCGACCAGTTGCCGGGGGTGTCCCAGTCGTTGTCCACAGCGCCGCTCCAGGTAGTTGCGGAAATCTGTTCCATTACTTTCACATCATCCACATACAGATTGTATTGGTCGGCGCTGCTGTAGCCATGGAAGCCAACGTAATAGGTACCTGTTACTGTGGGGGTGAAGCTGCCTGTCCCGGCAAGAAAGTCTTCGTTATCAATATTGTTATTATCAAATATGGGACTTCCCGACATGGATGCCGCGGCGGCTGTATTTCCCCAGTCCACGGCAAGCCGTTCGGGGTAACTCGAACTTTCAGCCGCATACACAAAGGTAACATCGTAGGTTGTGCCACCGGTCAACTGAAGCCCCTGTGTGAAGAACCAGTCATCCATTGTTTCAGAATCATTATAGGTAATTTGCGCGGCATTGGGCGAACTCATAAAGGTTGAACTGTTTGTTTCCCATGTAATATCGTCACTATTGGCATCTTCAATTGTTAAACAAAGCGGGAAGCCGGGAGCTGTTACATTGTCAAAGTTTTCAATGTAGGGAACGGTTGTCGCATCGCAGGCAGTGGAAAAGGTATGCGGCCCTGTCCAGGTGCTCTGGTCGCCGCCGCCGCAATCGTCACGCACATACCAGTCGTAAGTTGTACCGGATGAAAGTCCCGACAAGGTGTAAGGTTTGCCGGTGATGCCGGTCACCATGGTGCCGCTGCCCTGGGTAAAGCCGGTTGGCCCCCATTCGATGTCCCAGGTAGAAGCGCCTCCCGTTGTCCAGTCCAGGTCGACCGAAGTGGTGGTAATGTTGCTTGCGCTCTGTGCCATGGGCGAAGGACAGGAAGGGGTTAAATACACGGAAAGGTCATCAAAGGTAATTGCCCAGGGCGCATAAGTGGCCACCACATGAATGGCCACATAAAAAGTGCCCGAACTCGCGGGTGTAAAGGTTCCCCGGTATTCCACATAGCTTGTGTTGGTCGGTCCCGAAACGGGAGTCCCTATTGCCAGGGTCATATCCCCCGATGTCTGTCCGGTTCCGTATTTCGCTTCCACGGTTGTCCAGCCCGACAGGCCGTCGGTAACATACCAGAAAGAAAAAGTATAGGACGTCCCTCCTGTAAGGTCTAACGGTGGCGAAAACAACCAGTCGTCGGCATTGTACTTGGTGTAAATGTAATTGGTGCCGGTCCTTGGCATCATATTGTAATCATAAGCAGGTGTGTCTGACGTTGTCCAGTCGCCATCTGCAGCCATGCAGCCCGGTACGATTCCCAGACCTACGGAAGCCATGCCTTCAAAGCCCTCGTTCCACGGAACAGACAAAACTGTACATTCCGTGGTAAAAGTGGCGGGGCCGGTCCAGGCGCTCTGGTCGCCGCCGCCACAGTCATCGCGCACATACCAGTCGTATGTTGTGTTGGGTGAAAGCCCCGACAAAGTGTAGGGTTTACTTGTGATGCCGGTTACCATGGTTCCGCTGCCCTGGGTAAATCCTGACGGACCCCATTCGATGTCCCAGGTGGAAGCGCCTCCCGTGGTCCAGTCCAGGTCAGCCGAAGTGGTGGTAATATTGCTCACGGTTTGGGCTGTGGGCGCCGGGCAGGAAGGGATGGGCTCATAAACAAAATCATCAATGAAAATGGAAAGCGTAGTGCCGCCCTGGCCATGCTTAAAAGCGATGTATTCGTCCGTACCGGTATAGGAGGCATCAAACACGACTCTATATTCTGTGTAAACATTTGTAATAGTGACCGTTGTAAAGATGGTGAATGTGGACTCATCGGCAGGGTCCGACATGGTTCCCACAATCAGGTCAACACCGGCAAGGCCTCTTTTGGCATAAAAGCGAATTTGATTTGCCTGGCTTGTCAGGTCACTCAATTGCGGAGTAATTAGCAGAAGGGTTGCGCCGGCATCATTGAAATTGCTCATGAACACGTGATTTGGAGTTGATTGCGGATACGAGGAAGTGGTGGTAATAACATTGGCATTGGCGTCGGATGAGGTGACGATGGTTGACCAGCAATTGGGAATAGCCGGAGCGGTTACTCCGTCAAAATTTTCTGAAAACGTTGCCGTAAACGGATTGCAGGCGGTTGTAAAAGTAGCCGGGCCTGTCCATAAGCTCATGTCGCCGCCACCGCAGTCGTCGCGCACATACCAGTCGTAGTCGGTGTTGGCCGACAGCCCCGTCAACGTGTAAGGTTTGCCGGTGATGCCGGTCACCATTGTCCCGCTGCCCTGCGTAAAGCCGGCTGGCCCCCATTCGATGTCCCAGGTGGAAGCCCCTCCCGTTGTCCAGTCCAGGTCGGCCGTAGTTGTAGTAATGTTGCTTTCGGTCTGGGCCGTGGGCGCCGGGCAGGAAGGGATGGGTTCGTAAACAAAATCATCCACGTAAACCGAAAGATAGGTAGTGCTGCCACCATGTTTAAAGGCGATGTATTCGTCAGTTCCTGTGTAAGATGCATCAAACAGGACAGTGTATTCCTGGTAAGTACCTGTCAGACTGATGGTGGTAAAGGCCGTGAATGTGGTTTCATCGGCGGGGTCCGACATGGTTCCCACAATGAGGTCGGAACTGTTGGAGCCGTGTTTGGCAAAAAAGCGGATTTGATTTGCCTGGCTTGTCAGGTCACTCAATTGCGGGGTAATCAGAAGCAGTGTGGCTGAAGCATCGCCGGCATTGTAAAAGCGCACGTGATTCGGACTTGAATTAGGGCTGTCATAAATATAAGTTTCCACATAAGCATAGCTGGATGAGGTAACGGCCAGGGATGACCAGCATGAAGGGATATCGGGCGCTGTTACCCCGTCAAAGTCTTCTGAAAACGGCGCCGTAAAGGCGTTGCACGGCGTAGTGAAAGTATTTGGTCCCATCCAGGCGCTCTGGTCACCGCCCCCGCAATCGTCGCGCACATACCAGTCGTAGATCGTATTGTCCGAAAGCCCTGACAAAGTGTAGGGTTTACTGGTGATACCTGTTTCCATTGTTCCGCTGCCCTGCGTAAAGCCGGCAGGCCCCCATTCGATATCCCAGGTGGAAGCGCCGCCGCTTGTCCAGTCCAGATCAGCAGAACTGCTCGTGATGTTGGTGACTTCCTGGGTTGTGGGCATGGGGCACGTGGGTGTTTCTTCACATCGCAGATCATCAAAAGTGATGTACCAGGGACTTGAAGTGGCTACAACGTGTATTCCCATATAATAAGTTCCGGATGTTGCCGGGGTGAAACTTCCACGGTATTCCACATAAGTCGTATTGTTTGCCCCCGAAACCGGGTATCCTATCGTTGTGGTCATGTCTCCCGCTGTTTGCCCGGTACCGTATTTTGCCTCAACGGTTGTCCATCCCGGCAGGCCGTCGGTAACATACCAGAACGAGAAATCGTAGGATGTTCCTGCTGTAAGGTCAATTGGCGGGGAGAACAACCAGTCGTCAGCAGAATAACTTGTATAAATATAATGGTTTCCGATCCGGGCATCCCTGTTGTAACTTTGAGAGATGTCGGCGGTGGTCCAGCCGCCGTCTTCGGCCATACAGTCCGGTAGGATTCCATTTCCAACGGAAGACATGCCTTCAAAACTCTCGTACCAGGGAACGGATAATGCCACGCAGGCCGTTGTGAAGGTTGACGGTCCTGTCCAGAAGCTCTGGTCGCCGCCGCCACAATCATCACGCACATACCAGTCGTAAGTAGTGTAGGCAGTTAGCCCTGACAGGGTGTAGGGTTTGCTGGTGATGCCGGTCACCATTGTCCCGCTGCCCTGCGTAAAGCCGGCTGGCCCCCATTCGATGTCCCAGGTGGAAGCGCCGCCCGTTGTCCAGTCCAGGTCGGCCGAAGTGGACGTAATGTTGCTTTCGGCCTGGGCCGAGGGTGGAGGACAGGACTGTGTGATGCCTCCAAAAATAATGTTGGCGATGTATGCCCTTAAATTAGTTGCCGTCGGCGGGCTTGCGGGGTTCGGGTTATTGTTGTCATTATGGTATTCGATCCCCCTGTTATCCGTAACGGATGTACAATAAAACTCATCGTCGGAGCCGTCATAACCCGGGGCATTTTCGTCCACGGCGACGACAATATTGTCGGTCCCGTTGTACGTCCAGTCGGTAATGTCAAAGGTTATCCATCCGGAAGTGCCCGGGTCGGTGAATGTGCCGGAATAAACCAGCGTCATGCTGCCGACCGGTATCCAGTCGCCGGTTGAAGTGAATTCTGTTTTGCTGGTGTGGCCGATGTAAATCGTCCAGTCGTTGGAATTGCCCAATGAACTTCCGTCGAAATACCATTGCAGTTCGGTAATGTCGCCGGAAGCATTGATCTCGGACGCCAGGTAGATAACCTGGGAGTAACTGTAGCCGTAATAGGGCTCAATGGGCAAACTCTGGTTGGTGGCAGATCCATAACCTACCTGCACCTGGGCGAGGGCGCCGAGGTTCAGGAAGATAAACGTAAAAAGCAAGATGCTGATCCGTTTGATTTTACAGTTTGTGAGTGCACGGATTGCACCTGTCACAGTTTTTTTGGTTTTTGTTTTCATAGTTTTTTGTTTTTTCTTTGAGGCTTCGCGGTTCTGCGTGGGGGTATTCATGCAAAGACGCAGCGGCGCAAAGGTTTATTTTGTATTTTCCCGACCCTAAAGGGCCGGGTAACTGATTTGTTTTAAGTCCCGACCCTAAAGGGCCGGGTAACTGATTTGTTTCATATCGTTGTGTTTTGTGCATCCATTCTTCCAATATTCCAGTCTTCCATTTTCATTTCCGTATCACCAATTTCTTCGTTACGCTTCCGTTTTCCGTTCGTATCCGGCAGAAGTAGAGGCCGCTGTTTAAGCTGCTTACATCCACGGTAAATTCTTTCGTTCCTTTGGTAATTTGTTTTTCAAGGAGTTTTTTGCCATTCAGGTCAAATATTTCTAAAGTAGCCTGGCTAACTTTAAACTTTAAACCTGCCTGACCGGCAGGCAGGCTTTGAACTTTAAACTCGTTTCCTGCCGGATTGGGAAACAGTACAAATCCCTCCTCCGTACTGCCGGGCATCTCTTCTTCAATACCGCTGACGGTGGTTACGGTAACCGTCCAGTTTTTGGATGTTCCGTCGCTGGCGGTGACTTTGTAAACCACGGGATTGGTGAAATCCTGCCTGCTGCCGCCGGGCGGGTCAACGGTGGCGCCGGCGGAAAGGAATAATTCAGCCACCAGATTCTTGATATCAACCGAATCCGCCACTTCGGCGCTTACGGTGCGCTGCTGCTTGTTGACCACCGCATCGCCGAACTGACCGGGCAGTTTGATACCGAGGATGTCGGCTCCTGCCGGTGCGCCTTCGAGCAGGGAGTATTTCAGCAAAGTACCATTACTGCCCGATGCGTAGCCGTTGGTAGCCGAAGTAAAATACACTGATTGGAGATAAGAATTAGTAAGGCCTTTAGCCTGTTGGTGCCAGGTGGTGTTGTTAAAATATTTCGGAATGCCGGGGTCATAATAATAATCATTCCCATTCGGTGAATAATAAATCATCCCGGGAGTACCCACTGTCCATACATCATGGCCGTTGGGCGTATGGATATCCAAAAGATGATATTGATACTCTTCAGAATCAGGTTTTTGCAACCACCAGCAACTGTAAAACCCGCTGGCCAGAAGTCCGACAATTCCCCCGTAGGGCTGGACTATCCACCCCGTGGTATCGTTGTAGTAATAAATACCATTAACACCACCATTTGTCATGCAATCCGGCGTTATTTCGTTGCCGTCATAGTGCCATTGGCGGTGGGGTGAACCGCCGATATACGTATTCCCGACAGAAGGTGTGCTGATGCAATATTGGTCAAGCTGGGTATTAAACTCAATTTGCTCAAGTCCATCGGGACGGATTTCCCAAAATGAGCCACCGGTGCCAATGGAATAACCGGTGGTTGAACCCGGCGGAAACGAAATGCCTTGTATCCATGCTCCGGTAAAGCCAAACAGTGTCCACTCCTCCCCGCCATTGTCAGTATGGTAAATTACGCCACTTGCACTGCCTGCATAACCTTCGTTTTCATCAAACATAAAAATAGCACTGGTGTAATCGCCTTCCAGCGGGAGTATTTGCTTTTCAAAGGTTTGCCCGCCATCGGTTGTGTGATAAATGTCCTGCGAGGAAGTTATCCAGCCCTCGTTGTCACTAACAAAATAAATATCGCTTAAGCCTGCGCCTGCCGCATTATCAATGGGGGAAAGATGGGAACTGATGTCTGTCCATCCGTAGGCGCGGTTGTAAGCGGCCGTAAAATCGCAGTTTACGGCAACACCGTTCACCGCGACTGTTTTTGATTTGGGGCTGATGTCGAAATATTCGGAGGAAGGCGTTACGAGGTAAGACCCGTCGGGAATATGGGAAAATTCGTAGTAGCCGTCGGCATCGGTTTCGGCGCGTGCATTCACCGGGCCTTGCAGGGTAATTTCGAAACCTTTTTTGGGGGTATCCTCCCCGTCAATATATCCGTTGATTGAACCCGTTGGCAGGCTGCTGTTGTCGGTGCGAACGGGCCATACAGCCCTTTCAATGGATTTTGGATGATAATACAGATTGGTTACACCGAAATGATAAATCCATGCCTCATCCGGATTTACGGCGAGTGTGCTGGATGACCAGTAAGAATAACCCGCAGGGGTATCATTCATCCATGGTGTAAAAAAAGGATGATTCTTCGGAATGCCTGGAGCATGACGGCCATAATCAATCAAGCTGGTCAGCTCATTCCGGTTGGGCAGGCGCCAATCGTTGTGTCCCAGGTAGTTTTCGGTATTTAATTTATTGATATACCCGAATGCAGTTACCCAATCAACATATCCCTGAACATCTCCACATGTATCGAAATCAGGGTCACGCGCGTACATCAGGTCGGTGTTTTTTGTCCACATCAGCCCGGTAAGGCGGTCGGTTACGGATTCGTCGCCATTGTCCACCAGCCGGGGCGACGGCCAGGGGGTTCCGTCCCCTACCGACGCATCATCGCCTGCATAATATGAGCGTAATTGTCCGCTTTGCGGGATGTCGGTTTCTCCGTTTGTACCGCCATCGCGGACCGGCAACAGGTATATCACATAATAACTGATTGTCGGCCCCAGGTCTTTGCCTATAGTTTCCCAATGCCCGGCCGGATAAGTGATATTGGCATGTAGATAATACTTTGACAGGAATATGACTTTTGCACTACCTCTTAAACGGTCGGAAGTAGTTGAGCTCCAGTAAATTTTTTTCAGATTGATAAAAGGGTGGTTTTCCGGAAATGTAATACTGTCGTAATTCAGGTCAATCAGCGAGCGCAGTTCCAAAAGGTTGGGCATGCGCCAGTCGTTGTGACCGAGATAGTTTTCGTCGTTCAGCTTTTGGATGTAATCCAGCGCTGTTCTCCAGTTGATGTCGCCGTCGCCGGGTGTGCGGTCCTGGTCAAAGTCGGGGTCGCGCGAGGCGATGAGGTTGGCATCCTGCAACCACATCAGTCCGGTAAATGCATCGGTAATTGTTCCGTTCCCGTTATCGGTAAAACGGTTGGCCGGAATGGGAACGCCCATTTGCAGGTCGCCGTCGTCGCCGGGGTGATAACTCACGGTTTGCCCGGTGGCCGGGAGTTGGATAGCGCCCGTTTGGGCCTGTGCCAAAGTAAAAAGTACGATGGCGATGGTTGAGAGGAGGAGTTGTTTTTTCATGGTTTTTTGTTTTGACCCTGACCTTCAGGACAGGGTAACTGATTATTACTTTATTTTTTATTTGGCCTTTGACCGTGTTCAATATTTTATTATCAATTTCTTTGTTACACTTCCGTTTTCCATTTGTATGCGACAGAGATAAACTCCGTTCTGTAACCTACTTACATCCACCGTCACTTCTTCGCTTCCTTTAGGGATGGATTTCTCGAGGAGTTTTTTGCCGTTTAAGTCGAATAGTTCAACAATTGAAGACTGTTGACTGAAAACTGCCGACTGCAGACTGATGACTGTAACAGCCGGATTAGGATAAACCTCAATCTTCACTTTATCAACTTCATCCCCAATGCCGGAAATTTCGGTGTATTTCAGCAGGATTAAACTGTTTCCACAGATATAACCATTGGTGGGTGATGTAAACTGAATCCCTGTAAGCATATCATCATTAGCAATTCCTGTTTCCCTGTTCCAGGTATTACCACCATTTGTGGTTGCATAAATGTACCCGCCAAATGAAATTGCCCAGCCTTGCTGATTGTCCAGAAAAAATACCTGGTTCATGCTACCTGTGTTTCCAATGCTACACGGTTGGGTAAACCAGGCTGAATCGTTGGAAGTATGAATTATGCCTATTGTATCCAGCGGAAAACTGTAGAAGTACCCGGCAATCCAGCCATTCATTGAGTCGGTAAAAAAGATGCCATTCAAAGATCCGGTCGGATAAGCATGTCCATATCCCCATGAGCCATTCTTATATTCCATTAACACACTTTCTCCACATGCCCATCCATGCGCCGGAGAAATGAAATGGACGCTATTAATGTGACTTACGGTGTTTATTGCCATCTGTTCCGCTCCCTGTGCAGTGATGCGAAACATGGCTGCATCGTCACCACAAGCATAGCCTGTATCACTTCCGAGAGGGAAATCCATGTCGAGCAGATAGGCAAATGTGGAAGCATGGTAATCCCAAGTATTGCCCCCGTTGGTTGTATGGTAAATAGTCCCTGTTCGTCCTGCTGCATATCCTTCCGATTTATTTAACATTTCAACAGCCATAATGTAATCCCCTATCTGCTGAACCTCCCAGGTATTTCCACCATCGGTTGTATGGAGGATAACACCGGAGTCGTTAGGAAGAACACCGGTACTGATCCAACCTTCATCGTCATTCAGGAAGAATGGATGACGGAATCCGGCGAGACTTGTATCCTGTCCGTTGTTGAAGATCATCGTGTCTTTTGGGAAATTGGGCAGGTTGCTGCTGATATCTTGCCATCCGTATTGCTGCGCAAAGGAGGAAATGGAAAGGAAAAAAGCGATTGCTGAAAGAAATAATTGTTTTTTCATGGCTATTTGTTTTTTTCTTCGCGTCTTTGCGGCTCTGCGAGGAACTATTTCACGCAAAGGCGCAGAGGCACAGAGGTTATTTTTGAATGATTAATTTCTTCGTTACGCTTCTGTTTTCCGTTCGTATCCGGCACATGTACAGCCCGCTTTGCAAGCTGCTGACATCAACGTTGAATTTGTCTGTGCCTATGGGTATTTGTTTTTCGAGGAGCTTTCTGCCGTTCAAATCGAAAACTTCAATTGAAGTTCCGCTAACTTTGAACTTTAAACTTTGAACTTTAAACTTGCTCTTTGCCGGATTGGGATAAATCAAAAACTCCGCTCCGGTTTGCTCCACAACACCTGTGGTGATCGTCACCGTAACCACCCAATCTTTCACAGTCTGTCCGTTTTCGGAAGTAACACTGTAAGTTACCGGAAAAGTAAAATCCTGTATACTCCCGCTGGGCGGGTCAACAGTGGCTCCTGCCGAAACAAATATGGCCGGTAGCAGTTGCGTCAAATCCGTGCCTTGTTCTACCTCTACCCAAACGGTTTGTGCATCATTGTCAATTACAGCGGGTGATACCTGCTGGTCGATCACCACATCAAGGATGTTGGCACCTCCGGCCGGAAAACCTTCGAGAATACCATAGCGGTACATCACCCCGTTGCCTCCAACCGCGTAGGCCCGGTTAGCATTTACAGCAAAAACGTCCGCCAGCCAGACATCGCCCACGTTGTCGTAGCTAAAGTGTACCGTATCGTCCGAGCCATTGGAAGTAAGGGCAATATCTCCATGAACGCCAACGGCCCAGACCGAGTCTTCATTCAGCGCAAACAGCCCCTGGAACATGGAAGAATCGGAGAGTACCATTGAAGAATAATTATCCTTCATGCGTGAAATACCATCATCCAATGCCAGCCACATCAGGTTTTCACCCACAAACTGTACATCATTCAGGCAAGGCATATACATGGCTCCGCCGTAATAGGTCCATGCTCCATCTTCGTAAATGGCTTTTCTGCTGAAACAGGCGACGGCCCAGCCGTAATCGCCGGAGGGGGTAAATGCAATGCTAACAAAATCAGGAAAACTAACCTTTTCAGGTACGAGGCCTCCATCAATGATTTTAGTAATCCAGCCATCCCTTCCTGATGCATAGCCCACATTACCGTTATCTGTAAAGGTGATCGCATCAATTGTAGAAGGGGCAATTCCGAAAAATTCCCAACTTTCACCACCATCGGTGGTTTTATGAAGAAAGCCGCCATTGCCGCCGGCATAACCTTCCTCTTCCGAAAGCATATAAACAGCATTGCATGGTGCCAATACTTCCTGAACGTCCCAGCTTTCCCCACCATCAGTGGTATGGTATATTTCACTAAAATTGTAACCGTTTACAATCCACCCTTCATTACCTATAAAATAAAGGTCATTTAAAATACCTCCGGCAGCATTTCCTATGGGGAACAGGTTTTCGCTGATATTCGTCCAGCCATAGGCACGTTTGAATGTCGCCTCAAAATCACAGATTATCGTATTTCCAACTAAAGTGACCTGATACGACAGGGGATCGAAACGGACATATTTATGCACGGGCGTCACGGTATAAGTACCATCAGGCAGGTTGGTGAATTCGTACTCACCATTCAGGTTGGAGCGGATGAAGGATTTAATTGGACCGTCCAATTCAATCTGTGCCAGTTGATACGGGTTTCCGTCTAATGTTATGGTACCGGATATTTTACCGGAGGGAAGAGTGTTATTGTCCGTTCGTATCGGCCATACATGCAAACTCCTGGTTTTTTCATAAGCCAACTTATTTCCACCTCCCATCATTCCACTAATCGTTTCAATCATCCATGCCTGGTCATCAGCATCAGCGCGGGTGGTGGAAGTCCAGTAATAGTATTCAAAATTGTAACCTGTAGTATTGGTAAACGGATATCTTTCAGGCAATGACGGATGGTCGAATCCAAAATCAATCAAACTTGTCATTTCATTGCGGTTGGGCATGCGCCAGTCGTTGTACCCCAGGTAGTTCTCGGTATTCAACAGGGCAATATAATCCAGTGCATGCTGCCAATTGATGGCTCCGTCAACCCATTGGTTGGTATCAAATTCCGGGTTACGTGTGAGCATCAGGTTGGCATCTTTTGTCCACATCAGGCCGGTAAGCCGGTCGGTAACGGTTTCATCATTGTTGTCAACCAGGCGTGGTGAGGGCCAGGGTGTACCTTCATCCAGTCCGCCGTCATCACCGGGATAAAAATTGTAAAATTGTCCGGTGTGTGGCAATTCAACATCTCCGTCATTGCCTGAAGTACGGACGGGTATCAGGTAAAATTTCCAGTAGAGCGTTCTATCCTGCTTGTAATACAAATCAGGCAACTTGTTATAGAATTCGGTTTCGCCGGCCACGTTAGTGGTGTTGGCATGCACATAATATTCAATCATATAATAACAATTAGCAGCCCGGCGCATCGTCTCAGTTGTTGTTGAAGACCAATATGGGGAATTCAGGTTGAAGAAAGGATGACCCTGAGGCAATGCCGTGTCAGGCCGTCCGAGGTCGGCAAGGCTACGGATTTCGACAAGGTTCGGCATGCGCCAGTCGTTGTAGCCGAGGTAGTTTTCGTTGTTCAGCTTTTCGATGTAATCGAATGCGGTTTTCCAGTTTATGTCGCCATCACCGGGAGTGCGGTCCTGGTCGAAAGAGGGGTCGCGTGAGGCGATGAGGTTACCATCGGTTACCCACATCAGGCCGGTGAGGGCGTCGGTGCAACTGCCGTCGCCGTTATCGGTAAAGCGGTTGGCCGGGAGAGGTACGCCCTTTTGCAGGTCGCCGTCATCGCCGGGGTAATAACTGACGGTTTGCCCCGTGGCGGGGAGTTGGATGGTGCCCGTTTGGGCTTGTGCCAAAGTAAAAAGCACGATGGCGAGTGCTGAAAGTAAAAGTTGTTTTTTCATGACTTTTTGTTTTGTCCCCGACCTAAAGGTCAGGGTAACTGATTATTACTATGTTTTTTATTTGGCCTGCGGCCGTCATTTGCTTCGCTTCAGTTGGCCTACGGTCGTCATTTGCTGCACTGTCATGCGGTTGTCATTTCGATCCGTCAGTTGACGGAGAGAAATCTCCCGGGAGTAGTGGTTCTCTCTCAGGGGATTCCTCACGCTCCCTCCGGTCGGTTCGGAATGACAGCCGTATTTTTTCATGGTTTAATATTTTTGTTATTCGTTGTTTTCCCGGCCATAAATGACCGGGTAACTGATTTGTTTCATATCGTTCTGTTTTCCTTCATTCTATTCCTGCACCTTATACCCTTATTCTCCTACACCTTCCATCTACCCTTCCATCTACCCTTCCATCCATTCATCCATCCTTCCATTATTCCATTATTCCAAGTCTATTTCCGAATAATCAATTTCTTCGTCACACTCCCCTTTTCCGTTCGTATCCGGCAGAAGTACAGGCCGCTTTGCAGGTGGCTTACATCCACCGTAAATTCTTCCGTTCCTTTGGGTATTTGTTTTTCGAGGAGTTTGCGGACGTTCAGGTCGAATAACTCTAAAGTAGCTCCGCAAACTCTGAACTCGAAACTCGAAACTCGAAACTCGTTCGCTGCCGGATTGGGCATAATTTGGACTGTTATTGCCTCATCTCCTGTTTGGGATACTGAACTTGGAATTACCGTTACCGTTGCTTTTTCACTCTCTGCCGTTCCGCAGGCATTGCTTACCTGCACCCAATAACTTTTGTTGGATGTAAGTGTCGGAGGTGTGCTGAGTATCGCCCCCGTGTCGGCGGGTGTTGTCATATCCCCGGGATTGCCCTCGTACCATTGAAAAAGCGGGGCTGTGCCGGTTGCTGTTACGTTAATGGTGGCCTGTTCTCCCTCAACGATCGTCTGGTCCTGCGGTTGGGAAGTGATGACCGGTTCTTCGCAGATCAGCGTAGCATTGGGGTCGCGTTGCCAATGGGCGTTATTTTGCCCGTAAGCGGGCCACTGGCTGTCTGCCAAACCCATGGAATTGGTGATAATTGCCCATAAAAACCCCATGGTCACACTAGTTTTGCCCTCCCCCCTTCCAACGTAAAGTGTTCCGTCAGGGCTGATGACGGAAGAGGAATAGGGTCCCACACCAACACTCGCTCTCCATTTCAGCGAACCGTCAAGCGGGTCCAGCGCATCGATATAATCGCCTACGTGAACATAGACCACCCCGTCGGTACCTACCGTAGGGGCAGCATCGATAGCCATCTCACCCGGCAGGGCATCGGTTTGCCAAATCTGTTCGCCCGTTTCTGGATTGAGGGCGTAAACATAGCCAAAGTCTGAAGGTATACCAGCCCCGATGTAAACCGTTCCATCAGGTCCGATAGAGGCATTGCTGCAAACGGATCCGGTGAAAAACCGCCATTTTTCCGTACCGTCGGGATTGAGTGCCAGAAAATATTCTTCCAAACCGGGCAGGTAAAGGGTTCCGTCAGCGCCAATAGCTGCCGATGCATGATATCCGTTAGCATTCTCTAAAGTATATTGCCACTGCTCTGTTCCATCCGGATTTATGGCATAGATTCTCTGATAATATGCACCAGAATGCCAGGAAATGGAAAAATAGATGGTGCCGTCAATACCAATGGCAGGACTTGACCATGTTGACAAATACTCCCCCTGAGGTTCAAAACGCCATTTCAGGCTACCGTCACCATTGATTGCGTTAAGGTGTAATTCTCTGTCGGTAATATAAATTGTCCCGTCCGGTCCCAGGGCCGGACTGGAAGCGATATCACACCAGCTATCCCTGCATTCATCAAAGACATAGTTCCATTTCTCGCTGCCGTCAGAATTCAGTGCCCACAGCATTGCGCCTACGATCTGATCTGATCTTTCAGGCGAGTAGTAAAGTGCCCCGGATCCGAAAAAGATAGTTCCGTCAGGGGCAACCGTTGGGGAGGAAGCGAATATCCAGTTCTCAACACTTCCATAGTAAGGAAGAGAAGGCGTAAAATCTGCCTGAAACTCCCATTCTTCAGTTCCGTCAGGGTTGAGGGCATAGAGCGTACCGCTATGTGTACCAAAATAAATGGTTCCGTCAGCGGCAAGGGCCGGGGAGGTCAAAATCTCTTCATTTGCCATAAAATACCACTTTCTCTCTCCTTCCATGCCAACGGCCACGGTTATGGCCCGGCTAAAAGTGAAGCCGCAGGTGTTGGTGATCTCTGCCCAGTACTGTTTCGATTCTGACAAGGCCGGTGCGGTAAAACTGCTTCCCGTACCAACGGGATTGGATTTATCCCCAATAAAGCCCCCGTACCACTGATAGATGAGTGGCGGATCGCCATCTGCCGCAACCGTGAGGGTGGCGACACTGTCCGGTTCGATTAACAGGTTTTCGGGCTCGGCAGTAATTACCGGTCCCGGGCAAGCTGGTGAAAAATCATTATTTCTGCCTGTGTGTTGTGCATCGTGGCCATCCATGGGCCAGGGGGTACCGGCAAGACCGCCGCCGGACGTTTGTACAGCTGTAAAAGTGCCCAGAGATGAGGAGAAATAGAGGGTTCCATCCGGTGCCATGGGCGGGCTCCAGTTAGCGTTTCCAAATGCCGGGATTCGCCAGATTTCATTTCCATAGGGATCAATTGCCATCAGGCCTTCAACACCCGCAGTAGCCAGGTAGATGTTACCGTCGGCACCCAAAGTAGGTGTTGAGCGGTTGTAATAATTGGTACGGATACGCCATTTCTGATACCCCTCAGGGTGAAGGGCGATAAGCATACCGTAGCCGGAATAGCCCGAAGCAATAAAACTTGCCGGCAGGTATATCGTGCCGTCAGAACCAATGGCCGGGGCAGCCCCGATAAAAGCTCCCGATTTGAATTTCCATTTTTCCGTTCCGTCGGGATTGATGGTATATAATTGTGAGTTGGCGCCGACGTAGATCATTCCCGCGGCACCCAGCGCAGGAGTGGTGGTGATGGGGTCATCGGCCGTAAAGCGCCACAATTCTGTCGGGCTTGCCGGATTGACAGCTACAAGGTCGTTGCCGGAAGCAACATATACGTTGCCGTCGTAGCCGACAGTGGGGGCATTTACAATTTGGTTACCTGTGGCCAGCCTCCAAAGTTCTGTGTGCGCGACCGGATCGACCGCTATCAGATACTGGCCGGCAGCCATGTAAACTGTGCCGTTTGTTGCCAAGGCAGGCGAGGTTGAGATATCCGTACCAAGCGGAAGCCGCCACAATTCAGCCCCTCCGGGACTGATGGCCACCAAATCTGTTTCGCTTCCCGAATAAAGTGTTCCGTCAGGGCCGATGGCCGGCGGGAGGGGGTATCCTGATAAATTCCAGCTTTCCGTTCCATCGGAAGGGTCAAGGGCCACCAGGTAAGACTGTTCGGTGTTAACATATACCGTCCCGTCAGGGCCGATGGTTGCATACTTCGGGTTGTCGGTAAAAGTCCCGGGACCCACCGCACCGATGCTCCATTTAACTGTTCCATCTGCGGGGAGTTGGAAGGTGCCGGGTTGGGCAAAGGCAAAAGGGAAAAGGCAGAAAGTAAAAATAAAAGTGAGTAGTTGTTTTTT
>CAZMOS010000025.1:0-28201 GCA_964567945.1 uncultured Lentimicrobiaceae bacterium
AAAAGACAAAAGACAAAAGACAAAAGACAAAAGACAAAAGACAAAAGACAAAAGAGAGAAACCATAGATACAAAAAAATTAATAATTAACACAATGACTTTCTCCCCCCTTGGGGGAGACACAGAGGGGGCCATTCTCCCCTTTGGGGAGATGTCCGTCAGCTGACGGACAGAGGGGTTTTCTCCCCCTTTAGGGGCAAGAACTCCAAACTCCCTATTTCTCTATCTTCAGAAGCTCGGTATAGCCAAGCAGCTTGTCTTTGTTGTCGTATGACTCCGACCTGACAATACCCAGATCGGGAACGTACCATTCTATTGATTTGAAAGCAAAGCGCATAAAAGCGAATTTGGTTTCCATGTATCCCTTGATCTTGTATGCAGTAAACGTTCCGGCGGGAACCGTGACCTCTTCCTTTGTTTCCACTTTGCGATAAAAGGCACGGGCCGAAATGGTGATTGTCATGGGATCCATGTGAACGACCATCGCCAACTCCCCGTCCGGCAATTCCATCCCGGGTTCCGGGTCTCCGGGTATGGTCATGTTGTTGGATGTTACGGTAATCGTTCCGTCTTTGTAGGCTTCCATTTGCTCCGGATTCAATACCGAGCGCATGTCAATCTTAAACTCGTTGCCGGTACATTCGAAAACCAGATCGTTTTCCATTTCATCTTTCTTTTTTCCGGTGCTGATCAGTTGATGGACGTGGTAATAAACCGTGTTGTCCTTTGTTTCAACCTTTGTAACCTCTGTTGTTGTGGTAGAGGATTCCTTTCCTTTTTTGTCATAATTGGCATAAGTGAGCTTTGTACCTTCCTGAGGAAGGTAAGCCGTACAAGTTTGCGCAATGATAAAAACAGGAAAGAGTGTAATGAGAAAAAATGTAACGAATAATTTTAGCATGATTATAATTTTTATGATAATAACAGGATGAAATTTTAAAAAGAAAATTCAAATGTATAAAATAACACTTTACCCGAAAAATAATTACTGCGGTACAGAAGATGAAAAAAAGGCAATGAGTAAATATTTTTGATGAAAAAAAAGACCGGCGTAGCAAGCCGGCCAATTTCTATTATTCCTTTTCAGTCAGGACCTGAAAAGGATGAATTTTGGATAATTTCAGTATTTGACAGTTCCTGAAAAAGTCACCGTTTCCTGGTTGTAATATCCTTTCAGCGTAACATTAAAAGTTGCCTTGAAGGAATTTTCTGCAGCTTCCGTAACTGTTACGGTTCCCGAAACAGCTTTATAGAATTCATTCTCGGTGCCGTGAACGATTAATTCAACATATCCCGGCAGGTCGCCGCCGCACTGGTAAGTCCCCGGTCCTGAAAAAGGATTCTCATCCGTTCCGATTTCAACCATGCATGAATAGATGGGATCGCCCTGCTGATTGACGGTGAGTTCGACGGATTGACCGGAAACATAGTTATAATCAGCTAATTGATCAAAACAATAATTCAATACTAAAAACCCTGATGATGTTGCCGAAACATAGGAATCGCAATTTGTGTTGTTCGAATCGTCACTTTTTTTACATGCGGTAACGATTAGAAGGGAGGCAACAAGAAAGGTTGTGCCAATGGTAAAAATTTTGAATGTTTTCATTTTTTAATATGGTTTGGTTTAACATGTTTAATGGCCCGGTAAGGCCGTTAATATTATTATGTTTTCTAACGCAATAATAAATATTTGGTTACGGATTTACCGGAAATAACTCTTTTTTATATTGGCTCTGCCAGCGAAGCGAATATCTTTTGAACAGACCTTCAGATCAGGTCACTGATAACGAATTTATTTATATTTTTGCCGCTCACAATTTATGTTAAACATTAAACTTAATAATCTATGGCAGTATTAGTTGGGAAAAAAGCTCCCTTATTTGAAGCTGACGCCGTTGTGAACGGTGGCGAATTTGTTGAAAAATTCTCATTAGAGCAATACATCGGTAAAAAGCATGTAGTGTTCTTTTTCTACCCGCTTGACTTTACTTTTGTTTGTCCTACTGAAATCCTGGCTTTCCAGGAAAGAATGGAAGAATTCGAAAAACGGAACGTAGCCGTTGTCGGTTGTTCCATTGACTCTAAATTTTCACACTGGGCATGGCTCAATACCCCCAAAGATCAGGGGGGTATCCAGGGTGTGAAATATCCTCTGGTTTCCGATCTTTCAAAAACAATTTCGGAAAACTTTGATGTGCTTGCAGGTGAATATGATTACAACGAAGAAGGTGAAATGGAATTTGACGGCGAGGCAGTGGCTTACCGTGGTTTGTTTTTGATTGACAAACAGGGAATTGTACGTCACCAGGTTGTCAATGACCTGCCTTTGGGGCGTAGTGTCACCGAAACCCTGCGTATGGTGGATGCTTTGCAGTTCTTTGAAGAACACGGCGAAGTTTGTCCTGCCGACTGGCATCCGGGCGAAGAAGCTATGGAAGCCACAGCCGAGGGCGTTGCTAAATATTTGAGCAAACATTAATATTCGAAAAAGTGCAAACTGTCTGATCCGATCAGCAGACGGTTAGTCAAATAAACCACAAAGGCATGGGAATTCCCATGCCTTTTTTTGTTTTTCCACGACTGCAAAATATCTTATTCATAATTTCTGTAACAGTTTTATTATATTTGCTTCTTACCAAAAACGCTTCCATGGCATTGGATATTCAGGCCCTTTTTTATAAAAAGATCAAACCCCTTAAATTTGAAAGGTCCATTGGCTTATTCGGAGCAACAACCATTGGTGTGGGCGCACTTCTGGGTGCCGGCATCTATGTGCTGATAGGGGCTGCTGCAAATGAGGCGGGCCCTTCGGTTGTGTTGTCTTATGTGCTTTGCGGTTCACTTGCTTTTATCACTACATTGATGTTTGCCGAACTGAGCCGCATCATTCCCCGGTCCGGTGGCGGTTATACCTATGCTTACGATATCCTGGGGAGCTTTGGCGGGTTTACAACCGGATGGTTCCTTGCGCTGGGAAGCATCCTTGCCAGCAGCCTATACGCCATTGGCTTCGCCGAATATGCCGGATCGCTGGCCGGAGTAAGATTGCCGGAGTACGTTATCCGTTCCATTGCCATTGGAATTACCTTGCTGATCACTTTATTTAACCTCCGGCCTTCACGTGAAAAAAAATTCAATCTACAGAACTGGGTCGTCTGGGGTAATGTGGGTATTTTGATGGTGCTTATTGTTTTATCGTTTTTTTATCTGGACGCTGAAAAAGCCAAACCTGCTTTTCCCCATGGATTTCAGGGTACTCTCGGGGCTATTTCGCTCATCTACGTCTCTTTCTTCGGTTATCAGTTGATTGCCAACAACGCGGATGAGATCATTGAACCGGAGAAAACGGTTCCCAAAGCCATGAAACTTTCGATGGTAATCGCCATTGCCATTTATACACTCGTTGCTATTGCGGCAGTTATGACGGTTCCCTGGAAGGAGTTGGCAGACAGCCAGGCACCATTGGTCCTGATGGCTGACAAAAGTTTCGGGGGTAAGGGATGGATGATCATCTCCGTCGGCGGAGTGCTTGCTTCACTTGGGGCATTGAGCAGCACACTGGTTTCGCAAAGCCGTCAGTCCTACAGCATGGGCAAAGACCGTTTTTTCCCTGATGCAATAGGAAAACTCAACGAAAAAACCAAGCAACCGCAATGGGCCTTGATAACCGGGGGCGTGCTCACCAGCCTGGCACTGGCTTCGTTCAGCCTGGAAACAATCGCAAAAGTTACCAACTTCAGTCTGCTGCTTTCGCTGTTGCCGGTTTCACTGGCTATGCGAAAACTTTACAAAAACAACCCGACGCTAAAACCCAAAGCAAAATGGAAAAGGTTACTTCCCGAATTGAGTCTGGTCATCAACCTGGCACTTTTGTTTACGCTGGATATTTTCTCACTGGCCCTGGGACAGCAACTGGTTATCGCCGGCGCTTTGATTTACTTTTTTTACTCCAGGGGACGGGAAAAAACAGGCAGGGAAGGGCTTAATATTGTCCTGGAAGAGCAAAAACGGTTTTCTTTTTTCAAACAGAATAAAATACTCGTTCCCATGTCAAACCCCGCGACACAAAAAGCATTGCTGACGTTTTCGCATACATTGTTGTCAAAAAAAGGGGGTGAGATCGTGGTACTGGCCATTAAGGATGTTCCTGAAAAGATGGATTTTTACGAGGCTTTGTCAGAGGCTGAAGAGACACTGGAAGTGATCAAACGAAGTATTGAGATTGCCAAAAAACAGAAAGTTCGGGTAAAACCCATTATACGTGCTTCACGTAAAGTCTCACTGGGCATTGTCAATGTTGCCAGAGAAGAGGGTAGTGACCTGATCATCATGGGGTTCCCGAAAAAAGAGGCGGATTATAAAGGTTCTATTTTTAATCAGGTGCTCAAATCAACGCATACCGATTTACTTGTGCTTCATCTGAAAGCTGATCCGGAAACTTTTGTGCCCGAAAAAATCGGAGTTTACATCAAGGATACGACAAACCTTCATCTGATGCTGATGTGTGCTACTGCTGTGGCGGAAAAACGTAAGGCAAGGATCGTACTGATCAGTTTTCTGCCACCGGATTATAATAAACGGCAAAAAACCACGGCCGATAAAATATTGATTGAAAGCCTGCAAAATCTGAAATCAACGGCGCTGTATGATATAAAGCTCAATGTGAGCATGGACCCCAAAAAAGAACTGATCAAAATGTCATCTGAATTTGATGCCCTGATCGTTGGCAAAGAACCCCGCACCCCCGGAAAAACAATTGAGGATTCACCGGCTTTCCAGATCACACGCGACGCAAAATGTACGGTCATTATGGTGAAAATGGCAAGGAGGTTTTCAACAAAAAGATAATGTTGTTTCGGGAACCCATTGGTTGTGGCATGTTTTTTCGGGGATAGGCGTATGGTTTTTTGGGGTGTATATTTACAAGTTATCCGTCCTGCAAAAGAAAAAAGAAAAAATCAGGGTTATTTAACGCTGATACCCGCAGATTTATTATGACTTGATCAGCGTTTCATCTGCGTTGACCTGCGTCAGTTTTTTAGACGCTGATGTCCGCAGATTTGTTATGATCTGATCAGCGTTTCATCTGCGTTGACCTGCGTCAGTTATTTGGACGCTGATATCCGCAGATTTGTTAAGATTTGATCAGCGTTTCATCTGCGTTGACCTGCGTCAGTTTTTTAGACGCTGATGTCCGCAGATTTGTTATGATCTGATCAATTTGTTTTATCAGGAAATCAATACCCCAACTCTTTGGCTTTGTTCCAGTAAACATCCATTTCTTCCAGGGTCATATCCTGCACTTTTTTCCCTTCTTTGGCCGATTCGGTTTCGATGAACTGAAAACGGCGGATGAATTTCTTATTCGTTCTTTCAAGTGCATCTTCAGGGTTGATGCCGATGTACCGGGAATAATTGACCAGTGCAAACAAAAGGTCGCCGAACTCGTCCATGATCTTTTCTTTGTCGCCATCACCTTCCAGTTCGGTTTTCAGTTCCTGCATTTCTTCCATCACTTTTTCCCACACCTGCTTTATCTCTGCCCACTCAAAGCCGACACCTTTTACTTTTTCCTGTATGCGGTAAGCTTTGATTAAAGGAGGTAATGACCTGGGTACGCCTTCCAGTACCGACTGATTCCCTTCTTCGAGTTTTAACTTTTCCCAGTTGCCTTTCACTTCTTCGGCGCCAGAAACATCTACATCACCATAGATATGCGGATGTCGGAAAATAAGTTTTTCGGAAATATTCTCCAGCACATCCCTGATGTCGAAATCACCTGTCTCGGAACCGATCTTTGCATAAAAAACCAGATGCAACATCAGGTCGCCCAACTCTTTTTTGATTTCCTGCATGTTCTTTTCCAGGATTGCATCCGAGAGTTCGTAAACTTCTTCAAGCGTGAGATGACGAAGTGAATCCAGCGTTTGTTCTTTGTCCCAGGGACAACCATTACGCAAGTCATCCATAATGTTTAACAGGCGTTTAAAAGCCTCAAGTTTTTCCTCCATTGAGGACATTTCATTCTTTTCCTTATTCATTCTTTTCGGTTGATCGGATTCTTTCACTGATTCTCCTAATTTTGTGCGAAGATATAAAGAAGCTTTGAGAGGAAAACACCGCATAAAAAAACTTGTGTTATTCATTCTGTTTCTGACGGTTTTTCAGCCGGGCATTGCACAGCAACGAAAGCCGTTAAGTAAAAACAACCTGATGGCAGAGTTCAGGATGGAATATGGTTTTTTGATGAGCCATCATCTTGAGCTTGATATTTTTCAGTCTCATTTTCCCGCATTTGAATTCAGCATTGAAAAAGCCACCTGGGGCAAGCATCATTGGGAAACGATGTACGGTTACCCTTTGATCGGGGTAAGCGTGTGGTATTCCCCACTTGGTGGGTTTGAGGAGATCGGCTCTGCCATTGCGGTTTATCCGTTTATCAATTTTCCGCTTTTCCAGGGTCAGAAACAAAGCTTTAATTTCAGGTTGGGCGTTGGTGTGGGCTACCTGACCAATTATTTTCTTCCGGTTGACAACTATAAAAATTTTGCCATCGGATCGCATTTTAACATTGCGGGCAGCCTGTATTTTGAATACCGGCGTCGGGTTACGGACATGTTGACCATTTCGGGAGGTGCCGGGCTGACACATTTTTCAAACGGTTCGATGAAAACACCCAATTACGGGCTGAATATCATTACGGCAACGGTCAGCATTTCTTCGTACCTGTCAAGGCCCAATCCCCACCTGAAGCAGAAAGTCCTTCCCGAGTTGGAACCTTTCGAGTTTGACGGAAAGAAAACACTGGATTTTGACATTGGCATTTCGGGCGGAATAAAAGATATGTCACAAGAATTCGGGAAAAAGTTTGGCGTTGTGGCCATTTATTCAAACCTTTTTAAACAGGTATCTTTTAAAAGTAAATTCGGTTTGGGCTTTGACCTGACTTACGATGCTTCGGATAAATTTTTGGTGGAATGGCGCGGTGATACGGCAAAAAATAATTTGCAGATACTCAAACCCGGAGTCAGTTTTGCTTATCAGCTTGTTTTTTCAAAGATCTCTTTTGTGTTTAACTTCGGGGTGTTCCTGGCGGGGAAAGAAATGAGTGAAGGGATGATGTATCAACGGCTTACATTAAAATATCTTTTCGCCAACCATCTGTTTGCCAATATAGCATTGAATACCAACTGGGGGAAAGCCGATTATATCGGTTTCGGGATAGGATATCAACTGGACTTTATTTATAAACGAAAAATTAAACACTGACGTTTTCATGAGCATACGCAATCATAAAAGAAATTTTCGATGGTTGTCCGCAATCTTTTTTGCTGGAGCAATACTTCTGTGGACGGGCTGTGAGAAAACTTCCGTGACCGATTGCTTTTTGAGTACAGGCGAGGTGGTCAAAACCGAAAGGTGGATTGGCGCTTTTCACGCTGTTGTTTTAAAAGACAATGTAAACCTGTATTTAAGGCAGGCCGACACGGCGCGGCTTGTTCTTGAAGCAGGCAGCAACCTGATGAACAAAATTTATACGGAAGTGCGGGACAGCGTTTTGTATATCGGTAACAACAACAGTTGCAACTGGGTGAGGAGTTACAATAAACCCGTCAATGTGTTTCTCGATTTTACTATGCTTGACAGCCTGGAGTACAGATCAATAGGAAACGTTGAAAATTTCGACACCTTGCGGCTCGACAGCCTGAAAATTGAAGTGAAGGAAGGTGCCGGACTGATCGCACTTACGGTGGATGTCGGGGAATTGCACACAAACCTCCATTATGGGACGGCCGAAATGAAGATGTCCGGAAAATGTATTTTGAATTATGTGTATTCAGCCGGTTTCGGACTGATTGATAACCGAGGCCTGAAAGCAAAGCAAATTTACGGAGATAACAGGAGCAGCAACGACATTTATCTGAATGCCGAACAGGTCCTGGCAGTAACTATTCACAATATCGGAAACATTTATTATACAGGAGATCCTGAAAAAATTAATCTGAAACGGATAGGTACAGGTGAGTTGATCAGGCTGGAGTGACGGAAGGATGGAAGGAACTATGAATGGTGGGGAAACTGATAAAAAATCAGGATAATTATAATGAAACAAATCAATAGCCCGGCCCTTTAGGGTGGGAAAAGAAGCAAATCAATTACCCTGCATTTTAGGGCTGGAATGAGGTGGTGAAATGTGATTTGTGAGTAGTGATTTGTACAAATTGGGCAATAGAACAATAGAACAGTAGAACAATTGATCAATAACAATGAACCCTTTTACAGAAAAAAATATCATCAACATCACGCTGACATTCATAGCCCTTGTGTTGGTTTGGGCTGGTTCGAACCAATACTGGGGAGAGGGACGTTGGAATAAAATCCTGAAAGACGATGGCACGGGGTATTATGCCTACCTGCCCGCAGTTTTTATTTATCATGACCTTTCTTTCGGTTTTTTCGATTCGGTTGCTGTTTCCAAAAGTCCGCCGAACCTGTCTTACGATTACCGGGTGAAACTTAAAAACGGAACGATTGATAAATACTTTTGCGGAACGGCCCTGGCTCAACTGCCTTTTTTTACTGCCGCCCATTTGATAACACTCGCTTCCGGTTATCCAACGGATGGTTATTCGGCTTTTTATCTCATTTTTGTTCAGGTTGCTACAATTTTCTACGTCCTGGCCGGTTTGGTTTTAATGGTTCTGATTTTGCAGGATTTTACTGCCAGTAAAAAACTCATTGCCCTCATCCTTCTGGCTTCCGTCTTTGGAACCAACTTGTTTCATTATACCATAAATGAGCCCTCCATGTCACATGCTTATTCTTTCGCTTTTGTCAATCTTTTTGTTTTCGGTTGTTTACGTTTTTTCCGGAATCCTTCAATCCGTTATTTGTTTATTGGTTCTGTAGTGCTTGGCATGATTTTTCTTATCCGGCCAGTTAATGTGCTGATCGTGGCTTCTTTGCCCTTTCTTGCCGGGAATCCGGGAAAATTAAGGAAAGGAATTGATTTTTTGAAAAATCATTTGCCGGCGTTTTTGATCGCTTTTCTGATTTTCTCGGCACTGGCAGCTATCCAGTTCCTGATCTATAAGATACAAACCGGCAGTTTTTGGGTCTATTCATACGGTAAGGAAGGTTTTGATCTCACTCGCCCGCACATGATCGGGTTTTTGTTTTCCTACCGGAAAGGATATTTTGTTTACACTCCGCTTGCTTTTTTGTCCCTGTTCGGGTTTTGGTTTCTTTTTAAGGAAAACAGATACCGTTTTTACAGTTTGTTATTTTTTATGTTGCTGGTCGTTTATGTGCTGTCATCATGGTGGATGTGGTTTTACGGTGGAAGTTTTTCACAAAGGGTAATGATAGAATACTGGATATTTCCTGCAATATTACTCGCGCTGCTAATCAGTCGAAACACATACAGAAAATGGCTTACTGCACTGGTCTTCATTCTGATTATCGTCTGTCAGATTCAAACTATCCAGTACCGGAACGGTTACATCCACTGGTCGGAGATGAATAAAAAACGATACTGGAATAACTTCCTGCGGATTGATAAAGTGATACGCAGGGAGGAGAAAGAGTGGTGATATGTGATTGATGATTAGTGATTTGTGAATAGTGATTAGTGATTTGTGAGTGGTGATTAAATGTACGTCCCAAAAACCAAAACAAAAGACAGAATACATAGAAATTAATAAATAAAACAACGATTTTTCTCCCCCCTGGGGGAGATTAAGAGGGGGCCAAATACAAATAAATCAACAAATGACACAACGATTTCTCCCCCTTGGGAGAGATGTCCGTCACCTGACGGACAGAGGTGGCTAATAAGCCCTCGCAAAAACCACCCTCCCTTCGGAAGGTTTTCCCGTGTAAATACATTTACCCTTTTCCCTGTTTTGTTCCAATGGGATCAGGCGGATGGTGGCTTTGGTTTCGTCTTTTATCTTTTGTTCGGTTTCGGGAGTGCCGTCCCAGTGGGCGAAGACGAAACCGCCTTTTTCAATCCGGTCTTTGAATTCATCCCACATATCGGCTGTAAAAGTGTTGTCTTCCCTGAATGAAAGGGCTTTCTGGTAGATATTGTCCTGGATTTTGTCAAGCAGGTTTACGATCTTGTTATCAATGTCTTCCATTTTCAGGATTTCTTTTTCCAGCGTGTCCCTGCGGGCAATTTCGATGGTACCGTTTTCCATGTCACGTGGCCCGATGGCCAGTCGTACGGGCACACCTTTTATTTCCCACTCGGCAAATTTATAGCCCGGCTTATAAGTATCACGATCGTCAAATTTTACGGAAATGTTCTTTTCTTTTAAGCTGTTCATGATTTCACGGGCTTTCCGGCTGATGGCCTCAAATTGTTCGGCTTTTTTATAGATGGGCACGATAACCACCTGAATGGGGGCAAGTTTCGGGGGCAATACCAAGCCGTTATCATCAGAATGTTCCATGATCAGTGCCCCGATGAGCCGTGTGGAAACACCCCATGATGTAGCCCAGACATATTCCAGTTTATTTTCTTTGGTCAGATATTTTACATCAAATGCTTTGGCAAAATTCTGACCCAGAAAATGTGAAGTCCCTGCCTGGAGCGCTTTTCCATCCTGCATCAAGGCTTCCACACAATAGGTTTCAACGGCTCCTGCAAATCTTTCGTTGGGAGATTTTAGCCCTTTCATCACCGGCAGTCCCATCCATCTTTCTGCAAAATCCGCATAAATATCCAGTATCAGTTCAGCTTCTTTTATTGCTTCTTCTTTAGTTTCGTGAGCTGTGTGTCCTTCCTGCCAAAGGAATTCGGAGGTACGTAAAAACAAACGGGTCCGCATTTCCCATCTGACCACATTGGCCCACTGGTTGATCAGCAAGGGCAGATCGCGGTAAGATTGTATCCATCTGCTGTAGGTATCCCAGATAATGGCTTCGGATGTGGGCCGTACGATCAGTTCCTCTTCGAGTTTGGCATCCTCGTCCACAACCACACTCTTTCCGTCTTCGCTCATCTTTAAACGGTAATGAGTAACCACGGCACACTCTTTGGCGAATCCCTCCACATGAGAAGCTTCTTTGCTGAAAAAAGATTTCGGGATAAAAAGCGGGAAATACGCATTTTCGTGCCCGCTGTCTTTAAACATTTTGTCGAGTGCCGCTTGCATTTTTTCCCAAATGGCAAAGCCGTAAGGTTTGATTACCATGGATCCGCGAACGGCAGAGTTTTCTGCAAGGCCTGCCTTGTTAATGATATCGTTATACCACTGTGAATAATTTTCGTGTCTGGGTGTGATTTCTTTGGCCATTTTTTATTTTTGGTATAGTATTTGCAACTTTTAAACGAATTGCAAAAGTAAACATTGTTAAATAACCTGCAAATCACTTGAAAAATGAAACGTAAAATAAAATATCTGCAATGGCTGGGACTCTTACTGATCGTAGTATTCCTGTCATCTTGCTCTTCGGTAAGCAACTTACCGAACGATGAGGTTTATTATACCAAGAAAGCTAAAAATCCTTCCGAATATAACTGGGATGATTTCCAGAAGAATGCCGAGACTTATTCCAAAGGGAATGTCAAAGTGAATAACGATACCGGACTGAAAGAAGGTATGGTGTCCGGTGGAGATATTGCTACGACTGTTGAAGCCAATGATACAAATGGTGATGATCAATATATTGATGAATATTATGATTCGGACTACAGTAGCAGGATACAACATTTCAGTGATGAAGGAACAAGCAGTGGATTTGATTATTATGACGGTTATTACGGTGGTGGCGGAAGCGGCTATGGCATGTCCAACTGGTCGCTGAGCTTCGGCATGGGATTCGGCTCCGGTTACGGATACAGCCCCTGGGGTTATTCAATGGGTTATGGATACGGATGGCCTTCTTATGGCAGCAGCTACTGGGCCGGATACAATGCAGGTTATATGAACGGTTACTGGAACAGTTATTACGGATACCCGTATTATCCTTATTATCCTTGCGGATATTGTGGTTATGGAGGCTACTACGGCGGCGGTTATTATGGTGGCGGCTATTATGGCGGCGGATATCCTGACTATATAGCTTCCCCTTCGGTTGTTTACGGTCCGAGGGGAGGAAGTGGCAGTGGAACAACGCTTCCGCGTTCACGCGGGGAAGGTCCCTCGGGAAGACCGGGTGACAACAGCGGCAAGAGCGGAAGTGCCGGTAACGGAAGGGGTACAGTAATAGCTGCACCTGCAACAACAGTTAACAATACCGGTGGAACGACACTCGAAAACGGAGGGAAGACCGGTAAAATCGGGAAACCGGCAGGGAATACAAGTTCCGTTGTTACGACTGCTCCTAAAAATGAATATTATAAAGCACGTCCGGTTTCGGAAAATATAGCACAGGATAAAATGTCGAAGCCGCAAACAAGGCAAAAAACGGCTCAACAGACCGTTCCGCAGAAAAGATATGAAAAGCCTTCAACGAAACAAAGAACAGGTTTACCCGAGCCAAAGTATCAAAAGCCCAAATCATATCAGAGCCTGCCTTCGCGGAAACCGAAGTCAAGCCAGGAATATGTCCGGCCTACCAAGAGGATGACCAGGACGACAACCAAGAATTATAATCCGTATTCGAGGACGAAAACAACAAGTTCTCCGGCAAGAACAAGAAGCAATCTGAATTCAGGTTCACCCAGCCGGAATTATTCTCCAACGAGAACAACAACGACGAGGTCCTATTCCTCACCGTCACGTTCCAACGCGGGTTCCAGAAGCTATTCTTCACCTTCGCGCAGCTCGGGAGGGTCATCTTTTAGCCGGAGTGGCGGAGGTGGTGCTTCCAGAAGTTCCGGTTCCAGGTCTTCGGGTTCGACTTCCCGCGGAGGTGGCGGAAAACGTTAAAATATTTTAGACTTTGTCCTCCTTTTTATTACTTTTATTATCCTAAATTTGACGAACTGTGAAAAGAATTCTTTTTATAAGTGCTTTTGTTGTGCTCGTTTCAGGCCTGCAAGCCCAGTATGCCGAGGATGCTTTGAGATTCTCACAGGTTTACTGGCAGGGCACGGCCAGAAATATGGCGACGGGCAGTGCTTTCAGTGCAATGGGAGGGGATTTTTCTTCGTTAAGTATTAACCCCGGTGGAATCGGTGTTTACCGGTCCAGGTATTTTTCCGTTACACCCGAAGTTTATACAGGCAAAATAAACTCCGATTACAATGGTTCAGCCACCAGCGATTCCAAAACAATGTTTGACCTGAGTAACTTTGGGTACGTCTTGTCCAAAAGACTTGGAAGAGGCGCATCAGGCTGGAAATACTGGCAACTGGGATTTGGAATGAACCGACTGAACAACTACAACAGCAATTCACTGATGCAGGGGATCAACACGGAAAATTCAAAACTTGACGTTTACAATCAGGAAGCCAACGGGGTGGATTACCGGCTGCTGGATGATACACACGGTCCTTATGCATTTGATCTGAGTCCTGCATGGTATGTTTACCTGCTGGACACCATTCCAGGAACTACCGACCAGTATTATACACCTGTTCCTTACGGAGGCGTGCTACAAACCCAGCAAATCAACGCCAAAGGATCAACCAATGAATTTTTAATTTCGGGCGGAGCCAATTTTAATGATGTGCTATACCTGGGAGCATCACTCGGATTACCGTTCACACGATATTACCGCACATCTGTTTTTACAGAGTCGGATATTGCCGATACGATCCCTTATTTTAACATGTGGAGTTACACTGAATATCTGAAAACAAACGGTTGGGGGATCAATTTAAAACTCGGCGCCATCATCAGGCCGATTGACCTGATCAGAATAGGTATCGCTTTTCATACGCCCACTTATTACTTCAGCATGAAAGATACCTGGTCAACAGATACTTATGCTGACCTGGAGGATGATTTTCAGCAACTTCAGCAATCACCTGCCGGAGAATACAAATATCATCTGACTACACCCATGAGGGTCATCGGGAGCCTGGCTTTTGTGATCAAAAAAATAGGATTTATTTCAGGAGAGTACGAATATGTTAACTACTCAACCTCCAAATTTAAAGCCAAGGATTATGATTTTGCTTTTGAAAACAGTGACATTAAAGCTTCTTTTAAGTCGGCAACGAATTTCAGGGTGGGGACGGAATGGCGGATAGCAAGCATTTATCTTCGGGCAGGATATGCTTTTTACGGCAGTCCTTACACGAATAATCTGAATGACGGCGCAAGGCAGTATATTACCGGAGGTATTGGATACAGGGCTGATAATTTTGAATTGAATTTTGCTTACTCACGGGCCACAGGCAACCTGGATTATTATTTTTACAGTACTGAAAACATTCAAACAAATCCCGTCAGCAACGCTTTTCTCATACAGCAGTTTGCACTGACTTTCAAATACATCATTCATAAAACCAAAAAGAAATGATCACATTTGGGTAGCAGGACTTTGTTTTTCCATTTGTTGTTCAGGACTCTTCATCATTGCTGCCCTCCCAACCCTTTCTAACTCCCCCTGTGGGGGAGAACCATCCTTCCGGGCAATGATTCAGAGCTAAACGAAATAAGGGGGTGAGCGGTTTCAGTTGGTTGATGAATATTAAATTACGAAGTTGCGCCCCATTCTCCCCCCCCAAGGAGGTATAGTGCGCAAGTCCGTTGGAAATTAAAGGCCTTCCAGAGTCCGCATGTGCGGACCTGGAAGAGTCCATTAACCAGTAACTCCAAAAAACTCAATCTTCCAGTCTTTTCACTCCTGTTTTTGCCTTGCTGTGAATGCCGGCTTCGTATTCATCGAAATCCAGTTTCAGGCAGAGGTTATAATATTTTAAAGCATTCATCGTATCGCCTTCCGATTCATACATTTCAGCCAGCTTCAATGCTGAATTCCCGGCAAAATAACGGGTGAGATATTTGCCCTCCTCAATGGTCTGACGGTAATAATAATCTGCAATTTTTTTATCGCCGGTCTCATCGGCAATCCGTGCTTTGCGATAAACTTTTTCAACTTTTTCTTCATCATTCAATCCGGTATTATCCATCAACGACAAGATGCTGTCAGCCTGCACATAATATCCTCCGTCAAATAACAAACGGACTTTGATGAGGTCAACATTCGGGATTTTGTTTTTTTCGGCTTCCCGTTCCGCATCCCTGTCCTGTCCAACATCATCATTGCCCGTTTCAACGACTTTGTCCATAAAATACCTGTAATTTGGCACATCGTTATTGAGCAAGGCAACCCATGCTTTTTTCCGCCAGGCATCTTTGATGTAATTTTTTCCTTTAAAGTGATTCAGAAAAATGCCGTAATACGGATCGGCTTTTTGAGTTTCCAGCTTGCGCAGATGACATTCCCCCTGCAAATAATCCAGATAATAAAAAGGGTAATAACCACTCATCCGGTTGATCCTTTCAAACAGCCGGAGAGCTTCATCATTTTTACCTGTTTTCATCAGAATATTGATTTGTAGATAGGAGAGAAGAAGGTTGTTGCTACCGGCCGTAACAATCAGTTGATAAAGCGAATCCAGTTGTTGTCTGTCAGGGTCAATATTCAATTCCACAAAACCCATAAAAAACAGGATTTCATCTTTTAAATACGAATATTCCGGATTACTGTCGGAAGTCATGAGTGCCTGCCGGAGTTCCATGCGTCCCTGTGCCACGCTGCCTTTCATATTGATCAAACGCAGGATCCACTGGTAATTATCGGGAACCATTCCAATCATGATGTGCAAAACGCCAAGCGTTATGTCGTTAGGGACAAAATCGGGAAATTTTTCTTTGTTGCCGGTAAGCAGCCGGTAAGCACGGTTGATCTCAAGGGCGGCATAAAAATAATTATGGAATTTCAAACGCATGACCGCCCACTGAAGGTTCATGTTGCCGAGAAGGTAATCCCGGTAAGGATTGTTAAGGTCTATCTCTTTCAACCGGTCATATCTTTCATCGGAAATATCAGAAATGCTGTCGAAAATATGTTCGTCTTCGCCGATGAAAACTGTGAGAAAATCAATATAGTTTTCAAGATATCCGACATAAAGATTTTCCGGATTTTCCGTTTTCTCCAGGTCAATTATCTTTCGTCCCCGTGCAAAATCAAGGGCGAGAATATGTTGGTAAGCTTCCCGGCAATTCCTGTTTATTTCAACATCTTGCGTTATGCCTGAAATGCTTACAGATATAAAAACAATGATAATAAAGTGCCGAAAACTCAAGGGTCAATGTGTTAGGTGACCAAAAGTAAAGAAATTATCCGTTTACCGGAAAAACGGAAAAATAAGGCAGTCTCAAAAAAACCAGTCTTTTATATCAACTTATGACCTTACTGATCCCTGTTTGTTTAAAATCGTGGGAATAAATTGCACGTGCCGGTTCTTTGAGATTATAATGCGATGACATTACTTCACCATAAGCTCCCGTACTTCTTATCGCGATCAAATCGCCCCGCTTTAATTCGGGAAGTAAAATATTTTTCCCGAAAATATCAGACGATTCACACACCGGCCCTGCAATGTGGTATTTTATTTCTTTTCCAATGCCTGTCAGATTTTGTATTTTGTGTTCCGCATGATACAAAGCAGGCCGGATAAAATGATTCATGCCAGCATCCACAATCGCATAATTTACATGACCGCTTTTTTTCAGAAACAATACCGAAGTAACCAGGCTGCCGCACTGCCCGACAACAGACCTTCCCGGTTCAAAATACAATTCCTGCCCGGGTAAACGGTTCAAAGTGTCAAGAAACGCCCTGAAATAATTCCCGTAACCGGGAACAGCATCATCGTCCGGATTTTGGTAATCGATACCCAGTCCGCCACCCAGATTAATAAGTCCGGGAACAAAGCCGGCTTTAATGAAAATGTCCTGGATCTGATTGACTTTCTGAGAGAGCTCCATGAACACGTTCATTTCCCTGATTTGTGAACCGACATGAAAATGAAGCCCTTTGAAAGTAATATGCTGTAAATGATGTAAAAGTTCGAGGACTTCCGGTATTTCATTCCGGCCAATGCCAAATTTATTGACTTTTAAGCCGGTGGTGATCCCGGGTAAAGTCCGCCCGTCCACATCCGGGTTAATGCGAAGGGCTACAGGCGCTTTAACACTCATCCGGCGGGCAAGGTCATCAATCACTTTTAATTCGTGAATGGACTCCACATTAAAGCATTTGATCTTTTGTCTCAGTGCATACCTGATCTCTTCATCCGTTTTGCCCACACCCGCAAATACTATCATGTCAGCCGGGAAACCGGTTTCAATCGCTTTTTTAACCTCGTTCCCGCTCACACAGTCGGCGCCGAATCCATAATCGCTTATCAGTTTCAGTACCGGAGCATTCGCATTTGCCTTCAGCGCATAAAGAACCCTGACATTCATCTGATCCGACAAATGCCGGAGTGTTCGGAGATTTGTTTCCAGCCATTCCATGTCATAATAATAAAATGGCGTTTTCATTGATCTGAAAGTTTCAATAAGACTGTGTTCAAACATGTTGTTTCCTGTTTTTTGATGCAAAAATGAAAGAATATTTTATCCGGTTTTATTTTTACAAACATTTATAACCAATTTATAACATTTTGTTATATTTGTAACAAAATCACAAAAACCATGACAATCCAGGAAGCCGTTGACGGAATTTTAAGATCAAAGCCCTATTTGGAAGAATCCATTGATGAGGGTCTGATCAACTTGACATCGCTTGCAAGAAAAATTATGCCTGAGGTTAGATTAAAAACAGGTAAGCAGGCAGCCGGTGGGGCGATTGTAATGGCCATCCAGCGGCACCAGCCCGGAAAACTGGCAGTTATTAAAATACGTTCAGGTAATCTGCTCAAGAATCTTTCCAACATCATTGTCAGGTCGGATATTTCGGTATTTACTTATGAAAACTCTTCAACTCTTCCGGGACGGCTGGCAAAAGTATCAAGGCTTTTCAGTAAAAAGAAAGGTTTGTTTTACACATTTTCGCAAGGGGTGTTTGAAACGACAATAATACTCAACCAGTGGGCAAGCCAGGAACTGAAAGATTTTATGATGAATGAAAAACAAATAGCTTACACGGATAATCTGGCGTGCATTACTTTGTACTTGCCCGATGAAAATACGGAAATTGCCGGTTATTACTATTACATCCTTAAAATGATTGCCTGGGAGGGGATCAATATTACCGAGATTTTGTCCACCACCAACGAATTTTCCATCATCCTTGATGAGAATGATGTGGATAAAGCTTTTTCCACACTGAAAAAAGCCAGAAAAGGGTAGGGGTTTTTATTCTTCATCTTCTGCTTTGATGATGACAAATATCTCCTCGTTATCCTTTTTCATGTAATATTTTTCACGGGCGAATTTTTCCAGGTAAGCGCTGTCGGTTTCCAACAGTTTGATCTTTTGTTTGTTTTTTGCGATTTCCCGCAGGTAATATTCCTTTTTGCTCCGCAGGTCTTTCAGTGTTTGAGAAAGACGGTATTGTTCGATAAAATTGTCCTGATCGAAAAAAGACATCCACACCAGGAATGCCAGGCCGGTATAAAAATATTTATTCAGTAAAATTTTCCTGATCATGACATTAATTTTCCGTTATTTTCGATCCGGGAATTCATTTTACAAAACTATGCTAAAAACATTGTGAGTGGTTTTAAGTTGATAAACTTTTTGTCCACTATTGAATGTTAGAATAATTCAGGGAAAGAAATAATAATCAGGAAAACAGAGGCGGTTGATTATTTCCGTCGGATTTTATCGGACAAACCGGATTTTTTCGGAACTTTAACCGAACTTATTTTAACAGTCATTCACTAAATAACCACAATTATGGAAAATGAAATTCAAAATCAGAACCCGGAACCGGAATTTATCACCCAAATGAGTTTCCCTTTGTACAGCAGCAAAGGATGGATAAAACTCATCGGTATTTTAATGATCATTTACGGTGTAATCCTGGCTATCAGTATTGTGGGCATCATCATCGCCTGGTTGCCCATCTGGCTTGGCGTTTTGCTGATGCAGGCTGCTAACCGCATTGAACAGGCTCATGTTACGGGCAACAAAGAATTAATGATCAAGGCCCAGAACAGCCTGGCTACTTTCTTCACAATTTACGGGGTGCTGGCACTTGTCGGTATCATCATCAGCGTTGTTTTTATCATTGTCGGCCTGACAACCGGATTTTTTATGCACATGCAGGATTTTGGGATGAATTATTATTGATAGTCTGGAGACTGAAGACTGAAGATTGCTGGCTGAAGATTGCTGACTGAAGACTGAAACGAATCATCCCGCCTCAGTGGCAGTACCTTTTGATCACATTATAGGCTTCGGTAATGCCCAGCTCTCCGGCCTTGCTCAGGTCTTTGCAGGCCAGTTTTTCTTCTCTTAAAAACAGGAGTGTCAAGGCGCGGTTGTAATAGGCTTCTGCCATTTTGGGCTCCAGTCGGATGGCCATGGAATAGTCGTCAATGGCACGCTGATATTTTTTCAAAACAATTTTCACGTTTGCCCTGTTGTAATATACAAACGGCAGATTCTGATTCAGTGCGAGAACCATATTATAGTCCTGTAAGACTCTTTCGTGCGTGGGCGGTTTCACAGACGGTTTTTTTCCTTTACCAAATGAGCTTCTGCTGATGGTAATGGCATCCGAATACTGCTTTTCTGCATAAATGCTTTCATCCAGTTCAAAACGGGAAGTGCCGCGATTCAGGTAAGCATAAGAGATCGTCGCGTCTTTTGCAATGGCTTTGTCATAGTTGTTGATGGCCTCACTGTAATTTTCCAGCATACTGTTGATAACCCCTGTCATAAACCATGCCCCGGCCGTGTCGCCCGATTCCATCAGCCGGGTGTTGATCTTTTTCAATTCTTCAAAAGCTTTTTCCTTTTTGACGGGCCATTTCAGGGTGGTAAAAACAAAACGAATGCCCAGTGTGTTGGTTGCATTGAACTGGGAAATGCCATCGTCGAAGTATTCAAAGTTTTTGTATTTCTCATAAACAGAATCGGGCAGGTTAAAGGCATACACAAGGAAAATGTTCGGTTTGGGTTCGATCGGGACCCTTTGAAATTGTATTCTTCCTTTTTTCATGTCGCCGGTCACAAAGTCGGCCTCAAACTCAATGATGCGTTTAAAATAAGCCGAATCGGCATATCGTTTATAGATTGCGGCATATTTACCTTCATCACTGTTAGCCATGGCAATGATGTTCATAGCAGCATCATGGTCCTGCATGGCTCCTTTTGTATCGTGTAGCCGCTCCCTGACTGCCGAGCGGTTGACATAGGCGCCGGCATAGTCCGGAAAAATTTCGATGGCTTTGGTAAAATCTTCCTCGGCTTTCTTGTATTTTTCCATTTGGGCATATAATGCACCCCTGTTGAAATAAGTGTAAACATTGTAAGGGTTGATGCTGATCACTTTAGCATAATCGGCCAATGCGCTGTCATATTTTTCCTGCATCGAGTAGATCAGCGCACGGTTATAATATGTCAGGGCATTATCCGGGTCAAGGGAAAGTACTTTGTTGTAATCGTTCAATGTGGCTGTTGTGTCGCCAAGTTTGAGATAAGTCAGGGCCCGCTGAAAATAGATGAACGGATTTTTATTGTTCAGTGAAATGGCATGATTGAAATCTTCGAGGGCTTGTGGAAGGCTGTCCAGCTCATACCTGATCATGCCGCGTTTGGTCCAGGCTTCATCATTAAAATAATCAAGATAAATAGCTTTGTTGATGTCCTTCAACGCCTGTTTTTTGTCTCCCGTAAAATAATAAGCGATCCCACGGTTCAGCCAGGCAGAGGGTATGTTGTCTTTCAGGCGGATGACCGAGGAATAATCGTCAATGGCCCCTTTGTAATTTTTGATGTCCATTTTTGTGTCACCGCGTGCCTGGAATACATCCGGGTTAAAAGGATCTATCTCAAGGGCTTTGTTGAAATCATTGAGTGCATGGGCAAAATCATTTACCCTGTTGTAGGCAATGCCCCTGTATAGATACGCCCTGACGTATAACGGATGTATGGAAATGGTTTTGCTGAAATCGTTGATGGCTCCCTGGTAATCTCCCAGGCTGAATTTGGCAATGCCCCGAAGAAAATAGGCCTCGAACCCGTCCTTTTTTGCTGTGATGGCCACATTGAATTTGTTGATGGCATCCAGGTATTTTTCTTCGTGCAGGTCACGCTGGCCGGCATACAGGAAATGCTCGTAATTGATCTGGCTGAAAGCAGAGAAAGCCGTTAACATCAAAAACGCGAATGTTAAGCCCGAAAGAAGAGATCTGATTTTTCCTGATGACATTGCGGCGGCAAAAATAGGATAACTTTAAAAACCCGCCAAACCAAAGCAGTGAGGCGGGTTAAAATTTTTTTTAGGCGACTAAAGTCGCCGGTACAAATTGCCTGTACGTTAAAGCCCCAGCTTTTTCCTGATCTGTTTCGGGATGGCGTCTTTGTGAACGGCAATACCGATGGTCTGGAGTTTTACATAAGCTTCGGAGGCATAAAAGTAACCATCGTATTTTGTGCCTTCGGTACCCCAGGAATTTTTCACTTTGTAAAACTTGTTTCCGTCCTGGTCTTTGGCCACTCCGATGATGTGCATGCCGTGGTCGTCGGTAACCAGGTAATCGTCATAATGTTGCTGACGCATTTCGGGGGTAATGGTTTTTTCTTTCTCCGGCTCGTCAAAACTGTATAATGCTTTTTGTTTTTCTTTTCTGGTCAGCGCTTCCCATTTTTCCTTTTCCGTGCCGGTGAGGTCGGGCCTTGTTTCGTCGGGAATGATGGCCACGCCGTTTTTCCACGAAAAGCCCTTATCGCTGACGTCGGCACCCCAGGCCACAGAATAACCATGTTCAAGGGCATAGTCAATGATCTCCATCATCTCACCGAGATGAACATTCCAGATGGGCGCCCACAGCCAGTTGTCCGGAATGGACATATCAAACTCCTGATAATAAGGATGCGCCATATAAGAGGTCAGTTCCACATAGTTGTCAGGATTAAACCCGGTCATATCGGCAAATTTCCTCGGTGTGTATTCTTCTCCTTTGTAAGTAAATTTCTCCGGAAGGTCGCCAAGGTAGGTATCCACTACTTTGTCAAAGCCCTCATGCCATACAGGCGTGAGTTTCCTGTTTTTGTTTTTCACAATGGCTTCAACATAATCTTTCAGCACTTCATCCATCTCTCCGTGGGTGTGCATTTTTGTACCGTAGTCCAGTCCGGGATAAACCGTGTCGGGAACCATGCCATAGAGTTTCCAGACGCGGAAAACGTCGGTAAATTCAGCACCGGCTCCAAAAGTCATGTTGCCATGCAGACGCACGTATTTTGAGGCTTTATCCGAGTAGGTGTGATTTACACAAAACATCTCCGAAAGGTCATATTCCTTCCCACTGATGCGCATCAGTTCGGATTCTATAAAACTTAACCCTGAAAAGCTCCAGCAGGTGCCTGAGCGGTACTGATTCTTGACGGAAGTATGCGGAATGATGATCTCATCCGTAAAAACATACCCTTTTTTAGTTTTTGTTGTGTCCTGGGCCATCCCCGTGGTGCCCAGAAACAGGATGGCTATAAACAGCCAGAAGATAGTTCTTATTTTCATAATTTTATTATTTAGGTTTAAAAAATTAATCATTCACGCAAAGCCGCAAAGTTCGCAAAGGTGTTTTTTTGAATTTCAGCCCTTAAATTACTCTGCGCCTTTGCGCCTTTGCGTGACAACATTGAAACTTGATTTGTTAATTTTATCAAATATCAAAATGGATACCTTGTGCCAGTGGCAAATCTTTGCTGAAATTCACCGTGTTGGTCTGACGGCGCATGTATATTTTCCATGCATCCGAACCCGATTCGCGGCCACCGCCCGTATCTTTTTCGCCGCCGAAAGCACCGCCGATCTCGGCTCCCGAGGTGCCTGCGTTGATGTTGGCAATACCGCAGTCGGAGCCGGCATACGAAAGGAATGTCTCGGCCTCGCGCATATCCAATGTGAAGCAGGCAGAAGAAAGCCCCTGTAGCACATCGTTCTGTATTTCAATGGCGTTCATGATCTCACCTTTGTATTTGATCAGATAGACAATGGGCGCAAATGTTTCTTCCTGAACGATGTTATAGTGGTTTTCGGCTTCCGCGATGCAGGGGACCACATAGTTGCCCGATTCAAAGCCTTTGCCTTCCAGCACCTGCCCGCCGAACAGTATTTTCCCGCCTTCGCGAACCACCTCTTTCTGTGCAAACCGAAAGGCCTCAACGGCGCTCTGATCAATCAGCGGCCCGACCAGCGTATGCTCATCCAGCGGGTTGCCGATACGCGGCTGTATGTTTTTATAAGCTGAAATAAACTTATCTCTTACTTCATCATAAATGTTTTCGTGAATGATGATCCGGCGTGTGGAAGTACAACGTTGTCCTGCCGTGCCCACGGTTCCGAAAACGGTGGACATAATGGCCATTTGCCTGTCGGCGCTCGGGGTAATGATAACGGCATTGTTGCCTCCAAGTTCAAGGATGGTTTTGCCCAGCCGTTTCCCGACGATACCGCCAACGCGTTTGCCCACGGCAGTGGAACCGGTGACCGAAAGCAGCGGAATGCGTTTATCGGCAAGGAAGTTGTCGCCCATCACCGAGGACTTGGCCACCACCAGGTTGAACACACCTTCAGGCACATTGTTCTTTTTCAGAACATCCTGAATGATGTGCATGGTGGCGATGGCTGTCAGCGGCGTTTTGGAAGAAGGTTTCCAGACGACTACATCACCGGCAACGGCTGCCAGGGCCGTGTTCCAGGCCCATACGGCCACGGGGAAGTTGTAAGAGGTGACCAGCCCCACGATGCCCAGCGGATGGTATTGCTCCGACAGGCGGTGGTCAACGCGTTCCGACTGCAGGTTCACGCCGTTGATCAGGCGTGACTGCCCTACGGCAAAGTCGCAGATATCAATCATCTCCTGGACTTCACCCAAGCCCTCCTGGTAGATCTTGCCCATTTCATAAGTTACCAGCGCGCCAAGTTCTTCTTTGTATTCGCGCAGTGCAAGACCGATCTGCCTGACCACCTCTCCGCGAAGGGGAGCCGGAACCCTGCGCCACACTTTGAATGCCTTTTGTGCTTTCTGCATCACTATTTCGTAATCGTCCATGGTGGCGTTTTTTACTCTGGCGATCTCTTTCCCGTCAATGGGGGAGACGGATGAGGTGACAGCGCCTTCGGTTTCGAACCATTGTGTGCCGGTGCATACGCCGGCATGGATTTCCGTTATTCCGAGTTTTTTGAGGATAACCCCGGTGTCAATAGGTTTGCTCATTTTATTCTATTTAAGATTTGGAGATTAAAGTTTATTTGATCGAAGGCACAAATGTATAAAATTGCATCAAGCAACCTGCGCAATCGTAATCAAATTACGGGCAGTACGTAAAAAATAAACCGGTTTTTTTTCAACGGGGGATTTAACGGCATTATGGACAAATCAAATCCCGGTTTCTTTATTTGTATCAATCGAAATCCAAGAACACCAACTATAATAAAATCAGAAGGATTCTTTTTTATTGAAATCCCCTCAGATAGAGCTATAACCAGTCATTAGTATAATTGTCTATTTTTTTAAACTTAATGCGATAGTTAGTTTTTGAAGTTCATAATCTTTGAATTTAACCGTCACTCGCCCAATGACATATATACATGTTTAAGCAAAAAAGACCGTCAAACCGCCTAATCCATAGAACCCGGCTTCACAAGATGACAAAAAAGGGCAAAAACAACAGGAAAAGAACCAGCCAAAAGCATTAAATCCCCATAGGCAGGAACCTTGTTCATCAGTGGTTTAGCCCAACCCGCCTGCCGAAGTCTTGCACGGCGGGCAGGCATAATTTAAAACGCAATTGAGCGCCGGTCTTGCCAAAGCAACAGAAAGAAAATCAGGCAGCGAATCTTTCCCCCCTCGCGTAAGTCTTCCAGCCCGGCTTGTGGGTTAGTGAGACTTGTGCGGGGTCATACAGACAGTAACTTTCTTAACAGGCAAAACATTGTTAACCGAATAGATATTCTTCTTTTTGTGGAAAGAATACTAAATGCAGATTTGAAGTTTTAGCCCGGCCCAAGTCAACCACGCGCAAGGCCTGCCCACAAGACTCGCCAGAGGGGGTTCATAAAACACGGATACTGCTATTGTCTATTCGCCAGTGCAGGGTTTTTCAAATTTTTAATTTTAATAATCCATTCAGAATACGACTATTCTTAATAAATTCTTTCTCTTCAATTTCAATGTCGGTAACATTGCGAAAAAAAGTGATTGAAGCAGTTGCACCAACAATTAGCAATTTTATAGATTCAAGAATATTTCTAAATCTTTCGTTTACATCGACTCGAAGAAATCTTCTACTTAGTATCCCATAATGTTCATATTTAGAATAAAGTTCGTAAAATCCTATAGCTCTTCCATAATTACGTATATTAATATCCGAACTAGCTTTAAGTTTATTAATTATTGTTTTATTTGATATTTCTTGTTTGTAAATTAATGTTTCTGATGGGTTTTCTATGTTTAAAGTTTCTTTAGTATTAAAAAGAAAAATATAATCATGATATAAATTCTTTATTGTTTTTGTGAAGTTATTTTGGCTGAAATTTCCACTTAAATACTCTTTATTAAATCTGTAAAATGTTCTTCTAAGATGACTACACAATACTTTACCAAGCTCTGATTTGTAATCACATTTTCTTTGTACTGTTGGGTCGTACTCTTGAAAGAGAATAGTCAAATATACAACGTTCAAGAAGTCTAATAGACTTGTTCTTAATGTAAGAGCAATAGTATAGTCTTTCGAAAAAGTACTTTCGCTGTATTCTGGGAGCAGAGTTTTTATTGTGTCAAAACAGAAAATAAAACGCTCAAAATAGTCACGATAGATTAATTTGTCTACATTAAATGTCTTGTCTTCAAGCTTGTCAATTATTTTGAAACCAATGTCTGTCATTTTCTCTAATGATGAACAAACAAGTTGTTTCTTCTTTAAATTTAAGCTTGATAGAATTATCATTTTAAGAAAATCATTTTTTTTAACCTTTCACATAATTCCTTATTATTGCTAACAAATATACCGAATAACACCTAAAGATCTTGGGAAACCGGTAAGATTTTTTTTGCTTTTTCAACTCCCGTCAATAACTTTTTTGAATGATCACCCGCTTGACCTGAATATAACCGTTGACTTCCACCTTCAAAAGATAAAGTCCTGCCGGAAGGCCCTCAACATGAAAGTCAAATTCCCGGGCGCCCCGGTTCAGGTATCCGTTGTAAATGGATTTAACCAGATGGCCTTGTGTGTCGGATAAAGACAGGGTGACTTTGTCTGCCTTTTCCTGATAAAACGTGAGGGTGGCTTTACGGACAATGGGATTGGGCTGAACTGTCAGCGGCGCCTGGCAGACAATGACTTCCGGGTGAATGCCAGTGGTGGTAGTATCTTCGGTAATGGTGACCAGTTGGTTTCCGAAAGTGTAGCCCAGTTTCTGGACGATACCCGACGGCCAGAACACGGTGATGCTGTCCACGGAATAGACGCCGTTGATGCCGAAATGGAGGCGCAGGTTGCTGAAATCGTGAAACCCGCCACTGGGTAACATATTACGGGAAATGTGAAATCCGCTGAACCACACCTCCACCTGTGCGCCGATGCCGTTGGGATTGGAGACGATGCCTTTCAGATCAATTATCAGGTAAGTGCCCGGGCAGTTGGTGTTTTTGAAAAGGTTGTACTTGTCAATGTGACCGGCGGCAAAGAAATCCATGCCGCCGTCCAGGTTGAAGTCGGCCCATCCCTGCCCGAAATAATCGCCGATCCATTCGCCCGAAATGCCCAGCGAAGGGGCCACTTCGGTGAAGGTTTCGTCGCCGTTGTTTTTCAGCATCGTGTTGCTGTAAGAATAAAAATCGTGGTGGGAAGAAAAAATATCCAGGTAGCCGTCGTTGTTGTAATCGGTGAAAGCCGTTGTCCGGGTGTCGTGGTGGCCGGTTGTGCCGGAAGATGCCGCGATGTCTTCGAATGTGCCGTCGCCGTTGTTTTTGAACAGTTTGCAGTTCAGGTCGGAATAGCTGCCCACGTAAATGTCAATGTAACCGTCGTTGTTGAAGTCACCCACGTCCAGTGCGTGGGCGCCCTGGGTGAACTCCACGCCGACTTCGTCGGTGACATCGGTAAAGGTGCCGTCACCGTTATTTTTCAAAAGGGTGTTGGGATTGTCGCCGTAAGTGGTCCAGTAGATGTCCATATTGCCGTCGCGGTCGTAGTCCAGTACGGCCATGCCCATAAAATCGGGCAAAGGGGAAATGATTTCCGCTTCGCTGAAGGTTTTGTCGCCGTTGTTGTACAGGATGGACAGGTTGTTTCCGGCAACGGAAAGCAGGTCGGTCAGCCCGTCGTTGTCGAAGTCGGCGATATTGTAAACGGCTGCCCCGCCAATGCCGGAGGAACCTGTGATGTCATTGAACGTGCCGTCGCCGTTACTTTCAAACAGGTATTGTGTGGAGGAGCGTGTGCGCAGGATCAGGTCGTTGTATTCGTCGCCGGTGACTTCGGCAATGATGATCTTGTTGGCACCCAGACCGCTCAATCCTGCGGATGCGGTGATATTCGTAAAATGATCCCCATCATTGCGGAAGAACCAGAAACCGTCGCCTTCCTGGTTGGAGATACCCAGGTCGGGGTCGCCGTCGCCGTCAATATCGCCCCAGCCCACAGCGTGGCCCAGGCCGGTCATCCCGGTGATACCCATCGCAGGGGCTACATTCTGGAAACTTTGCTGCGCAGTAAGGTTAACGGCAAGCAAAACAACAAGAAAAGATAATACTGCTTTCATTTTTGTTGGTTTTAAAAACGAAATGCAAGGTAGGAATTTCCCGGCCATAAATGACCGGGTAACTGATTTGTTTCAACTGGAAGGTTGGATGAGTGGCCTCCGGATTACTCCATAGGTCCAAAGGACTCCTTTGGAGAGAGTCTTTGGCGCAAATCCGGAAAAGCATCGGGAAGTTTTTAACTTCAGGTGTGGACACCTGAAGCGGGGCAGATCATTGTTTGCTTTTGAATATCATCACGCTGCTGTCCTGATCCGGGAGGACGATCAGGGGTTCGGGAATGGTAGCGGAAAAATCGTCAACGGCTTTCATGATGCCCGGCCAGTCGGGGTTGTAATCG
>CAZMOS010000026.1:0-6742 GCA_964567945.1 uncultured Lentimicrobiaceae bacterium
GTATAATATCTGTATGCTGGCATAATACAGATTATATGATACTTTAATCCCATTTCATCAACAAAGAAACGATAGTAAGTTCCAAACTCAATAACACTGTGTTTCGATAAGTTTCTTTCATATCCTAGTGATACACTTGCTCCATAAATCGGGAAAGCGAAGGCAAATCCTTTTATTGCATTTCTATAAGCAGGTATTTTGTCTTTGATTTCAATTTTTTCTTGGAAGAAACAACATTGAACTGAAAAAAGTATCAAGATGAGAATCAATGTTTTTATTTTCCAATTTCGCAGATATATAAGAGCACTCATTTTTATTATGTTTTCGTTTATTTATTTAATTGCTTGTTGCCAACTCCTTTTATCATAACAAAAACTCCCGAACAACACCTAAAATTGATGTGGAATCAGTGGTTTTTTGTTTGGGTTTTTGCTTTCTGTTATTACTTTTATTATTGCCTCATCCATATCGCTACTTACTTTCATTACTTTCATTAGGTTCTTGTAGCTAACACAGATGAATATCATTATTGGTTAATGTCGGTTTGTTTACCATTCAAAGGTATAAAGTATTTATTGAATATGCAAAAACAATCAATATTATTAAATCTTTTCGGCTACAGACATCTCGCCTGATCAGTTTAAAGTTTTTTTGACAATCTTTTATTCTACGTACTTTCATTTTTAAATCTTTCATCAAACAGCAACAACATTCCTGCTTCTCTGTTTGTACAATGCTGAGGTTACTGACGTCACACATCCTTCATCGACAAGTTGATCCGTTTGCGTTCCACATCAACGCTAAGCACTTTCACCCGCACATGCTGGTTCAGTTTCACATAATCAGCAGGATTGCTGATAAATTCGTTGGCCAGGTGCGAAATATGCACCAACCCGTCCTGTTTGACACCAATGTTGACAAAGGCCCCGAAATTGGTAATGTTGGAAACAATGCCCGGCAGCACCATACCTGCCTTCAGGTCGGTGATTTTATGAATGCCTTTGGCAAATTCGAAGATCCCGGCTTTTTTACGCGGGTCAAGTCCGGGTTTCAGCAGTTCCTTTTTGATGTCGTTGAGCGTGGCCGGGCCTGTTTTATCGCTTTCAAACTGAATCAGATCAAGCTTTTCAATAACTTCTTTGTTGCCAATCAGCTCAGAAACCTGCAAGCCGGCAGAACGGGCTATTTTCTTTACCACATGATAACTTTCAGGATGAACGGCACTGTTGTCCAATGGGTTACTTCCGTTCTTCACACGCAGGAAACCGGCGCACTGCTCAAAAGCTTTGGCGCCCATGCGTGGTACGTTTTTCAACGCCTCACGGGTGTCGAAAGCGCCATATTCATTCCGGTAATCTATGATATTCTGTGCCAATTGCGGCCCCAGTCCCGAAACATACCTGAGCAAATGTTTACTGGCCGTGTTCACATCCACACCCACCAGGTTTACGCAGCTTTCCACCACGCGATCCAGCGATTCCTTTAACTTTTTCTGATCCACATCATGCTGGTATTGGCCCACACCAATGGACTTCGGATCGATCTTTACCAGCTCGGCCAGCGGGTCCATCAGACGGCGCCCAATGGATATGGCTCCCCGTACCGTCACATCGTAATCAGGAAACTCCTCACGGGCTTCCGGCGAAGCAGAATAAACAGACGCCCCGGCTTCATTTACCACAAACACCTGCACATCATCATGAAAACGTATCCTGCGAATCAGGTTTTCCGTCTCACGACCGGCCGTGCCATTGCCAATGGCAATAGCTTCAATTTTATATTGCTGTACCAAAGTATTGATCTTACTCATCGCCTGCTTTTCCTCCGACCGGGGAGGGTGCGGGAAAATGGTATCGTTATGCAACAGTTTTCCCCGGGCATCGAGGCAGACAACTTTACAGCCGGTACGAAAGCCGGGATCAATAGCCAGGATACGTTTTTCGCCCAACGGGGCTGTCAGCAACAATTGTTTCAGGTTTTCCGCGAACACTTTTATGGCTTCTTCATCGGCTTGTTCTTTGGAAGAGGCAGCAAATTCCGTTTCTATTGAAGGGGAGAGGAGCCGTTTATAACTGTCCTTTACAGCCAGGGCTACATGGCCGCCAGCATCATTCCTGATGAAATACCTTTCGAGCCGCTCAAGCGCATATTTTTCAGGCGGACGAATGCTCACCCTTAAAAATCCTTCTTTTTCTCCGCGTCTGACAGCCAACAGCCGATGTGATTTGCAGCGCGTTAGCTTATCTTCATACGTAAAATAATCGTTGTATTTCTGTGCTTCTTCCTCTTTACCCTTTATCACATTAGCCGTGATAATAGCTTGTTTTGCAAACAACTGACGGATGATCGCCCGGGCTTTTTTGTTTTCGTTTACCCATTCGGCGATAATGTCGCGGGCGCCCTGCAGCGCATCTTCAACGGTGTTTACATTTCCTTTAACAAAAGAGGCAACCCTGCTATCAATATTTAATTCGCGCTGTGCCATGATGATCTTCGCCAGGGGCTCCAGGCCGTTTTCGCGTGCAACGGTGGCCCTGGTCTTCCTTTTCTGCTTGTAAGGAAGATACAGGTCCTCCAGCTCGGTGCTATCGTAAGTGGCTTCAATGGAAGCCCTCAATTCATCCGTCAGTTTTCCCTGATCGCTGATTGAGTTCAGAACAGTCTTTTTTCTCTGCGCCAGTTTCTGCAGCTTTTCATACTCCGTTTTGATCAGCCCGATCTGCAATTCATCCAGGTTTCCCGTTGCTTCTTTCCGGTATCGCGCAATAAAAGGGATGGTGGCTCCATCCAGTAAAAGCGCCAGCGTTTTTTCTACTCCGGCCTGTGGTATAGCCGTTTTAGCAACGATCAATGAAATTATTTTATCTGTCATATGCATTATTTCAATTGGTAAAAGTAACTATTCCAAAACAAATATATGCCGGTATTGTAGGGGGTTACGCTGATCCTTTTTCCGTATAAGCATCAGATAATTTACAGTAAAACAGGAGCTTATTTTACGTTTTTTGTCAGAGCGATAAAAATTAGTGTACCTTTGCCGCAATTATTAACAGAACAGTATCTGTGTATTAAAGTCCTTTCAAGAAAGAATCCCCTAAATCTATTAAAGTTTAGCCGTTTTTTATCTACAAGACACTTGCCACGCAGGACTATTCACATTTTTTATTTTTAAATTATAAGTAATGAAAGAAGGAACAGTAAAATTTTTCAGCAGGTCAAAAGGCTTCGGGTTTATTGAACCGGCAGACAAAGGAGCAGACATCTTTGTACACCAGAATGGTCTGATTGATGAAATCAATGAAGGCGACAAAGTTAAATTTGATGTTGAACAAGGCCGTAAAGGATTAAATGCCATCAACGTAAAGCTAATTAATTAAGCTTTTATAGTAAAGTACAGTCATAAAAAGCCATCCGGTTTGGGTGGCTTTTTTATAAAAAAAGCAAATGATGCAAACATTCTCAGAACTGGGACTTTCGCAGCCAACACTTGAAGTTCTTAACAAAATCGGGTTTAATACACCCACACCTATACAACAAAAAGCTATTCCGATACTGCTGGACAGAGGTTCATCCGATTTTATCGGCATAGCCCAGACAGGGACAGGTAAAACCGCAGCCTTTGGACTTCCTTTAGCCGAAATGATCGACCTGGACAACCCAAATACACAGGCACTTATTATGGCGCCAACACGTGAACTGGGACAACAGACAGCTCAGCAACTGGTTAACTTTACGGTAAACAATAAAAAACTGAATGTGGAGGTTGTATATGGCGGCGCTGCCATCACCAACCAAATTAAGGCGCTTAAAAAAACAACCCAGATCGTGGTAGCAACACCGGGCCGTCTGCTAGACCTGATCAAACGAAAAGCTATTGATCTTAAAGATGTAAAATACGTTGTGCTGGATGAAGCTGACGAAATGCTGAACATGGGCTTTAAAGAGGACATTGATAAAATTCTTTCATACACACGTGAAGACAGATCGATTTGGTTGTTTACAGCCACTATGCCTTCAGGAATCCGCAAAATTGTCCGTAAATACATGGAAACACCACAGGAAATATCCATCAACACGGAAGAGAAGATCAATAAAGACATTATTCATCAATATGTTGTTACCAAAACAGCAAATAAAACCACAGCTATCAGGCGATTCCTGGATATTCAGCCCAGTATGCGCGGGATCATGTTTTGCCGCACCAGGCGCGAAACACAGAAGTTAGCCGAAGAACTGGGCAATCTCGGTTACAGTGTTGAAGCTTTGCATGGTGACCTTTCGCAGGGGCAAAGGGATTCGGTAATGAAGAGGTTCAAAAACAGGGCTATGCAGTTGCTTATCGCAACGGATGTAGCTGCCCGTGGCATTGATGTTAATGACCTGACACATGTTTTTCATCATACGCTACCTGACCAGATAGAATATTATACACACCGAAGCGGAAGAACGGCCAGGGCCGGAAAAACAGGAATTTCGCTGGCATTCATCAATCCACGCGAAGGGAAACGCATTACTGAATTGGAAAAGAAAAACAAAATCAAGTTTACACATATCGAAGTGCCTGGATTTGAAGAACTCCGGTCGAGCCGGATCAACAGTTGGGCCAACCTGATCGTTAACACGCAGGTTGACAAACAGGCGGAGGGTATTTTGAATGAAATACACAGTCAATTTGCTCATTTAAGCAAGGAAGATATTTTAAAGCGTCTGATCACCACCCAATTAGATCATATCACCGTACCAAGCGGGGAAGAGGCTGACCTGAACGAAACACACGGAAGATCAGATAAAAAGGCCGGCAAAGATGATTTTCACAGGTATTTTATTAATGTCGGCATCATAGATGGAGTTACCAAATCGGATCTGCTGCATTTTTTATCAGACATTTCGGAGATCAAGCGAAAATATTTTGGTGAGATAAAGTTGCAAAAGAACTGTGCCTACTTTGATGTGGAGAGAAATTATGACAGAGCACTGAGTGAAAGTTTCCGTGGTGTGAACATTGAAGGGCGCAGCATCCGGGTTAACCGCGATGATGAAGGCAATAAGCGCTCCGGCCCTTCTTATGCATCCAAAAGAAATATAAGCAAGCGCCGGGATTCAAAAAAAGATTTTCAAGGGAAACGAAAAAAGAGTTGGTAAGCTCTTTATTACTGATTAGTTACTTACTGAAGTTTCGCATATCTTGATAGTTGATTAATAATGAATTCAATAAACGAGTTGCTGATTTTATACTTTATTCAATATCAAGATTTTGAAATTTCCATTTCTGATTAAAACCCACTTGGCGTAACTTTGCGTTTTCTTTGTGTCACTTTGCGTAACAGCTATTTCGCAAAGAACCGCAAACCTGCCGCCGTAGCCACTTCGGCAGGCGGGGAAGCCACGAAGAACCGCAAAGTTTTTTCTAGTGTTTAAGATAATGTATTCCAGTTATATAATTTTTATTCATCAAGTGCGAAGCTTCAGTTACTTATTTTTAAATCTTTCATCAATTAGCAACTTATTTTTGGAAATTACTTTAATTCTTTTTGAATCAGGATGATGAGGATTTATTAAATAATTAAATTCCTGATGAATAATAGAACTCGGCACTTTAAGAACAGCAGAAACATTGCTTTTTACAAAGTCATCACCAATATATTGAGTTTCTGTCGTTGGTGGTTTAATATCCCAGTTTACAGGTAAGTCATTGATGTCTAAAACTGTAATCCTGATATCATCCGGGATGTCTATCTCAACAAAATATCTGTCATCGGGTAAATCTTTGCTTAAATCCAAATGAACGGCTATTTCCAATAACGCCAATGATCTGGATTCTGAAGTATAGACGATACGGGTATGCTTGCTATTCCAGCGAAAACCATCTGACATGAATGCGCCAACACCTTCTAAAGTCTTATTCAGATACTTTTTGCGCTCAATTCTATAAACTCTCATCAGGCAAGATTTCCGTATTCAATTCTGTCCAAAGCATTTCTTACAATTTGGATACCGGTTATAGAATCAAAAAAACTGTCTGGCCTGGCACCACCCAATGAACTATTTGGTTTTTTTAACCATCTGTGGAATTTCTGAACTTCACCGTTAAAAACCTGTTTTCCATAATCTAACAGTTCGGTTAAAAAAAGAACGATTTCACTGTTTCGTTCGCTTAACAATTGTTTTTCCCTCTTTCCTTTATTATAAGTAGTTTGAGGAACTCCAAGCAGATGAAGAATATTCTTTACCGGTAAATCAGCATTTTTGCTGATTACTTCAATTGTACCATAGGGCAATCTTTTTCTGATAATATCAATTCTTTCCAGATTTGACCCCCAGACATATTCTTTTTCGGCTAATTTTATACTCCAATGAGATCTGCTCCTGTTGCCCCTTTTAGCTCTTTTAATACTTTTTTTTGGATCAAAAATGATCTCTTTTTCTTTCATGATTTTACACCTTTGAAGTAAATATACTGCAAATATACAACAAATATACTGTAATGTCAAATGGTTTATAAAAAATCAGGGCAAAATAAAAAGGGACAACTTATAATCAAACAAGTTATCTCTTTTATTCGTCGGAGTGGCAGGACTTCCCGATGACGCTTCGCGTATCGGGATAAACCTCTCGTCCTGCCGGGAATAAGTTTTCAAAAACACTTTTCATAAAAAAAGCCCTGATAACAACTATCAAGGCTTTTAAGTCGGAGTGGCAGGACTCGAACCTGCGACCACTTGCACCCCATGCAAGCATGCTA
>CAZMOS010000026.1:6842-27579 GCA_964567945.1 uncultured Lentimicrobiaceae bacterium
GTCGGAGTGGCAGGACTCGAACCTGCGACCACTTGCACCCCATGCAAGCATGCTAGCCAACTGCACCACACCCCGATTATATTTAAGAACTATTTTTTTTCAACTTAATGTGAGCGCCCGACCCTGCGACCATCACGCCCTGGCGTGACATGCTAGCCAACTGCACCACACCCCGCACCGATCGCCGAATCCGTCGGTTGACGGAGAAGGCGATCAAATATCTTTAAAAAATCGTTAAGAACTCCCGGTCTGATAACCGGTATTTTTCCGGCTGCAAAGATAATAAATTTTATTCTTTTTTCTCTGAATTTGCTTTTTCTTTTTCCCGTGCCAGGGCATCCTGAATATTCTGATATTTAATACAAACAGTCAATTTCTTTTTTGCATTTTTTATCTCTTTATTCATTTTTTCCCGGCTTTCGGTTGTCTGGTATTTCATCCATACATGATTTGATAACTGTGCTTCCGTCTGCGCAAAAATTGCAAGTTCTTTCACCAGGTTTTTATTGTCGGGTTTTTGTGCCGATTCATAACGCAGCAAATCCAGTTTGCAGCGGGCAAATGCCAGTGCCAGGGCATCCATTTCTAACTTTTCTTTGGCCAGTTGCTGTTTCTTTTTCTTCCGGGCAAAGGTGCTTTCGGGCATTAAAAAAAACATTGCAACCAAAAGCAACGATATGACTGTAGTTATTGAAATTGACTTTTTAATCATTTTGTAAAAATATTGGTATGCAAAGGTATAATATATTGGAGTTAAAAATGAAAAACCGGATTATCAAAATAACAGGATAGATGGACGATTGGAAGACTATCATAAAATATCCAGTTCCCTCTCTTCACTAATCCCCAATCGCTAATCACCAATCACTAATCGCAAATCCCACCCCTCATCTTCGGACAGATTGACAGACACGTATAAATAAATTCCTTTATTTAGCCGTTGGCATTTTTATTGAGTAGTGAACCGCTACTGACAAATCAAGAAAATAAAATAACAGAAATGGAAAAAGTTAAATGTTTGATTATCGGTTCCGGCCCGGCCGGTTACACAGCAGCAATCTATGCTGCCCGTGCCGATCTGAAACCTGTAATGTACGAAGGGATGGAACCCGGAGGACAGTTGACAACAACGACGGAAGTAGATAATTTCCCCGGTTATCCCGAAGGTGTGGAAGGCCCGAAGATGATGGAAGACATGAAAAAACAAGCCGAACGTTTCGATACCGACGTCCGGTGGGGAACGGTGACGGATGTGGATACAAGCAAGCGCCCTTTTAAAGTGACAATAGACGATGGTACCGAACTGCTGGCAGAAACGATCATCATTGCTACAGGTGCCACTGCCAAATATTTAGGCCTTGAGTCGGAAGAAAGGTTTAAAGGCGGCGGCGTTTCTGCTTGTGCAACCTGTGACGGCTTCTTTTACAAAGGAAAAGATGTGGCCGTGGTGGGCGGTGGCGACACGGCTGCCGAAGAGGCAACCTATCTGGCCAACCTTTGCCGCAAGGTGTACCTGATCCATCGTCGTGATGAGTTAAGGGCTTCCAAAGCCATGCAGAAAAGGGTTTTCAACACACCCAACATCGAGATTTTATGGAATCATGAGGTAAAAGAGATCGTAGGTGTTGAGCAGGGATTTACCAAAGCGTTGAACGGTGCAATTCTTTTTAACAACAAAACAGGCGAGGAAAAGAAAATTGATATCGAAGGTTTTTTCGTTGCCATTGGCCACAAGCCCAATACGGATATCTTTAAAGGAAAACTGGAAATGGACGACACGGGATACCTGATCACCAAACCGGATTCCACAGCCACCAGCGTTGAAGGCATCTTTGCTGCCGGCGATGTGCAGGACAAACATTTCCGCCAGGCGGTTACGGCAGCGGGAACAGGCTGTATGGCTGCCATCGAAGCTGAAAGGTTCCTTGGGGAACAATTGTAGTGTTAAGTCATTAATTAAATGTCGTATTTTAATCTTATTTTCCCAAATAAAATTATACTCGAATTTTCAATGACAAATTGATCTAATTGATCAAATTTCAAATTAAATCCCAATGATAAATTTCTAAACTTCTTAATAACATTTGAGGTAATATTTTAGATTTCGGATTTAGAAATTGTTTAGGTCAATTTGAGCAATTAATAATTAGGCAATTTTTATTTCATCATTACTTTCAGTAAAACGCCTCTTTAAACTTGACTTAACAGTATTATATTTTAAACGTAATTAAAAAGCTGTCATTCCCGCAAAGTTTGGCAGCTTTTTTTATTTTTGAAAAAATATCTCCATGGCCGTCGGCGAACGCGAAAAAAAGATCATTAAGGCATCACAGGTAAGCATTGCCGGAAATGCGCTGCTTTCGCTTTTGAAAATCGTAACCGGTATCATTGCCGGAAGCTTGGCTGTTGTGGCTGACGGAGTGGATTCGGCAAGCGACATCATTACCTCCCTGGTGACGCTTTACACGGCACATGTCATTGCCCGTCCCCCCGATCCGAAATTTCCATACGGATACAATAAAGCCGACACCATTGCCACAAAAGTCCTGGCGTTCATCATCTTTTTTGCGGGAGCACAACTGGCCATCACTTCCGTTAACAAGTTAATTTATCCGGTGGAGCGTGCAGTTCCCGAAGTGCTGGCCATTTACGTTATCATCATTTCCATCATCGGGAAATACCTGCTTTCGGGATACTTGCACAGCGTGGGAAAAAAGGTGGAGAGCGCAATGCTGATCGCCAACGCCCGCAACATGCAGAATGATGTGGTGATCTCGGTTTCCGTTCTGACGGGATTGATTTTCACTTTTGTTTTAAAAATGCCGGTGATTGATGTGATCACTGCGCTGGGTGTGAGTCTTTATATTATGGTGGTAGCTTTCCGAATTTTTATGCAAGCCAACCTGGAGATGATGGATGGTGTGGACGATGAAAAGGTCTATGGTAATGTCATCAAAGCGGTTTATCGGGTGAAGGGGGCATTCAACCCGCACCGGATCAGGGTCAGGAAAATGGCTTACCTGTATGTGATTGCCCTTGATGTAGAAGCGGAAGGAGGTATTCCTCTGAAAGAAGCCCATGATATTGCTCGTCGGGTGGAAGAAGAAATCAAAAAAGCCATTCCCAATGTTTATGATGTGCTGGTCCACATTGAGCCACGTGGAAACATTGAACCCGATGAAGTTTTCGGGGTGTCGGAAAAGGATGTGGGGAAAGGGTGAGGGATGGTTCGATTGCCCAATTGCCCGATTGTCCGACTGCTTCCGCATGTGCGGGATTCGATTGCTCGATAGTTCTGTTGATGATTCCATCCAACCATCCATTCACCCAATCATCCATTCATCCCTCGATCCATCCTTCCACCTCCTTCCTCTCGTCTTCGTAAATCATTTTCGTAAATTGTTTCATATTTATATCTTTGTACCGGACAGCCCCGGGCCTTAAAAGCAGAAAAATGATTTTTTTTTACCGCACCAGCAATTACCAATATTTCGTCGTCCAGTCTTCGACTAATCTATCGGGACAAGATCATTCTAAACTGGAATGGCTTTTTAGCGGAGCCAAACAGATTCAGGAAGAAGAAATCAAAGGAACATTTTTGGGGCCGCGGAAAGAGATGATCACTCCCTGGAGTACAAATGCTGTTGAGATCACACAAAACATGGGGATAAAAGGGATTATCCGTATCGAAAAGTTTGAAAAGGTAACCGATGCCGAACATGTGAAGTATGATGCTATGCTTCAGCAACTTTATGACAGTTTTAACCAGGAAGTTTTTGATATTCCGGTCAAACCGGAGCAGGTAAAAGAAATTGAAGACATCGGAAAATACAACCTGGAAGAAGGGCTGGCACTGAGTGATGATGAAATCGAATATCTTGAAAACATAAGTCAAAAGATCGGGCGCAGGCTGACTGATTCGGAGATTTACGGTTTTGCCCAGATCAATTCTGAACATTGCCGGCATAAAATATTTAACGGCACCTTTATCATTGACGGGATAGAGATGAAAGAAAGCCTTTTTGCACTGATCAAAAAAACTTCTTCAGAAAACCCGGGGAAACTGGTGTCGGCATACAAAGATAATGTAGCCTTTGTTGAAGGCCCTGTTGTTGAACAGTTTGCCCCTGTCAGACAAGACAAAGCTGATTTTTTTGAAGCGAAAGAAATCCGTTCGGTTTTGTCGTTGAAAGCCGAAACACACAATTTCCCAACCACTGTGGAACCCTTTAACGGGGCTGCGACCGGGACCGGGGGTGAGATACGCGACAGGATGGCAGGAGGGAAAGGGAGTATCCCTCTTGCCGGTACGGCAGTATATATGACGTCATACACACGTTTGGACCAGACACGCGATTGGGAAAATAAATTTCCTCCCCGGAAATGGTTGTATCATCCACCCAAAGAAATCCTGATCAAAGCTTCAAATGGGGCTTCCGACTTCGGAAACAAATTCGGACAACCCATGATAAACGGCAGCTTGCTGACTTTTGAACATGAAGAAAAGGGAAAGATGTTCGGATACGATAAAGTAATCATGCTGGCAGGGGGTGTCGGTTTTGCAAAAAAAGAAGATGCATTGAAAGATGCTCCCGAATCCGGCGATGTGATTGTTGTCCTCGGCGGCGACAATTACCGGATCGGTATGGGTGGCGGTGCGGTATCGTCAGTGGCTACAGGTGAGTATGGCAATGCCATCGAACTGAACGCTGTCCAGCGTGCCAATCCTGAAATGCAGAAAAGAGTTGCCAATGCCATCAGGGCACTGACTGAATCTGACAAAAATCCCATTATTTCCATTCATGACCATGGCGCAGGCGGCCACCTGAACAGTCTTTCGGAACTGGTTGAAGAAGCCGGTGCTGTGATTGATGTGAAAAAATTACCTGTCGGCGACCCGACACTTTCTGTGAAAGAAATTCTCGGCAATGAATCACAGGAGCGCATGGGCCTGGTAATGAAAGGAAAGGATTATCCCATGCTGGAAAAGATTGCCAAGCGTGAGCGGGCGCCGATTTACAAGGTAGGAGAAGTAAAGGATAATCATATTCTGGTTTTCAGGGAAGATGAAAAAAGTTGTCCGGTTGACCTCAAATTGGAATACCTGTTTGGAAAACCACCGAAAACTGTTTTGACAGACCGGACGGAACAACCGGATTTCCATGGCCTTGAATATGATGAAAATCTTTTTAAAGAATATTTGAACAATGTCCTTAAGACAGAGGCGGTAGCGTGTAAAGACTGGCTGACCAACAAGGTGGATCGTTCGGTAACGGGAAAAGTTGCCTTGCAACAATGTGCCGGAACGGTGCAATTGCCGCTTAACAATATGGGGATCATGGCGCTGGATTACAAAGGGGAAAAGGGAATTGCCACAGCCCTTGGCCATGCGCCGGTGAGCGGCCTGGTCAATCCGGCGGCAGGATCCCGGCTGGCAGTTGCCGAATCGTTGACAAACCTTGTATGGGCACCTTTACATGACGGATTAAGCGGTGTTTCACTCAGCGCAAACTGGATGTGGCCGGCAAAGAACAAAGGGGAAAATGAACGGCTTTACCGGGCAGTAAAAGCCATCAGCAATTTTGCTATTGAGCTGGGGATCAATATTCCCACAGGCAAAGATTCCCTTTCGATGGTTCAGAAATATCCTGATGGGAAAACAGTTTTTGCCCCCGGAACGGTGATTGTAACAGCAGTTGGAGAAGTTACCGACATCAGAAAAGCGATTACCCCGGTTTTAAAAACCAAAGCGGGAGCACATCTGATTTACATTGATTTTTCGGATTCACCCCTTGAACTGGGAGGCAGCAGTTTTGCACAAACACTTGGAGCGGTCGGCAAATACACACCCGATGCAGGTAATGCCATGTATTTCCAGCGGGCATTTGCAGCCGTTCAGGACCTGATCAATGCCGGGTTGATTCTGGCCGGACATGATATTTCTGCGGGCGGGATGATCACTACCCTGCTGGAAATGTGTTTTGCCAACTGCGATCACGGAATGAAGATCAATATGAATGGTTTTGAACAGGATGATCTTATCCGGCTGGTGTTTCATGAAAATCCGGGTGTGGTGATCCAGGTTGAAGACATGGAAAGTGTAACTGAGTTATTGCGTGACAGTAACCTGCATTATCAGGTTCTGGGTACTGTGATCACTGATTATAAAATCGAACTGGAGCACCAGGGAATGAAACACGAACTTGACATAGAACGCTTGCGGGATGTCTGGTTCGAGACTTCTTATATGCTGGACAGGGAACAATGTGGACCGGAAGCAGCCCATTGCCGACTGAAAAATTACAGCCGGCAGGATTTGAAATTTTCGTTTGGGACAACTTTTACCGGACAGACAGTGGACATGGATATTGATGTGAACCGGAAAAAGCCGTCAGGTATTAGGGCAGCCATCATCCGCGAAAAAGGTATTAACGGTGACCGTGAGATGGCTTATTCACTGTATCTCGCCGGTTTTGATGTGAAAGACGTACATATGACTGACCTGATCTCTGGAAAAGAAGACCTCTCCGATGTGAACTTTATTGTTTTTGTGGGTGGCTTTTCCAACTCGGACGTGCTGGGATCGGCAAAAGGATGGGCTGGTGCATTCCTTTATAATGAAAAGGCAAAACAGGCACTGGATAATTTTTATGCCCGTGAAGATACTTTAAGCCTGGGTGTTTGTAACGGGTGTCAGTTGATGATGGAACTGGAACTTATCTATCCTGAACATCCCGAAAAACCGGTGATGTGCAGGAATGATTCCAAAAAGTTTGAGTCTGCTTTCCTGACTGTTGACATCAGCGAAAACAATTCAGTGATGCTGAAAACTTTGTCTGGCAGCCGGCTTGGTGTTTGGGTGGCACATGGCGAAGGAAAATTCAGTTTCCCGTGTTATCGCGACAATTACAATCTGGTAATGAAATACAGTTATGATATCTATCCCGGCAACCCCAACGGCTCCGACTGGGCTACCGCTGCCGTATGTTCCAATGACGGCCGTCACCTGGCCATGATGCCTCATCCCGAACGGGCGATTTTACCCTGGCAATGGGCTCATTACCCCGAAGACCGAAAAAACGATGAGGTGACCCCCTGGATAGAAGCCTTTGTTAATGCCCGCAAATGGGTCGAGGAGAAAATGAAATAATAACCCTGATCTCCTGAATTTTTAATTTCATTTTTGTTTTTGGAATTGTTAGTAGTAACTCAACAAATGAGGAAGTGATTATTATAACCACGCTCACCCCTTAATCCCCTAAAGGGGATCCGGTGCGCGTGGATATTCCCCTTTAGGGGTAAGGGTGTGAAGGGAAATGACAAAATATATTTGACCTGACACTAACATTGCAGGTAGGAAAAAAATGATAATTTTGGAACCCGATTCCAAAAATATCTAAAAAAATTCTCCGGATCATATCCTGATTACCCTATACAGGTAATTTCTCATAATATTAACAAAGATTGCCTTTGGGTTTTATAGCTGTAACTTTACTTCGGTGCTTTTTTCAAAAGATACCACCCGATCAATAAAAAGATAAAATTGGGTATCCAGGGGGCAATGGCGGGGGAGAGGTTGCCGAAAGCCGAAAAAACAGTGGCTACCTGCATCATAAAAATATAAGTGAATGTCAAAGCAATGCCCAGCCCCAGGTGCATGCCGATGCCCCCACGTACCTTTCGGGCTGATAGAGCCACACCGATGAATGTAAGAATAATAATGGCTGCCGGACCCGATAACCGTTTGTACTTTTCAATTTCATACTTCTTGTAAGCGATGGATCCTTTGGCTTTTTCTTCGCGGATATATTTATTCAACTGGAAAAAGTCCATCTCTTCAAAATCTTCTTTTATCTCGTAAAGGTCAGAAGGTTTAAGGGAAGCAAGCGTTGTGTCCATCTCTCTTCCCGTTTTGATAGTCTGGTCCGTGCTGTCAAATGTGCGGATATAATAATCTTTAATTATCCATTTTTTATTTACCGTATCATGTACAATACGATTGGCCATGAGTTTGTAAACCAACTGATCTCCCTTGTATTTTTCAATGGAGAATTTATAACCCATATTCAGCGAACTTGAATAAGACTCCACATAAGCATAAGTGTTGGGTTCTATCTGAACATGAAAATTCCGTTCGTTGTCTTTGGTCAGTTTTTCCATGTACATATTTTTGAACTCCCTTCGAATTTTATTGGTTTTGGGAATAAGGAAATTGCCGAGATAAAATGAAAAAACAGCCAGGAATACCGATGCGATCAGATAAGGAACAAGCAGCCTTTTGAAACTAATACCGCTACTCAGTATGGCAATGATCTCGCTGTCGCCGGCAAGCTTGGAGGTAAAAAAGATGACCGATATGAAAGTGAAAAGGTAAATAAACAGGTTGATAAAATAGGGGATGAAGTTCAGGTAATAGTCAAACACAATACCACGTAAAGGGGCTTCATTTTCAATAAAGCGGTCAATATTTTCAGAAATGTCAAAAATGATAACAATGATAATCAGCAAGGAAATGGCATAAAAGAAAGTGCCCAAAAATTTTTTGATAATATATTTATCAATGATTTTCATCAATCACAGGATAAAAGATAAAAGTATAAAGATAAAAGGATTGGTGTCACCTTAATTTTTGATTTATTGACCCCAGGATTTTCTTTAATTCCCCAGACTCTTTAATTAATTCTTCAAGTATTATTAAATTAATATTTTCATATTCCAACGCTTTTATCAATCTGAACCAGTAATTTGATTCTCTTGCTTCGCGAAGTGCAATTCTGACTTTATTTCCAAAATCAGCCTTTGAAGATCCTGCTTGTGATTCTTCATAATTTGCACCGATGAAGATGAGCTTTTGATAAGTTGATAACGAATAATCTTTGTTTCGTCATTTACAGGTAAAGTCCTTAGAAACTTAATTGCTTTTACAGCAAATTTAATCAGACGGTCATTTAAATCATTCATTTTGTTTTAATATTGGTTATTATACAATTTAATTAATGATCTTACTCTTGATTTATCATACCACTTTAAACTTTTATCTTTTGTCTTTCTACTTTTATCTTAATACTTACAACCTCCCGCTAACTTTCTTCACCATCCCATCTTTCCATACTGAAAAGTTGCCTTCCTTTATATGTTTTCGTGCTTCACCCACCAGCCAAAGGTAAAAATTCAGGTTATGGATACTTGCGATAATGCTGCCCAGCATTTCCCGCGAGGAAAACAGGTGCCTCACATAAGCTTTGGAATGCTGATCCACAAAACTGTTTCCGTTTGGGTCAATGGGGCTGAAATCGTTTTCCCATTTTTTGTTTTTTATGTTAATGATCCCCTCACCCGTAAACAGCATGCCGTTTCTGCCGTTACGGGTAGGCATCACGCAGTCAAACATATCCACCCCCAGGGCAATACTTTCAAGTATATTGGCCGGAGTGCCCACACCCATTAGATAACGGGGTTTGTCTTTCGGAAGTATGTGACAAACCAGGTCCGTAAGCTCATACATTACTTCGTGGGGTTCTCCCACAGAGAGGCCGCCGATGGCATTGCCTTCAGCGCCATGCGAGGCAATGTATTCTGCGGATTGAATCCGCAAGTCACGATAAGTGCTTCCCTGCACGATAGGGAACAGGCTTTGGTCATAACCGTATTTCGGTTCAGTATTGTCGAAATGAGTGATACAGCGGTCCAGCCAGTCGTGGGTCATTTTCATCGAGTTCAGGGCATAGTCGTATTCGCAGGGGTAAGGTGTGCATTCATCAAAAGCCATGATGATGTCGGCACCGATGCTGCGTTGAACATCAATGACCGATTCGGGAGTAAATTCGTGTTTTGATCCGTCAATGTGCGACTGGAAGGTGACCCCCGATTGTTTCATCTTCCGGATATCAGTCAGTGAATAGACCTGATAGCCGCCGCTGTCTGTTAAAATTGGTTTGTCCCACCCGATAAATTTGTGCAACCCCCCGGCTTGTTCGATGATGCTCGTACCCGGACGGAGATACAAATGATAGATGTTTCCCAGGATGATCTGTGCCTTGATATCGTTTTTCAGCTCATTAAAATGAATGCCTTTCACCGAGCCTGCCGTGCCCACCGGCATGAATATGGGGGTCTCAATCTGCCCGTGACCCGTAGAGAGTATCCCGGCTCTGGCATTACTTTTTGTATCGGTATGTTCGAGGGTGAATTTCATCTTCTACGGCAAAGCGGCAAAGATAGAGGAAATAGGGGAAACTTGTGAATGACCTGCCGGGCTTACAGCCCTTGATTTGACTTTTATAAGCACAAAGGGTTCCGTTTCACTCCACCCTTTGTTTTTACGGAAATGTCTTTCAGACATTTTGGAATTTGAAAGCATCCTGATTTCAGATTAAAATAAGTTCTGTCTTACTTCACCTTTTATTTTTATATGAATGCGTTTCAGACAAGGATAAAGAAGAAGAATAGGTAAGAAAGAGTTAATTATGATGAATATTTTTTCAAAAACAAAAGGGGCGAAGCCCCAACCCGTAATAACACAGGTTGAAGCGAAGCGGAAACCTGTGGAAAAAGTAAATATGATCAAGCCCTGAAAGGGCGTCACATCAAAGTCAAAATAAGAATCCATAAAGTCAATTCAAAGTATATTTTATAAAGCTGGCATTCTGTTAATAACTAAAATGACAAATCATCTCTGTCCGGGATTATTTATCTCTTACTTTTGACACGTGATATTTTTACAAAATGTTTAATTTTTCTCTGGTTGCGATTATTTTTTTAGGTCTGCTCGGGGCGTCGTTCATCATCCAGATGATCTATTACTGGCTGGTATTTGCCAGACTTGCTTTTTACAAACAGCCACAAAAAAAATCCAACAACCAACCTCCGGTGTCGGTTGTGATCTCCGCCAGAAATGAATATTACAACCTGAAACAATATCTCCCGAAAATTCTGACACAAAAGTATCCTGACTTTGAGGTTGTCGTTGTAAATCACGCTTCCAATGACGAATCACAGGATTATCTAAAGGAAATGCAGGGCATTTATCCCCACCTGAAAATTGTAAACATTGAACGTGATCTGAACTTTTTCAAGGGGAAAAAGTTTCCTTTGTCCATGGGGATAAAAACTGCTAAAAATGATATTCTGCTTCTGACGGATGCAGATTGCGAGCCGGCATCTGAAAACTGGATCAGCGGGATAGTAAGGAATTATCATAATGAAAACATTGAAGTGTTACTGGGATACGGTCCTTATAAAAAAGGCCGTGGACTGATAAACAAAGTCATACGGTGTGATACTTTTCAGGTTGCCATGCAATACCTGTCATTTGCCCTGGCCGGGTATCCGTATATGGGTGTGGGAAGAAACCTGTCTTACCGCCGCTCGCTGTTTTTCAGGAATAAAGGATTTACATCCCATTACACCATTGTATCGGGAGATGATGATTTGTTTATTAACAAAGTGGCTGTGAAAAAAAATACAGCGATCGAAATTTCATACGAAACTTTTATGTATTCACAAGCCAAAGCAAGTTTTGGCGAGTGGATAACTCAAAAGTTACGCCACCTCAGCACGGGTAAGTATTATGGCCTGAAAATCAAAACCATACTTGGATTATTCAGCTTTTCGCAACTGGTGTTTTATTCTTCTCTCGTCGTTCTGTTGGTTTTATGGGTCTTACCCTGGTACCTTTTGGGTGTTTTTTTACTTCGGTTTTACTCTCAATTTGTTGTTCATAAGTTTGTTTTAAAGCGTTTGAACGACAGTGGAATCTTGTTATTTTCGCTGGTATGGGAAATAATTCATACAATTATTTTGTTTTTTATAACCTTTACGAGTGTTTTCCGTAAAAACCGTACATGGAAGTAATCAATAACTTAACCGAAAAAGGTCAACGAGATTACCAACTGATACAACGGGCATTAGAACACCAGGACCAACAGGCATACGCTGAACTACTTAAACACTACCGCGACCCGCTATACTACATGATGCTTAAAATGACCGGTGATCCGGATGACGCAGAGGATCTGACCATTGAAGCTTTTGGAAAAGCATTCAAGAGTCTGAGACTTTATACTCCCCATTACGCCTTCAGTACCTGGCTTTTCAGGATCGCCACGAACAACTGCATTGATTTTATGCGGAAGAAAGCCAAAATCGGCCCTACCGTAAATCTTGACAATGACGAAAAAGAATACCAGAGAGTTGTTCAGATACCTTCAGGAACGCCCAATCCCGAAGAAGAAATGATCAAAGGGCAGAAGATCAATGCCATGCACGAATATGTCAATCGCCTCAAACCCAATTACCGCCGTTTGATCGAACTCCGGTATTTCAAGGAATATTCCTATGAGGAAATTGTTGATGAACTCGGTCTTCCTTTGGGCACAGTGAAAGCACAACTATTCAGGGCACGTGAATTCCTTCATAATATGCTGAAAGAAAAGAAAGAGAGGATTTAATTGTTTAAGTGCTCTATTTTTTCCAGCATGTGCGGGATTCTATTGATCAGCGACAATATGCACGCCTCTCAATCCATTATTCCGATATTCCGGTCTTCCATTATTCAGCCAAAGCGTGATTTCAATACATCATTTTACTATACTTGGTCTTTCACCGTCTTTTAATTTTTATTATATCCTCATTCGTTTCATCTTCCCACCCATTTGTCGTAATTTTGTCAAATGATAAAATGATACCACAATGAGTACAATTGATTTTCAAAAAGCAATATTAACGGGCATTACGGAGGATCTGCCCGAAAAAAAACAATACGATCCAAATGTAAACCATGCTCCCAGGAGAAAAGATATCCTTTCGATTGAAGAAAAACGGCTTGCACTCAAAAACGCACTCAGGTATTTTCCAAAAAAATTTCACCAGGTACTGGCACCGGAATTTGCCGAAGAATTAAGAAAATACGGCCGGATTTATATGTACCGCTTCAGGCCTGACTATAAAATGTATGCACGTCCGATTGAACAATATCCGGCCAAAAGCAGGCAGGCAGCCGCCATTATGCTGATGATCCAGAATAATTTAGACCCGGCTGTGGCCCAGCACCCCCACGAACTGATAACTTATGGCGGGAATGGTGCGGTATTTCAGAATTGGGCACAATACTTGCTCACTATGCAATATCTGGCCACCATGACCGATCAACAAACCCTGGCAATGTATTCAGGACATCCTATGGGGTTGTTCCCGTCGCATAAAGATGCACCCAGAGTTGTCGTCACAAACGGCATGGTCATACCCAATTATTCAAAACAGGATGACTGGGAGCGATTCAATGCACTGGGCGTGTCGCAATATGGTCAAATGACAGCAGGTTCCTACATGTACATCGGCCCGCAGGGGATTGTTCACGGAACCACTATTACGGTAATGAATGCGGCCCGTAAAGTGGCGAAACAGGGTGGAGACCCGTTTAACGGAAAATTGTTTGTGTCGTCCGGGCTTGGAGGTATGTCCGGAGCTCAACCCAAAGCTGCCGATATCACGGGTTTGGTATCGGTTGTGGCAGAAATCAATCCTGCAGCCATTAAAAAACGATATGAACAAGGCTGGGTTGATGAGGTGACTGATGATCTTGACGACCTGGTCAGAAGAGTGCAAAAAGCCAAAACCGACAGGGAAGTAGTTTCAATTGGTTTCCTTGGAAACATTGTGGATGTTTGGGAGAAATTTGCCGAGGAGAATGTTCATGTGGAATTGGGTTCTGATCAGACATCATTGCATAACCCCTGGTCTGGAGGATATTATCCCGTAGGACTTTCCTTTGAAGAGTCCAACGAAATGATGAGGAAACAACCGGAGCTCTTTAAAGAAAAAGTACGTGAATCGTTAAGAAGACAAGTTGCCGCCATCAATAAACATACGGCGCGCGGGACCTATTTTTTTGATTACGGAAATGCCTTTTTACTGGAAGCTTCCAGGGCCGGTGCCGATATTATGGCTCCGGATGGTAAAAACTTCCGTTATCCGTCCTACGTCCAGGACATCATGGGGCCCATGTTTTTTGACTACGGTTTCGGACCTTTCAGGTGGGTATGTACTTCCGGAGACCCCAAAGACCTTGATGTCACCGATCAACTGGCTGCTGATGAACTTGAAAAATTAAAGAATGAATCACCATCCGAAATTAAGAATCAGATGGCCGACAATATCCACTGGATCAGAGAGGCAAAACAAAACAAACTGGTAGTCGGTTCACAGGCACGTATTCTTTATGCCGATGCACAAGGCCGTATAAACATTGCCGCTGCATTTAACAAAGCCATTGCCGATGGCCAAATATCAGCACCGATCGTCTTGGGGCGAGACCATCATGATGTTTCGGGAACTGATTCCCCTTTCCGTGAAACATCTAACATTTATGATGGATCACAATTTACGGCCGACATGGCTGTTCAGAATGTAATCGGCGACTCATTCAGGGGTGCTACCTGGGTTTCAATCCACAACGGTGGCGGCGTTGGCTGGGGCGAAGTGATCAACGGTGGTTTCGGCATGGTACTTGACGGCAGCGACGATGCTGACCGGCGGTTGCGATCCATGTTGTTCTGGGATGTGAATAACGGGATTTCAAGAAGAAGCTGGGCGCGAAATGACGGGGCCATGTTTGCCATAAAACGGGCAATGAAGGAGACCACCGGACTGAAGATAACATTTCCCTATCTGGCTGATGATAACCTTTTGAAGGAAATTATTAAATAGTTTGATTAGGCCGGTAAAATATTTAGCAGGTTATATGTTAATAAAACAAATGCGTAGTTTTTATTTTAAATTTGCGTGCAAAATTATACGCTGAAATGAGTATAGAATTAAATTGTATAGTTACACAGGCGGTTCAGGTATCACCCATCATGAAGATCATCAGGGTTAAACCTGAAAACTGGAAATTTCCACCATTTGACGCAGGCCAGTTTGTAGGCCTGGGCCTTCCGCCGGAGGCACCCCGTTGTAAGGAAGCCACCACAGAACATAAACCTCCGCAACCGGATAAACTGATAAAAAGGGCCTATTCAATTGCCTCTTCTTCAACGGATGATATGATCGAGTTTTATATTACCCTGATCCATTCCGGTCAGTTAACTCCCAGAATTTTCGCACTGAATATCGGTGACAAAATCTGGATGGGTAAAAAAGCTGTTGGAATGTTTACCCTTGACCAGATTGATCCTGAAAGCAATGTGATCATGGTTGCCACCGGAACAGGGGTTGCACCTTATATGAGTATGCTGCGTACCAATGCCTTAAAACGAAAAGGAAATATACTGGTCATTCAGGGAGCGGCAAACAGTTGGGACCTTGGATATTCTTCTGAATTGAGACTGCTTGACAACATGTTCCCTAATTTTAAATATTATCCCACCATCACCGAACCCGAAAAAGAGCCGGCGGGATGGGGAGGCGATACACGATTTGTTCAGGATATCTGGATTTCCGGGTTGGTAAAACGTTTGTGGGGATTTAAACCCACTCCCGAGAACACACACATATTTTTGTGTGGCAACCCAAGAATGGTCGAAGGAATGAAAGAATTACTGGCTAAAGAGGGATTTACCGAGCATAGTAAAAAAGTATTCGGACAGATCCATGCGGAAGAGTTTTAATATACTTTTTTGCGTATTGATTTTTAATGTTTTTTAAACGGGTTTACATTAAGGCTTTCGGGTAGTTGGAAATGTCACATGTCTGATCGAAAACTTTTTTGATGTATCCGGGTAAATAATTTATCTTTGCGATAAATGCATATAATTTACATTCATCAAACTAATTACTGCTGTATTTTCAATGAATCATGGCTTTCAAAACATCGTATTTTCCAAAAACAATAAGTAAAAAACAAGCTTCAGACAGTGGGATGGCTGTCGTTCTTATTCTGTTGCTGATCGGTTTCTTTACAAAAAATGACCTCTATTATAAAATAGCCATTCCCGTATTGGTGCTGGTTATGGCACTACCTATGGTTTTCAGGTATTTTGCGGTTTTATGGCTTGGATTATCTCAATTAATCGGAACAGTTTTATCGAAGATCATTTTAAGCGTTGTGTATTTTATTGTACTGCTGCCCGTAGGTATATTCAGGAGAATAGCCGGAAAAGATACTTTGTTACTTAAACAATTTAAAAAATCCCGGTTGAGTGTTTTGATCACCAGGAATCATCATTTTAAATCAGAAGATATTACAAAACCCTATTAATCACTAAAAGGTAAAAAAGTGGAATTCTTTAAAGACTTGTGGGCATTTCTGAAAACCAGAAAAAAATTCTGGTTGCTACCGATCATTATCATATTGCTGATATTTGCTTTGTTGATAATATTTACCTCAGGGTCTGCCATTGCTCCTTTTATTTATACATTGTTTTAACAGAGCAGGAATGGCAACAGCGATACTGGGGATATCAGCATATTATCATGACAGCGCTGCGGCACTGATCGTTGACGGGGAGATAATTGCCGCAGCCCAGGAAGAACGTTTTACAAGGAAAAAACACGACTCTTCATTCCCCTTTCATGCTGCAAAGTATGTGTTGGAAGAAACCGGTATTGGGTATGGTGACCTGTCAGCGATTGCTTTTTATGAAAAACCGTTCATAAAGTTTGAAAGGTTGCTGGAGACATACCATGCTTTTGCTCCACGGGGCTTGGTAAGTTTTCTTTCTGCTGTTCCGGTCTGGATAAAAGAAAAGGTTTTCATGAAAAAGATGCTCAAAGAAGAGTTATCCAGACTCGGAAAAGGCAAGATACCGCTTTTGTTTCCCGAACATCACCTTTCGCATGCTGCCAGTGCTTTTTATCCTTCCCCGTTTCAGGAAGCGGCCATATTGACCATTGATGGTGTCGGTGAATGGGCAACAACAACCATTTGTCATGGCAATGGAAATGAAATACAAATGCTCAAAGAGTTACACTTCCCTCATTCTCTTGGTCTGCTTTATTCGGCATTTACCTATTATACGGGATTCAGGGTGAACAGTGGCGAGTACAAGCTGATGGGGCTGGCGCCTTATGGAAACCCTGATTCGACTCAAACACAGGAATACAAAGAGAAGATCCTGTCGGAACTTGTTGATATACGCCAGGACGGGTCATTATTGCTTAACATGAAATACTTCAATTTTGCTACGGGATTGAAGATGACAAATGACAAAAAATGGAAAGATCTTTTTGGCATCCCTCCCCGGAAGCCCGAATCGGAAATTACACAGGAATACATGGATATGGCGCTGGCTATCCAGCAGGTTACGGAGGAAATTGTCGGTAAACTGGCCGAAACGGCTAAACAGCTTACAAAAAGTGATTATCTTGTCATGGCAGGCGGTGTGGCGTTAAACAGTGTTGCCAACGGGAAATTACTTGCCTCGGGATTGTTTAAGGATATCTGGATTCAACCGGCAGCAGGTGATGCAGGCGGTGCACTCGGTGCTGCTTATCTCGGCTGGTATTTATGGAAAAATAATGAAAGAAAAACCAATAATCATCCCGATTCTATGAAAGGATCATACCTGGGCCCTGGTTTTGCCGAAAAAGATACAATGGGTGTGATCAGAAGATACGATGCGAAATATAAATATTTTGAAAATTTCGAGCATCTGACGAAGGTTGTTGCGAAAAAGATTGCTGACGGCAAAGTTGTTGGCTGGTTCCAGGGACGGATGGAATACGGACCGCGCGCACTTGGAAACCGGAGCATACTGGGTGATGCACGTAACCCCGAAATGCAAAAGAAGATGAACCTGAAAATAAAATTCAGAGAAGGGTTCAGGCCGTTTGCTCCCACGGTACTTGAAGAAGATATTGAAGAGTTTTTTGAGCTTGACAGACCCTCTCCGTATATGCTGCTGGTGATTCCCGTTAAAAAAGAAAGGTTAAATCCCTTACCGCCGGGGTTTCACGAATTGCCGCTTTATGACAGGTTGTATCATTTAAGGTCTGATGTGCCTGCCATTACACACATTGATTATTCGGCAAGAATACAAAGTGTAAATAAAAAAACCAATCCGAGGTATTGGAAACTGATCAATGAGTTTAAAAATCAAACCGGCTATGGAGTGATTGTTAACACGAGCTTCAATGTGCGAGGCGAACCCATTGTTTGCACACCGGACGATGCTTTCAGGTGTTTCATGCGTACCGAAATGGATTTTTTGGTCATCGGTAATTATCTTTTTGATAAAGCTGACCAGGCAGAACTGAAAAACGATATAAACTGGAAAGAAGAATTTAAATTGGATTAGAAAAATAATTCATTGGCAAGATTAAGATGTCTTATTTTTTCAACAACTTAATCCATTTGGAAACTCATGAAAAAAAAACCATTATTTATTATAATTGCTTCTTTCATTTCTTTGATAATATTAATTGTAGGGGCTGAAATCGTAGCAAGAATTCTGATTCCTGAAGATTATGTCCTTGATGAAATGAATCTCACCTACCGGTATGACACGGAACTCGGGTGGTTTCCCAGGGAAAACAGTGAAAAAACAGTAAAAGGTTCCAGGATTATTCATGTAAAACATAATAAAAACGGGTTCAGGGATATTGATCACGGGCCAAAAACCAAAAAGAGGATCGCTTTTCTCGGCGATTCATTTGTGTGGGGTTATGATGTAGAATATGGGGAACGTTTTACTGAATATTTACAAAAAAAACTGCCTGATTGGGAGATCATTAATATGGGGGTTAGCGGTTACAGCACGGATCAGGAGCTGATTTTGCTTGAAAGATGGTTTGATTTTTTTAAACCGGATATTGTTTTTCTTGTTATTTGCGATAATGACCAGCCCGGAAATGGAACAAACAGGATATACTCATATTATAAACCGTACTTTACATACAATGGCGGCAGATTGGTAAAGCAGGGAATTCCGGTCAGTAAATCCATACGGTATTATCAGGGTAAATACCCGTATTTATTGAAAAGCAGGTTTATTCAGGCTCTGATTCAAATCACAAGGCCAAAAAGGATATTTGTGGAAGACCCGACAGAAGCAATCATTAAGGAAATGAATAGTTATGTAAAATCCAAAGGTGCAAAATTTTATATCGCGTTTACAGATGATACATACACGAGGAAAAAGTGTGCGTTTTGCGACGATATCCCTTATTTATTATTAACCACCGACAAGAGATATGACAGCCACGGACAACACTGGACCCCCGAAGGGAATAAAATTGTCAGTGTAAAAATTTATGAATTTCTCAAGCAGCAACATATTCTCTCCGGCGCATCAGATACATTGCAGGTTTCTCACTGAATAATAACTTTCCGGCTTGCGACGGAATTAACGGTATATAAAACCAATAAGTAGATTCCGCTGTTTATGGTTCCTGCGGATTCAGATAAATGATGATCTCCTGCCTGCATCTTTCCAGGGTCCCAGTGCCTGATTATTTGTCCTGAAACATCAATCAGGTATATATTAGTGCTGGCATCCTTTGTTAATGAAAAATAAACATTCAGTTGCTTTTTAACCGGATTTGGAGCAACTTGCAACGATATAATATGGGCACCCGTTTTTTCTTTCGGATTAATACCGGTTATCATCGTATTGTAAAAAATGTAATTTCCTTTCCCCGAATCCCAGTTACTGATCACAATATCACAGTCGTTGCTGTATTCGTATTTTACTTCAAGCGTATCTCCCGTATCAGCGGCAAAGCCCAGTGAAATCCAGTTTTTATTCGGAACATAACAATAGGTGGAATCTGCGATTTTTTCTCCGTTCACTTTCACCGATAAGATGTTTTCGACCAGTTGTTTTTCAAGATAGATTACAGGGCCTTTGCCGGTTTCCAAAATAAAGGTTTCCGTGTTTTCCTGAATGTCATCCCGGTCAAGATCTGACATTTGAATGGCTTCAACAACAGAAGATGTTGATGAAGTATAAGACGGATTTATCTCAAAGCCGCCCCCTTCGTTTCCCAGTGCGATTTTCATTGGCAGCCACCATCCACCATAGATCAGGTCAGTGATACTGTCGTCATTCACATCAGCAAGTAAAACCCCGGAGCCATATCCGAAAGGATTGGACGACCAGTCGGCACTACCGGATGCCGGCACACCGTCCGGAAACGAATATTTCCAGACCTCACCATCGCCTCCCAGTTGATCGTTTCCCGTCATGACAATTGAAAAGACCTTGTCCGACCCCGTAAAACCAATATCCAGCGAATTGATATAATTATCCGGATCCGTCGAATACCACCCTGCCGTATCGGAAATGGCACCCTCATTATTGGCAAGAAAAATATAGTTGGGTGTTTCTTCACAGGAAAAAACCACATCCAGAAAACCGTTTTGATCCATATCGCCAAAATCCACATCCAGCGAACCGAAAGAAAAACCTGTGGTCCATTCGGGATTTTCACTGAATGTTCCGTTGTTATTTATAAAGATTTTGCCCACATCGTAAAGTCCTGAATAGGGTTCGCCTCCCGTTGTGGCCAGGTCCAGGTCACCGTCGCCATCGGCATCGCCAAATGCACAGGAAAAAGTATAAAAATCATAAGATTCAAAAGATGGTGTTCCTTCAAGTTCGCCCCCCTGGTTGTAATAAACCTTTACTTTGCCCGGGTCACCGAATCCTCCGGCACCTATGTAAACGGAAACGGCAACATCCGGCCAGCCATCATGGTTGACATCTCCCACAGCCAGATGACCGTGATAATCCACATCATCCGATTGCCAGTCAGGATCAGGCGGGAAAGTCCCGTTACCCTGATTGTAATACACAACAAA
>CAZMOS010000027.1:0-26694 GCA_964567945.1 uncultured Lentimicrobiaceae bacterium
GTGTGCAACATGGACCTCGTTCCGGTGGAAAGTATTGAAGAAGGAAATCACGATCATGAAGAACATGTAATCGGTGGGGAATATTATTGCCCCATGCGTTGCGAAGGTGATAAAACTTACGATGAACCCGGTGATTGCCCTGTATGCGGAATGCACCTTGTTAAAGCGGTGAAAGCGGCTCCGGCAGGAACGATGTACACCTGCTCAATGCATCCCGAGGTGAAAAGCGACAGACCCGGAAGCTGCCCGATATGCGGCATGGACCTGATCCCTATGGCGGGAGATGTGGAAAGTGAGGAAGAAAAAGCTTATAAGAGTATGGCAAAACGATTTTGGATTGCCACGGTGCTTTCGATTCCGGTATTTTTTATTGCCATGTCCGATTACACATCTTATATAAACCTAGAAAGCATTGCTTCGGTGAAAGTCTGGGCATGGGTACAATTTATACTGGCAACGCCGGTAGTTTTTTACTCAAGCTGGGATTTCTTTGTCAGGGGATGGAACTCGATCAGACGATGGTCGCCCAATATGTGGACACTCATATCAATAGGTGTGGGAGCGGCTTATCTGTTCAGTGTTTTCGGGCTTTTGTTTCCTGAGATGTTTCCCGCCCAGTTTAAAGACGCACAGGGCAATGTTCACCTTTACTTTGAAGCGGCAGCCATTATTCTTACCCTGGTTTTGCTGGGACAGGTACTCGAATTACGGGCACACAGCAAAACCAATTCGGCCATTAAAGCGTTGTTGAACCTTGTTCCTCCCGTTGCCAGGGTTATCCGTAAAGGAAAAGAAGAGGAAATTCCTTTGGAACAGGTAATGGTTGGCGACATCCTGCTCGTAAAACCCGGTGAAAAAATTCCGGTTGACGGTGTTTTGACGTCGGGAACAGCCATTGTTGACGAAAGCATGATCACGGGCGAACCTGTTCCGGCTGAAAAGGAAGTGGGCGATAAAGTAACCGGCGGAACCATCAACGGAAAAACCGTTTTTGAAATGAAAGCCGAAAAAGTCGGCTCCGACACCCTGCTTGCACAGATCATCGAAATGGTCAATGAAGCCAGCCGCTCACGTGCTCCTATTCAAAAACTGGCAGATATAGTTGCCAAATATTTTGTACAGGTGGTGATCCTCATTTCAATCTTGACTTTCATTATCTGGTTCTTCTGGGGGCCTGAACCGGCGTTTGTTTTTGCTTTTGTTAACGCGGTTTCCGTATTGATTATCGCCTGCCCCTGTGCATTGGGCCTGGCAACTCCCATGTCAATAATGGTTGGGACAGGACGTATGGCACAATCGGGTGTACTGGTGAAAGATGCGGCGGCCATTGAAGAAATGAACAAAGTGGATACATTGATCGTTGATAAAACAGGTACGCTTACCGAAGGCAAACCCAGTTTGAAAGGATATAAATCGTTTGGTAAACTAAACGATGAAGAAATACTCACCTATGCAGCCTCTATTGATGCAGGCAGTGAACATCCCCTTGCCGACGCCATTGTTGCAGGAGCAAAAGAAAAAGGAATTGAACTGTTCAAAGTATCCGATTTCGAATCGGTTACGGGAAAAGGCGTTCAGGCCGTTTACAAAAAAGAAAAATTCGGTCTCGGTAACAAGCGCCTGTTAGAGGAATTCTCTGCCAGCCTTCCGGAAGAAAACAGGAAGACGGCTGAAGAGTGGCAATCATCCGGCCAGACGGTCATGTATCTGGTTATCGGAAACCGTGTAGAAGGAATAGTCAGTGTGGCTGATGCCATTAAAGAAACATCTGCCAAAGCCATTAAGGCATTGCAAAAGATGGGTATCCATGTACACATGCTCACAGGCGACAACAAATTTACTGCAAAGGCTGTGGCTGACGAGCTGGGACTGGATGGCTTTGAAGCCGACTGCCTCCCTGAAGACAAATACAATAAAGTGAAGGAATTGCAGCAACAGGGCAACATTGTGGCCATGGCCGGAGACGGAATTAACGATGCCCCTGCCCTTATGCAGGCCAACGTGGGGATCGCCATGGGTACCGGTACGGATATCGCAATGGAAAGTGCAGAAATTACTCTGATCAAAGGCGATTTGAACGGGATCGTACGGGCACGTGAGCTGAGCCACAAAGTCATGCGGAACATCAAAGAAAACCTGTTCTTTGCCTTTATTTACAACTCCCTGGGTGTTCCTGTTGCGGCAGGTATCCTGTATCCTGTTTTCGGCTTGTTGCTCAGTCCCGTGATTGCGGCAGCAGCCATGAGCTTCAGCTCGGTATCGGTGATATCCAATGCATTACGATTAAGAAGACAATAACAATTAATAATTTAACTAAACAATTTAAACACATAAAAAAATGAAAACTTATTTAAAAATATCAATGCTGGCGTTCCTAATGTTAACGCTGGGCCTGGTTGCTGTAGCACAGGACAGCCAGGTACAAACGCTGCTTAATGATTCCATTAAACGCGAAAAAGTATTCTTTACGATTCAAAACAATCCTGAACTCATGAAACTTTTCATGATGGACATGAAAAAGAACAAAAAGTCTATGGGAATGATGAAAGCCCATGATATGTCAGGCATGAAAAATCAGGAAATGATGCAAAAAATGATGATGACAATGGTTGAAAGTGACACAGCCATGCAACATACCATGATGAAAAACATGATGTGCAAGATGATGGATAAGGCGAAAAGCGATACGGCCATGCGCACAAAAATGATGAACAAAATGATGGGCAATATGATGAAGATGACAGAAGGCGACCCGGCTGCCCAGAAGGATATGATGAAGATGATGATGGCGAACATGCACAAGATCATAAAAGAGGATCCCGCTTTACAAAAGGAGATGATGAACAAAATGATGGGTAAAATGATGAGCAAAGCGGAAAGCGATCCGGAAGTGGGTAAAAAAATGATGAGTATGATGATGGAAAAACCCGATATGATGAAAATGATGATGCAAATGATGCATGACAAAGGTATGATGGATGAGAAGTCAATGAACAAGACGATGAAAAACATGGAAAAAATGTCCGGAAAAGAAGAATCTCCTTCCGAAGCCCACCAGCATTAGTCTGGTCATTGATATTTTGCTCTGTTAACAGTTTATAATTAAACATTATTCAAATACTTTTAAAATTTAATTAAAATGACATATTACATCAATAAAACCAGAGAAGGTGGTTTCGAGGAAACCATCGCACAGGTAAAAGAAGCCCTGTCGAAAGAAGGTTTCGGCGTTTTGTCCGAGATCAGTATTAACGAAAAACTGAAAGAAAAGCTCGGTGTGGATTTCAGGAACTACACCATTCTTGGTGCCTGCAATCCTGCTTACGCTTTCAAAGCCCTTCAACAGGAAGACAAAATCGGCACAATGTTGCCGTGTAACGTAATCGTCCAGCAAATGGATGAAAACAATGTTGAGGTTGCTGCCATTGACCCGGTTGCTTCTATGCTGGCAGTTGAAAATGATGCTGTAGCTGGAGTTGCAAGTGAGATCAAGGCGAAGTTAGGCAGGGTAATTAACTCATTATAACTATATAGATCAGTCACTTATTTACAGAAAAAGCAGATGCCGGACAGGTTCATCTGCTCTTTTCTGTTTTCTTAAAAAAAATTATTAATCACTAAAATTTTATGATCATGAAAAACTTAGTCATCACCGCAGGCCTCGCCCTGATTTTTATTGGGCTTGTCAGCTTTAAAACTATCTTTAACGACCCGGCTATCCCGGAAATTCCTCCTCCACAGCAAGCATCCGGTTTTACCGTTCCTGATAATATTCAGGCCATCCTGGATAAATCATGCCTGCCTTGTCATGGAACTGACGGCAAATCAAAAGCAAAATTCAAATGGAGCTATGATAAAATGCCGAACATGAAAACTTCAAAAGTAATCGGTAAATTATCGAAAATGGCCACCAAGGTTGAAAAAGGGAAAATGCCCACTAAAAAATTTATAAGCAAAAATCCTGATAAACAATTAACTGCCGATGAAAAGAAAACACTCATTAACTGGGCAAGAGGTTATGCCCAGGAACTTGCCAAATAATAGTTAAATTGCCGGCAGAAAAAAGTACCGGCATTAATGAAAATAAAAACGGTCATAACAGATGAATTATCAGACCTAATTGAGAATAACCAATGCCTGCCTGTTGATGTCCGTCCCGTTGATGCTTATAACGGATGGAGGTTTGAGAATGAAAAACGAGGCGGACACATTAAAGGAGCCAGATCATTACCTTTCAAATGGGCAAAATATATGGACTGGATTGAGATCGTCCGTGTCAAAGGGATTCTTCCGCTTCATAAGCTGATTGTTTACGGATACGATACGGAACAGTCCCTTATGGTGGCTGAATTGTTTCAAAAGGCCGGTTATCCTGATGTGTCCGTTTATAATGCTTTTGTTGAAGAGTGGACAGCCAATGATCGCCTGCCCATGGAAAAACTACCCCGTTACAATCACCTGGTGTATCCCGAATGGTTAAAAACGATCGTTGATGGTGGGATTCCGCAAGAACACCCGGGAGGAAGAACCGTGATATGTCATGCCCATTACCGTAACCGGGAAGCTTATTTATCGGGGCATATTCCGGGAGCCATTGACATGGACACCCTCGCCCTTGAATCCCCCGAGACTTGGAACCGCCGCTCTCCTTCGGAGCTGAAAAAAGCATTTGAAGCTCATGGAATAACTTCCGGCACGACCGTGGTTTTATATGGAAAATACATGCAACCCGACAACCATGATGAATTTCCCGGTAGTGCAGCCGGACACATCGGCGCCATCCGCTGTGCATTTATTATGATGTATGCAGGAGTGAAAGATGTCAGGGTACTCAACGGCGGGTTTCAATCGTGGAAAGATGCTGGATATGAGATAAGCACGGAAGATGTGCCCAAAAACCCGGTAAACGATTTCGGAGAAACCATTCCCGGACATCCGGAACTTGCCGTGGATATTGAGGAAGCAAAAGAAATGCTGGCATCGGAAGATGCTGATCTGGTCTGTGTAAGAAGCTGGCCCGAGTACATCGGAGAGGTTAGCGGTTATAATTATATTGAGAAAAAAGGCCGCATTCCCGGCGCTGTTTTCGGGAATTGCGGATCGGATGCCTACCACATGGAAAATTACAGGAACCCCGACCATACAACCCGCGAATTTAATGAGATCGCTAAAATATGGAAAGAAGCGGGAATCACGCCGGACAAACATCTTGCTTTTTATTGCGGAACGGGATGGCGCGGCAGCGAAGCTTTTTACAATGCCTGGCTAATGGGCTGGCCCCGTGTCTCCGTTTTTGACGGCGGCTGGTTCGAATGGAGCAATGACCCGGACAATCCTTATGAAACCGGTGTGCCTGCCGGGAAATAAATGTTTAGGCCTGATTCATAGTTACATTTTCCCTTCCTTAATTGAGTAACAATATATGAGCACATTGTTATCAAAGAAAATTCTATCTTTCATGGGTTTCATCCCTGTTAAATTTGAATCCTTTTGTGTCTGGCTCAATAGCTGAAAATTTATCCTTATCACTTTTTTTTTCGTTCTTTTTTGTTTTCATTTTTTAAAGTCCTGCAAGTTTCAAAAGATAGTCTGACTCCTGGTCTGAAATATTTTCTTTCTCTGATTTATCGAATATTGCAAGCAAATAAATGTTTTTGTTAATTACTTTCTGAAGTTTCGCACTTGATTAAAAAAAATTATATATCTGGAATACATTATGTTAAACATAAGAAAAAACTTTGCGGTTCTTCGCGGCTTCTTTGCGGTTCTTCGCGAAATAGCTGTTACGCAAAGGTACACAAAGAACGCGCAAAGTTACGCCAAGTTGGTTTTCATAAAAAATGGAAACTTCAAAACTTTGAAATTGAATAAAATTTAGCCTGAAATGGAGTTAAAGACAGATAAACCAATTTTTCCATAGCTTTGCGAAAACATATAAAAACGGAAAGCATAACTAAATCATATTATAGCCGTGAGCAAACGAAGAAACTGATCGTTTCATTTTTTCTCATTTTCCTTTTTGCCGGAACATTTGCACAGGACAGCCTGAATGTCGGGAAATGCTGGCTGTGCAAAAACAACCGGCACATCAGCCCGGCACCTTATCCTTACAATTGGAAAGGTGAAACTCCCTATTTGATCATTTCGGGAGGGTTGCTCCTGTCCGGTATCGTCATTGACCAGACGAATCCTATTGAGCCATACACAATTGCCGCGTTGGATACGATCAGCAGGGCTGATGTCAACCCGTTTGACCGCGATGCCACCTACAACTGGGATCCTGGGTTTTCCCGTGCAAGTGATGTGTTGCTTGCGGGTTCGGTTTTGTCACCACTTTTGTTTTTATCCACCAAATCCACAAGGCAGGATTTCGGTTGGCTGGCGCTCATGGCCGGTGAAGTGTTGAGCATCAATTACGGGTTGATGACAACGGTGAAAAATCTGACCAACCGGCCAAGGCCTTTTGTGTATAATCCCAACGCTCCACTTAACGAGAGAACAGGTCCTACAAGTCTGGAATCATTTTATTCGGGGCATGTCTCCACCACTGCCGCCATGACCTTTTTTGTTGCCACCGTGCTGACACAATATCACCCCGATATGAAAACCGGATGGAAGATCACATTATGGGCTGTTGCAGCCACATACCCTGCTGTTACCGGTTATTTACGGGTGGCTTCGGGAAAGCATTACCCGACGGATGTGATGGTGGGTTATGCTGTCGGAGCCCTCACCGGATGGCTTGTCCCTTTTCTTCACAAAAAGAAAAACGGAAAAAATAAATTATCTTATGCTCCGACCACCATCTATGGCCATGCCGGAGTATATCTGTCATATAAGTTCTGACAAACATGGAGGAAAGAACATTTTAATTCGTCAAATGAGTTGTCAGTTTGAATTTTCGACCACATCGCCCGCCTCATCGGTATAACCGTACAACCTGTCCAGTTTGGTTTTGTATTTCTCTTTCAGGTAACGCCTTTTGACCTTCAGTGTAGGTGAAAGTTCTCCTGTTTCGGGCGTCCATTCCTGGCAGACCAGTTCAAATTTCTTGAGTTGCATGTGCCGACCCAGCGTTTGGTTGATCCGGTCAACTTCTTTCTGGTAACGTTCAATTACTTTGGGATGGTGGATCAAATCCTGATTGTCATGAAATTTAATGTTATGCTTGAAGCACCAGCCATGCAAAAAATGAAATGCAGGACAGATGAGTGCAGCGGCATACTTTTCTCCCTCGCCCACAACCATGATCTGATCAATGAACTGGGATTCCTTGAATTTATTTTCAACCACTTGAGGGGCTACATATTTTCCGGTGGAAAGCTTAAAGATTTCCTTCTTCCGGTCGGTGATCTTCAAGATATTATGTTCCTGCAATTCACCGATGTCTCCCGTATGAAACCATCCGTCTTCGTCAATTACTTCCTTTGTTTTTTCAGGATCTTTGTAATAACCCATCATCAGGCTTGGGCCTTTCATCAGGATTTCGCCGTCTTCGGCAATTTTTACTTCCACATTTTTGATCACCGGCCCTACCGTTCCGAACTTCAAGTAAGGATAATTAATGTGATTGACAGCAATAACGGGAGAGGTTTCGGTAAGGCCATATCCTTCCAGAATAGGTATTTTTGCACAATTGAACACCCTGGCAAGCCGTTCCTGCAAGGCAGCACCACCCGACACGATGACTTCAATATTACCACCCAGCGCCTCCCGCCATTTGGAATAGATCAGTTTGTCGGCAATGGAACGCTGCAATTCATACAAGGCACCATTGGCACGGTTCAACTCATATTTTAACCCCAGGTCAACTGCCCAGAAAAAGAGATTCTTCTTTACAAAACTTAACTCTTTACCTTTCAATAACAGTTTATCATAAAGCCGCTCAATGACCCTCGGTACGGAAGCAAATCCGTTGGGACTGACTTCACGTAAATTATCCCCGATCGTATCCACACTTTCGGCATAATAAACCCCGCACCCTTTGTACTGATATAAATAATTGACCATGCGTTCGAAAACATGGCACAACGGAAGGAAGCTCAAAAATATTCCATCCGACTCAACAGGAAGGATTTCGATGGTGCCTTTTACATTTTCAATGAAATTGCGGTGGCAAAGCATGACCCCTTTCGACAGGCCGGTCGTTCCCGATGTGTATATGATAGACATCAGGTCTTCGGTGCTGATACTGTCTTTTATTTTTTGCAGCTCCTCTTTATACTTGTCAGCATTGGCTTTTCCAAGTTCGATTAATTCGGTCCAGTTCGGCAATCCTTTTATGTTATCAAAAGTATATACCTTTTCGATGTTCGGGGCTTTTTTCAACCGGTCCTGGATCTTGTCATAAAACTCTTTGGAAGAAACAATGATGATCCTGGCATCCGAATGATTAAAAATGTGTTCATATTCTTCATGGCCGAGGTTTGTATAAACCGGAACGTGTACCACACCTGCCTGCGCCATTCCGTTGTCCACAAAATTCCATTCCGGGCGGTTATTGGAAATGGTAACGATCTTATCGCCTTTTTTAAATCCGGCGGCCAGTAATCCGTAGCTGAAATTATCAACATATTCTTTGTATTCAAGCGTACTGAATTTTTCCCATTTGCCATTTCTTTTGACGGCAAGGGCATCGTCGCGCTGATATTCTTTTACCAGGCGGTCAACAATATCAAATGTTCTTTTAACTTCCATGGTTTCAATAAATAAAAGGGTTCTTAATCTGTCGGGCCGCAGGTATTGACTACCTGTGACTTCGGGTAAAGATAATCAAATTTTTTTATTTTCAACTTTTCGGCTTAAAGGTCCATGTAAAAGAAAATTCTGCCACTGTTTCGCCGGATTCATCAGTTCCCGAAGTAAAAACCTCAACGGTTTGCCCTTCACCGGTTTCGATACTTTTTGCAATCGCCCCGGATATTTTACTCCCGCCTTCACATTTGAAAAAGATTTTTGTCCTGGCCTTTTTCAGGAATCCGGCTTTCATTTCAAGCACCAGCATGGAAACCGGCTGGGAAAAGTCATGGATTGCCGCTAACGCGAGAATTCCTGATGAAAGCTCTGCCGCCATACTTAAAGCAGCAAAATAGACCGACCGGAAAGGATTTTTGGTTAAATATTTATAGGGTAGCGACACAACGGCTTTGCCGGCATCAATTTCTTCTATTTTTAATCCGGCCAGAAAAGCCATTGGAAGATGTTTCAAAAAGTACAGCTTCATTTTACCGGGGCTTGCGGCCAGTTTGCGTATTTTGTTTTTTGACGGCATTGTTGTTTCACTAAAAAGGCTACAAAACGGGAATAACTCCCGCCTGTAGCCTGATCCAGAACTCTAAAATTAAAAACAATACTTGTTTGCTTCGATCAAACGATCGGCAATTCTTCTGCGTGCCTGAATGACATTGACGGAAGCGGCTTTTGTAAAACGCTTCATTCCCATCAACATACCCATTTTTTCATCACCCTCGGCAAATGAATTAACCATATCCACGCCCGATTTATTTATCAGATATGACATATCATACAGATATACGTCAAGCATATCTTTGTAAATGGCCAGTTTTTCTTCATCAAACATTCCGCTGAGTTTTTCAACCCTCAACATCATGGACTCGGCAGCATAAGTGTACATCAGCATGTCGGCTGTGTTCATCAGGACCTCTTGTTCATCCTGTATTTTATCTGCAAATTTCTGCAATGCTGCTCCGGCGACCATCAGGATGGCTTTTTTGAAGTTTACGATCATCTTATGCTTCTCTGCAAAATAATCCACACTTGTGCTTCCGAATTCAGGAATTTGCATCAGCTCGGCCGCAACGGCTTTGGCAGGGCCGATCAGATCGAGTTCCCCTTTCATTCCGCGTTTCAGCAATTCACCCACGGCAACCATCCGGTTGATCTCGTTGGTTCCCTCAAATATCCTGTTGATACGCGAATCCCGGTAACCGCGTTCCACGAGCGTTTCGGAAGAATAGCCCATACCACCGTGTATCTGAACGGCCTCATCCACAATAAAATCAAGCGACTCGGAGCCATAAACCTTGGCAATGGCAGCCTCAATAGCATACTGCCTGATACCTTCGATCATTGCGCGGCCCTTGTCCATACCCTCTGCGATGTAAGAATTGATCGCGTCATCAATATTCTGGCTGGCCCGGTAGGTCAGTGATTCTACGGCAAATGTCAGAATTGCCATCTGTGCCAGCTTGTGTTTGATGGCGCCGAAACTGGCGATCGTTTTACCAAACTGTTTCCGCTCGTTGGCATATTGTACCGAAACGTCAATAGCCAGCTTGGAAGCGCCCGTAGTAGCTCCGGCCAGCTTGATACGCCCCAGGTTCAGAATGTACAATGCGATCTTAAACCCGTCATTTCTTTTTCCCAGCAGGTTCTCCACAGGGATTTTGGCATTGTCGAAAAATATCTGTATCGTGGACGATCCGCGGATACCCATTTTATCCTCTTCGGCACCCAACGTGAAACCAGGTGTGTCTTTTTCAACGATAAAAGCGCTGAGGTTTTTATCGTCCTCGATTTTAGCATAAACAATGAAAACATCAGCGATGCTTCCGTTGGTGATCCACATTTTACCGCCATTCATAATATAATATTTCCCGTCTTCACTCAAAACGGCTCTGGTTTTTCCCGAGTTGGGGTCTGATCCGGCTTCCGGCTCTGTAAGGGCATAAGCGCCAATATACTCGCCTGTGGCCAGCTTGGGAAGATACTTTTTCTTTTGTTCTTCCGTTCCGAAATAATAGATCGGCAGTGTCCCGATACCGGTGTGGGCGGCAAAAGTCACGGCAAAGCTGAAACCTTTCCCCATTTCTTCAACCGACAACATAGAGGTCACGAAATCCTGTCCGAAACCATTGTATTCCTCAGGAAGTGAAATGCCAAGCAGTCCGAGGTCACCGGCATCTTTCAATACTTTTTTGAGCAGTTCATTGTCGTGATGCTCAAATTTTTCAATGTTCGGCATCACCTGTGTCTCCGTAAAATCCCGGCATGTCTGTGCAATCATCCGTTGCTCTTCATTAAACTCTTCGGGTATAAAAATATCGGAGGCTTCGGTTTCCCTGATCAGGAATTCACCGCCTTTTAATGCTTTTTTATCTGTCATTTTTTTATTTTTATTTGTTAAACTATCTTTGCCTGAAGCGTAATCTTTTTTTGTAAAAAGAATTACAACATTTCAAAAATGCCGGCTGCACCCTGGCCGGTACCAATACACATTGTAACCATACCGTACTTTTTGTTGCGCCGTTTTAATTCGTTGAGTATCTGAACTGTCAGTTTGGCTCCCGTGGCTCCCAGCGGGTGTCCCAGGGCAATGGCTCCACCGTTCACATTGACGATATCAGGATTGAGGCCCACCTCACGAATGACCACCAGCGACTGTGTTGCAAAAGCTTCGTTCAGTTCGATCAGTTCAATATCCTCCAGTTTCATTCCCGAATGTTTCAACACTTTGGGGATGGCTTTCACCGGACCGATACCCATTTTATAAGGTTCAACACCGGCCACCTGATAATCCACCAGGCGGGCGATGGGTGTAAGTTTGTAACGTTTTAATGCTTTTTCGGAGACGACCAGCACAAAACCGGCGCCATCCGACATCTGGGAGGAGTTGCCTGCCGTGGAAAGCCCGTCCTGTGCAAAAACAGGTTTCAGCTTTGCCAGGCCTTCAACCGTTGTTCCCCTTCTTGGTCCTTCATCCACCTCAAAGACTTTTTCGCGGGTTTTCATCACGCCGTCTTCAAAGTAATTCTCCTGAACTGTAATGGGCACAATCTGGTCTTTGAAATAACCTTTATCAATGGCATTGATGGCCTTGTGGACCGAATTGGCTGCAAACTCATCCAGCTCCTCCCGTTTCAGTTTGTATTCACGGGCTACCATTTCCGAAGTGAGGCCCATGCTCAGATACCAGTCGGGATGGTTTTTTGCAATTTCCAGGTTGGGAACAAGCCGCCATCCGCCTATGTTGATCAACGACATGGTCTCGGCGCCGCCGGCAACCATGACATCTGCCAGGCCGGCAGTGATCTTTGCCGAAGCAATGGCAATGGATTCGACACCCGATGAGCAGAAACGGTTAATGGTTGAACCGGGAACGTCCACCGTATCCATTGACATGAGCGAGAGAAAACGCCCCATATTCATCCCGGATTCCGCTTCGGGGAAAGCATTTCCGACGATTACGTCGTCAATATCCGATTTTTCGATTTGTGGAAAGTCGTTTAACAAATGCCTGATCACGGCAACGGCAATGTCGTCGGGTCTTGTAAAACGCAAGGCGCCTCTCGGAGCTTTCCCGACTGCCGAACGATATCCACCTACTATATATGCATCCATAATGATAATATTTTTTCCCGTTTTCCCTTTCCGGTTACAAAGGCCGGCGGGTTTTGATTATTAAAAATTAATTTCTAAGTATTTTACCTTTTGTGATTAAGCTGTTGATACGTTCCAGCGTTTTGCGCTGCATGCATAATTCCAGAAAGGCTTTTCTTTCGAGATTGAGCAGGTATTGCTCGGAAACTTCAGTGAGGGCCTGCGATATTTCGCCACCGGCCATCACCCAGCCCAGCTTTTCAGCGATCAGTTTGTCATGTTCTGACATATAGTGGCCTTTTGTAAAACCATCGGCGCCCACATAAACCAACCCCAGGGCTTCTTTTCCCAGCACTTTGATGTCATTCCTCGGTGCGGGTTGCGTGTATCCTTTTTCAGCCATATCCAAGGCGATCTTTTTGGCATAAGCCAGTTGATGTGCACGGCTGACAATGACCTCATCCTGTCCGGGACGCAAATAACCCAGGTCAAATGCTTCATAAGCCGATGTGGACACTTTGGCTTGTCCGATACTCAGATAACGATTCAGAAAAGCATTGGTACGGACATCGCCTTCTTTCAGTTCATCACCGAGACGAAGGGCAAATTCCTTTGTGCCGCCGCCGCCGGGGATGAGTCCGACACCAAATTCTACCAGTCCCATATAGGTTTCGGCATGCGCAATGACTTTGTCGCTGTGCATACACAGCTCACATCCGCCGCCCAGTACCATTCCGTGTGGCGCAGTGACCACGGGAACGGAGGAGTATCTCATCCGCATAGTTGTTTTCTGGAACCACTGTACGGCCATATTCAACTCTTCCCACTCCTGTTCGATGGCCAGCATGTAGATCATACCCACGTTGGCGCCGGCAGAAAAATGCTCCCCTTCGTTGGAAATGATTAGGGCCTTATAATCGCTTTCAGCCATATCGAGGGCTTTGTTCAACCCCTCGAGCACACCCTGTCCGATGGTGTTCATTTTGGTATGAAACTCCACATTCAGCACGCCATCACCCAGGTCAAATACGGTAACATCCGTATTTTCCCAAACCACGTTGGTTTCGCGAAGGATTTCCAGTGAGAAGCGGTCTTCCTGGCCGGGAATGACTTTGTAGGATTTCGACGGTATATCGTAAAAATATTTCCTGCCGTTTTCCACCTTATAAAAAGAGGTGACGCCGGCATCAAGCATATCATAAACCCATTGTGCAGGTTTGAGGCCCGCTTTTTCCATGGCTTTTACCGTTTCAGGGACGCCCACCGCATCCCATGTCTGGAAAGGACCGAGTTTCCAGCCGAACCCGGCATTCAGGGCATCATCAACTTTATAGATCTCATCGCTGATCTCGGGAATGCGGTTTGACACAAACCAAAACAACTTGTAAAACGAGTTTCTGTAAAATTCTCCCACTTTTGTCTGATCGGCAAACAAGATCGGCATCCGCTTGCGAAGATCATCCACTCCTTTTGTTTTCTCAAAAACCGCAAATTTCGGCTTCGGTGCTTCGACATATTCCATCGTTTCAAAATCAAGCGACAGGAATTTCTTTTTTCCGCCTTCTTCCACCTTTTTATAAAAGCCCTGCTTTGTTTTGGAACCCAGCCATTTGTTTTCAAGCATTTTCCTGATGTAGTCAGGGATGGCAAAAGTTTCATTGGCCTCATCTTTGGTTGTTTCCCTGATGTTGTCAGCCACATGGACCAGCGTATCTATCCCCACCAGGTCGGCAGTTCGGAAAGTAGCCGATTTGGCCCTCCCGATAATGGGGCCGGTCAGCTTATCAAGTTCGGGAATTGTAAAGTCAAGATTTTTAACGTTGTTCAGCAAATCCATGATAGAAAAAGTACCCACCCTGTTGGCAATGAATGCCGGGGTGTTTTTGGCCAGTACTGGTGTTTTCCCCAGAAAGCGGCCGGCATAATCCGAAAGGAATTCAAGGACACTGGGATCGGTTTTGCTGGTTGGGATAATTTCAAACAACTGCAAATAACGCGGAGGGTTGAAGAAGTGTGTTCCGCAAAAATGCTTCTGGAAATCATCACTACGGCCCTCGATCATGGCCTCCACAGAAATGCCGGAAGTATTGGTAGTAACCAGCGTTCCGGGTTTCCTGTATTTGTCCACTTTTTCAAAAACAGACTGCTTGATATCAAGGCGTTCCACAACAACCTCGATAACCCAGTCGTAGTCCTTGATCTTCGGCAGGTCGTCGTCAAAATTTCCGGTTGTAATGCGTTTGGCAAATGCCTGTTTGTAAATGGGAGACGGTTTTGATTTTAAAGCGGCTTTAAGCGAATCGTTAACGATCCTGTTCCTTACAGCTTTGTCGTCGAGCGTAAGCCCTGCTGCTTTTTCCTTGTCATTCAGCTCGCGGGGCACGATGTCGATCAACAATACCTCTGCGCCGATGTTGGCAAAATGACAAGCAATCCCGGAGCCCATTACTCCGGAGCCGAGAACAGCCACTTTTTTTATTCTTCTGATCATAAAACGGTTTATTTTGAGATGGATAACTTATTTTTTTCCTGAAATCCGGTAATTTCGTTTTTTACCTGTTCCTTTATTATATTATTCACCCTGACAAATGCCTGCAGGTCTTCCTTGCTTATTTTTTCAAAAAGGGTCCTGTTAAAACGGAAAACAGCTCTCTTTACTTTTTCTTTTAATTCAATACCTTTTGGGGTGAGAAAAATCCTGACAACACGTTTGTCTTCCTGATCCGGCTCCCTGTAAATAATGCCTGTTTCTTCCATGTTTTTTAATAAACGGCTCAAGCTGGAACTGGTCATTCCCATCATCGGGGCAATTTTGGTTGCCGGTATTCCTTCCTTGCCAATATAGGTCAATGCGTAACCTATTCCTTGTGTAATTCCGTTTTGAGCGGCCAGTAAACTGTACATCCGGCGCATGGCAAAAACACTGGATGTCAAGTGATAATCAACGGTTTCCTGAATATTCATAAGATGAATTTACTATGCATGCATTGCAAATATACAAAAATGATGCTATGCATGTCAAGTATTTTAGTTAAAAAAAAGTTAAAAAACTGTTCCGCTATTGGTATCACCGGGTTGATGGAATAGATAATTATTATAATATTTCACGCGGCGGCGCGGCGGACGCGGCGTGATGGGGTGAATGGTGATATTATGTTCCCCCTGCTGTCAGCATTCTCGCTCCTTCTGCTGTCAGCGTCCCGCTGACAGTATTATGTATGACTGCCTGTTGCAGGCGTTCTTTCAGGTAGTTTTTACCTTTTTCACCAGTCGCTCTTTCAGAGCTTGTTGCTTTTGTTTCTTTAAACAGGCCTTCACTTCGTTGCGGCTGTTTTGCTATGGGGTGGGGCGTTGCCCCTTTTCTATTTTGGCAATGTAATGAAATGACTTACGCACTATATATGCTGAAATAAATCATTTTCGGATATCATCTTTTTGTGCCAAAAGAATTACTTTGTAACTATCTTATGCTTCCCTTTTTCGTGTCTAATACAAAAACCCAAACAACCACAAAGGCAGTGTATTCCCTGCCGGATACTCCATATCGTCTTTAACTACAAAGGCATTCTTTAAGCCGGCTATTTGCTTGTGAGTCTTGGTTTTGCCGCCAATCTCAAAAACATATTTTTCATCAATCTCAAAATCAGCAGTTTTTGGATATCTTATTGTATGATCCACCATTAACTGGCTGTAAAAAAATGTTTCCCTGACACTTCCTTTCATCGGGTCACCGAAGGCAAACAAAAAATTGGTGTTGTTCAGATAAATCATTTCAGGTTTTTGTAAACCGGCAATACTTATCCCTGACGGATAAAGCATATTGATCAACCGGGCTTCCTGCAAAAAATACAGATAGTTGGATACAGAGTTTCTGTGTATTCCGCTTTTTTCGGCCAGTTTATTAATATTTGGTTTAAAAGGAACCTGACGGGCAATAATATAAATGAGTTGTAACATTTTCTTTGCGTTTCTAATGTCAAAACCTTTTAATTCCGACATATCGGTTTCAACAATGAGCCGTACAAGCTGCCTTAGCCGCTGCGGGTAGCCTTTAATATCCTCACCGAAAAACGGATAATAGCCGTATTTGAGATAATCCTGAAAATATTCAAGGGGTCTGAAGTTTTGAGGAAAAGCCTGCCTTATCTTGAAATTTCGATTGACAACATCATTAAATGCAATGCTTTTCGTATCAATTATGTTATTTAATTTCAGGTATTCACGGTATGAAAGTCCAAACAGCTCATAGATAATAGCCCTGCGGCTCAGGTCACCTTCCTGTTTTGAAATGTCAATAATGGAGGAGCCGGTAAAAATGATTTTCAAATCTTTATAACGATCGTAAAGATTTTTAATTTCTCTTGCCCAGTTTTCATATTTATGGACTTCATCCAACACCAGGACTTTTCCACCCTGAAGATAAAATTTCCTGCCCGTATCCAATAGTGAATTCACGGTAAAATACATATCATCAACAGAGAAATAAGCCGCTTTGAAAGAAGGCAGGTTTTGTTGATGCAGCCACTGTAAAACCATCGTGGTTTTTCCGGTTCCTCTTGCCCCTTTAATTCCTATCAGTCTGTTGTTCCAGTTTATTCTACTCAGTAAATATCTGCTGAAATCCATTGATACTTCCGATACCAGTAAATCTGATTGCTCAAGTAATTCATTCATTGCACATGTATTTGTGCAAATATAATATTATTATGCACATCTGTATATGCATTATCAGAATTTTTTTGTGCTCTGACATACTCTTCCCGCCGTTGCTGTCCTCACCGATGGCTTTTCTGATCTGTTTCTCTATTCATTGGAACATATCACCGGTCGCTCTTTCAGAGCTTTATGTTTTCATTTTTTATAACAGGCCTTCACTGCGTTCGGCCTGTTTTGTTATGGGGTGGGGCGTTGCCCCTTTTCTCCGTTCGTCCGGATAAAAAATCCCGCAAAGGCAGGATGAATGTGAATGGCCGCAGATGCCTGCCTGGATTCGGCAGACAGGCACGAATGGTTTGGTTTTCACGAATAGAAACTTCATCCGTCAACCGACGGATGAAGTACTATCCGCGTAAATTCGCGATATCCGCGGCAAATAAAAAATACTTGCGGATTTTAGGTGCAATCCGGAGGCCAATGCAATGACTACAAAAAATCCTTTCGCTATCTAACTTAATGACACCATTTTATCCCTTCTCAACCTCCCCCTCCAAAATTCCCGAATCAAAAAAAATTAAAAAAATACTTGACAAATAAAAAAACCGTAGTATCTTTGCAAGTGAATATTTACTTACATACATGAAAAGGAGGTTTGTTATGATAAAGAAAATGTTGATTATTATTCTGTTAACCCCTTTGATTATAGAGGCGCAAGACAGTTTACAGGTGAAATATGTTCAACGTATTCAGACACTTTTCGACTCGCTTAAGACTCATCCCCAAACAAAAAGTGATGAGTTGAATATGAAAAAAGCCTTAGTGGGAAGACGAATAGTGACAGGAATGCTATATCCGAAGATCAATGCCTACGGCAGGTATGAATATGCTTCCACACCTGCAGGGATGCTTCCTTTGGCACCCAATGATCTGTTTACCATGATCAAAGACCAGTCCATTCCCCAGCCGTTCAGCCAGAACATTTTCAGGATTGGTGCGGGGGTTTCCATGCCGGTCTTTGCCATGTCCATTTACATGGCGGCATCCAAAGCCAAAATGCTGTATCACTCGGCAGAAGCACAGGCATTTATCAATTTGCAAAAAAACGAAGCCCTGATCGTGAGCTCCAATGCCAACCTGCAATACCTGAACGCGTTGTTGAATTCACTGGAAAAGAAAAAGTCTTCGCTTTCAAAAACAGAGGAAATGATACAACTCCAGGTGAAAAACGGAAGAGCTTCAAAAGCCGCATTACTGAAAATAAAAAATGCCATTAACGAGGTAAGCATCATTGAAAATAACATCAGCCAGCAACGTGAAGCGGCCATTGCCACCATCCGTTCATTAACAGGTATCTATCTGGCCGCACCCATTCAAATGACCCAGACGGGCACCTACCAAAACGGTGATTTCAAAGTGCTGGAACCGCTCCGGAAAAAGATCGAAGCGGACAAGCTGGCCTGGCATGCTGAAAAACAAAAACTTGTCCCTTCCATTTTCCTGGATGGCAATTACAACCACAGTATAGCCCAGGCTTACAACAATGATATGCACACTGACGAAGATTACGGGACTGTGGCGCTCACGCTCAACATTCCCATTTTCACCAAATCGCAGTATGCGACCATCAAAAAGACAAAGCTTGAATATGAAAGCTCCGAAAATGAGCTGGCCCGGATGCGACTCGAACTGAGCTCGCAGGCCAAAGAACTGGAAAATAACCTGCCGTTGCTGAACAGCTCAATCGAACTTTACAAACAAAGTATCAAAGACAAAAAAGAGCTCCTGAAAATAGCCAAAACCAGTTACCTGTCGCACCGCATGACGGTTGAGGATTATTTAAAATATGAAGATGATGTGGTGCTGGAAGAATCGAACCTGTATAAAACGCAGGCCAAAAAATGGCAAACGCTCATGCAGCTTGCAGTTATCTATGGTAACAACATCGAACAGATCGTGAAATAAAAAAATCAACGGAATAATAACATATAAAAATTAAAATTATGAAAAGGACGAAAAAAACATTGATATGGACTGTCGTAATTGTGATCCTGATTATTGGCGGCATCCTGGCCATCAAAGGTGCAAAAAAAAGAGAATCCAACCTTCCGGCTGCTAAAGAATATGCCATTGTGGTTTCAACTGTAAAACCGGAAATAAAGGATGTTCAACTGACCCTGCCTTACCTGGCGCTGACAAAAAATGATAAAGACGTCAGTCTGGCTTCACGGATCTCGGGCCGGGTCAACTGGATAAAAGCCAGTGGCAGCTCCGTGAAAAGAGGTGAAATAATTGCCCGGCTCGACAACACAAGTATCCTGGCCGGTATCAAAAGTACGGAATCACAGATAGAAGCCCAGGAAACCACATTGAAAAACCTGGAAGCCACACATCAGCGTACGCTGGAACTTTTAAAAGTGGAAGGCGCTTCCATTGAACAGTCACAGGGCGAAGAAAGCAAGATTGCCGCTTTGAAATCACAGATCGAATCGCTCCGGCAAAAACTCAACGACCTGAACAACACCTTGACTTACGCCATCATTAAATCACCGGTGAACGGACGTATCTCGCAAACAATGGTGAACAAAGGCGACATGGCTATGCCGGGGAAACCTGTGGCCGCCATCAGTGCAAAAAACGGTTTTTATCTGCTTGTGCGTGTTCCTACAGATCTGGAAATTGACGGCGTTACACTGGACGGCAAATTTTATGATGCCATTCCGCTGCACAGCACTTTCAACAGTCTGGCAGAATACAAGGTATATGTTGACAAGGAAAGAATGACTTCAGGAAACAGGGTGGAAGTAAATGTGGTGACATTTAAAGGCAACGCCATTTTGCTGCCTTTTGATGCTGTACTGAACAGGGACGGAAAAAGTTATGTGCTGGTAAGAGACGGCGACAATACAATTCCAACGGCCATTCATATTATCCGTCAGGGAGAACAGGGGATGGTAGTCAGTGACAATGACCTGGCCGATAAAGAACTGGTCGTAGCCAAACAGGATATTCTTTTGAGATTATTGGGTGGTACTTCAATTAAAGTAAAGGAGGGCTGAAAAATGTTTGATTTCTTTTATAAACGACCTTATTTGTTGTTTTCGCTGATCGGGGCTTTTTTCTTTATGGGTATTGTGGGGCTGGTCAAGCTGCCGAAAAACCTGTTCCCCGACTCCACACCGCCTGAAGTGCTGGTGATCACCAACATTCCCGGCGCCACGGCACAAGTGGCAGCCAACACCATTTCCAAACCCATTGAGGAAGAAATCTCGCGGCTGGGACTGGTCACCGATGTCAGCTCGGTGAATGTGGCCAATTTCTCCATTGTACTGGCAGAATTCGGTTATAAAAAAGGACTGAATGCTGCTGCCGTGGATGTAGCCAATGCATTGTCCATTGCGAAAGCCAAGCTGCCGAAAGACGTCAACCCGGCCATTTACACCGTGGGTGACTTTACACTTCCGGTGGATGTCATTTCCCTTTCGCCGAAAAACGACAAGATCACGCTACCCGAGATCAGAAAGATCGCACAGAGTTTCATTAAACCGAAATTGCTGAGCAACCCGGGTATCGGCAATGTGGAAGTATTCGGCGGATATCAGAGCGCCATTAATATAGAGGTGGATCCTTTCAAAGCCAAACGCTATGGTGTGGACTTTGCCACCATCGCCAAGGCCATCCAGGCGTTGAACCACGATATTCCGGTGGGCTTCGTCAAAGGTGAAAACGGCTTTTACACCATCACCATTTACGGTGAAAGAGATGAAGTGGCCCGCATCAAACAAATACCCATTCTGCCCAATGTGCTTTTGGGAGAAGTGGCCGATGTAAAATGGGGCTATCAGAAACGCACCAGCGGATATATCGGCAACGGCAAACAGTCCATCGCACTGAGTATTCAGCGTGCACCGGGTGGCAGCGTGCTGGATGTTAGCAATGTGGCACGTGCGGAAATGAAAAAGCTCGAAGCCGAATATCCGAACATCCGGTTTGATATCTCGGATACGCAACGCGACCTGATCCAATTGTCCAATTCCAATATGCTGGCTGCCTTGCGTGATGCCATTTTCTTTACATTGATCGTCGTACTTTTCTTCCTCGGCAATTTCAGGGCGATCGTTGCCGCCGGGCTTTCCATCCCGATGGTGTTTTTCAGCGTGATTGCCGTGATCTGGCTGGGAGACGGCGAACTGAACATTGTTATCTATACGGCCATCATCCTTGCCCTGGGTATGCTGACCGATGATGCAGTGGTGGTGCTGGAAAACGTGGAACGGCACCTTACCGAGTTAAAGGAAGACCTGAATACGGCCATTCAAAAAGGCACCAAAGAAGTCATTGCGCCGGTATTTGCCGGTACGGTAGCTACCATCGCCATCATTTTCCCGTTGATGTATGTCGGCGGTTTCCCGCAGAAAATCTTCAAACCGCTGATCTTTACCCTGATCCTTGCTTTGATCTTCTCGTTTTTCCTGGCCATCACTTTCATTCCGCAATTGCTGAAAGTGATGTATAAGCACGGGGCAAAGAAGACAAAGTTTGAACTGTGGCTCGACAAGCTTTACCGCAACTCGGTAGGCCGGCTGGTGGAACCTTACGTGAGTGTCATCAGATTCTCAAACGGCAAACGCCGGCTCCTGCGCCGGACATTGCTGACTGTAGGAGTTCTTATCCTGCTGATCGTCAGTGTCAGGGCCATTATGCCGACCATCGGACGCGATGCTATGCCGCCTATGGACACCGGTATCATCAAGGCGCAGATCGGTTTCAGCTCCAACGAAACGGTGGACAATGCCGAAAACAATCTTCAACCGTTTCTGGACTGGCTCGACAAACAACCGTGGGTGAAAATGAGCTCCGTTGCCTTTGGTAATGAGAAAGGCGTTTTGAGCCTGGGCAGCGGCAATCTGCCCTCGGAAGCCACCATCACCATCAATGCCGTTGACAGGTTTCAGCGTAAACTGACCATCTGGCAACTGGAAGATACCATCCGCAGCAAACTGGCCGAACTGCCTGGACTGAAAAGAAACGATGTGTTTGATTTCGGCGCCACTGCCGTTTCCACTGTAAAAGCTTCGGTGGATGTTCGGCTGAAATCCCCTTATGTTGACGGCCTGGGGCAAAAAGCCGATGAAGTGAAGAAAGCCCTCTCGGACATCAAAGGGCTGACTTCCGTTTCCACAAGCTGGGACAAAGATTTCTCGGAGATCGTGCTGGATGTTGATGAAAACAAAGCCCTCAGTTATGGCATCACACCTTACCAGATCGCTATGCAATTGCCTGTAAAAGGTCAGGTAGTCGGGCTGAACGGCAACCTGCAATCTATGAACACCCAGTTTGTCAGACTGTATCTTAAAGGAAAATTCAGCAAAAACATTCAGACACTCCGGCTGTTGCCCATTCAGACCAAAATCGGCGAGGTTCCGCTGGAAACACTGGCCAAAGTGTCGCGGCAACTGACTTACGCAAAAATTGAAAGAGACGAATTGTTATACAGTGTGGATGTGAACGGTTACCGTTCCAGACGGCCCATCTCGCACCTGACTACAGATGCCGGGAATGCATTGAAAAAAGTGAACCTGGCAGGCATCGTCGTCAGCCAGGAGGGGGATATCGCCACTATCAATGACAGCTTTGCCCGGATGAGCAAAGCTATTCTGCTGGGGATCGTCATACTTTTGTTCTCGCTGATCGCCATTTATAAATCCGTAAGGATGTCTTTCATTATGATCCTTGTGTTACCGCTGTCTATGATCGGAGCGGCCTGGGGCATGCTCCTGTTCAATAAACCAAGCTGTATGCCCAGTTTGCTGGGTATCATCCTGCTGTTCGGCATCATCATCAAAAATGCCGTACTGCTGATCGACTTTTATCAGGATTACAGGGCTGGTGGCGACTCGCCTTTTGAAAGCGCCATCGAGAGTGTGCGCGTGCGTTTCCGTCCTGTGCTGATGACCGCTTTCGGTACCATCGCCGGGATGATCCCCATCGCCATGGAATCCGCCGTCGGGCTTGAACGGTTGAGCCCGCTGGCAGATGTGGCCATCGGCGGCCTGCTTATAGGAACATTGCTTACGCTGATCTTTGTTCCGATGTATGCTTATTCGGTTGACAGCGACAAGAAAAAACAACCGGTGGAGATCAAAGAATAAGCAGAGGTATTTGATGAATCTTTAAAAAGTCAGATTATGAAAAAGTTATTGATCTTATTAACGGTAATGACATTCGGGTGCTTCGGTTTACAGGCACAGAACCCGGAGATAGAAAACGGCGGGTTCGAAAACTGGGAAGACATAGGTATTCCCAACCATCCCGAACCGGTAAACTGGAGTACGATCAAAACCAGTGATAACGACAACATCAACCCGCTGGCTCCTGTCAACTGGCGACAATGCGACACGGCACACAGCGGAAACTACGCCGTGGAACTGTACAATGTCAGCATTTTCGGACAGGTGGCTACGGGCACACTGACCAACGGAAGGGTACACACACCTTCCGACATGAACTCCGATAACGGTTATGTTTATACCGACACCACCGACCCAAGATGGAATACGGCCTTCACCGGACGCCCCGACAGCCTGGTGGGATGGTATCAGTATTATCCCGAATCAAATGACCGGGGAACTGTGTATGCAATTCTCCATACGGGAACCACACAGACCCCTCCGGTGGATAATGACACTTCCATGTGGATTGGAACGGCTTCCTTTAAACTTCCTCCGGATGAAGTCAGTGAATGGACACGTTTTTCCGTTCCGTTCCGCTATTATTCCGAAGAGAAACCACAGTATATCCTTTTCAGTCTGACTTCCGGGGCCGGAGCACAGGCCCAGGCAGGCAGCCGGCTGATACTGGATGACCTGGAGGTGATTTATAATTCATCCGGTGTTAAAACGATAAGCCGTGGAAATATGAAGGTTTACGGTTCGTATGGTAAACTCCATATTGCTTTGCAGGATGTCGTTCCGGGCACTTACCACCTCCGGGTATATGATATCCTGGGATATGTCAGGTATGAAACAATACTGACAGGCAATGAAAGCAAAAATATCAATGTAAATCTTCAACCCGGGATTTATATTATACAGGCCAAATACAGGAACAATGTGCTGACCAGGAAAATTACTTTGAATTAGTTACATCTAACTTTTCCTGACCATTTTCAGAAAATGAGTCATGAAACCAAAATATTACATAACTGTTATCCTAACTCTGATCTGGATATTTTCCACAACGGTAACGAGGGGACAAAACGGGACCGTTTCGGGAAGAGTGGTCGAAAAGGGTTCCAACGAATCCCTGGTTGGCGTTAATGTTTATCTGAAATGTGATCATACCAAAGGGACGGTTACCAATTATAATGGATTTTTTCAACTGGAGATACCTGCCGGGAAACATACTCTGGAAATATCTTATACCGGTATGAAACCCGTTGAAGTCCCGGTTGACGTAATAAAGGACTCAAGCAAAAGCCTGAAAACCATCAGGATGGTTCCGGTAAGCTATACTGTTGATGAACTGGTTGTAAGGGCCGGTGTGTTCAACAAAAAAATAAGTGAGCAAACCACTTCCATCAATGTCATGAAATCAAGAATCATCAATGCACGAAATACCCGGAATGTGACCACCGTCCTGAACCTCGTTCCGGGAGTGACAATCCTGGATGAAGAACCGCAGATCAGGGGCGGAAGCGGCTTTACTTACGGTGTGGGCGCCAAAGTGGGCGTCTTTGTGGACGGTATGCCCATTGCCAGTGCCGATGCGGGAAAACCCGACTGGACATTTGTCCCTGTTGAAAATATTAAAAAAATAGAAGTGAAAAAAGGGGCGGCTTCCGTTCTTTCGGGTTCTTCATCATTGAATGGTGCCATTTATATCCGCTTCAATTATCCCGGTCTGAAACCTCAGACAAACGTTAAAGCATATTTTGGAACTTACACTACCCCGTCAGGTGATGCCTCTAAATGGTGGAACGGACTGGCACCGATTACGGGTGTTGCTTTCAGCGAGTCAAAACGTATAAACCACGGATATACCGATTTCGTAATTGGAGGGACTGTTTTATATGATCATGATTACCAGGGGCCTCCCAAGGTATCTCCGCCTGTGGTTGACAGTTCGGGTATCACAAACAGTGAGATGGCTAACCGTCTGATACGTCTGAACTTTAACTTCCGCCACCGTCTCAAGAATACGGAAGGGCTGACCATCGGGTTAAACGGAAATTTTATCCGGCAGAAAAACTCGGTGGCTATGGCCTGGCTGGACGACACTACCGGATTTTACAGGGGCTACCCGGGCGCCATTCTGAATACTGACCGTTTCACATTTTATGTCGATCCCATCGTCAGCTATTTTTCAAAACGCGGGGCAAAACACGAACTGGCCAACCGGATCATGGTTGATTATTCCAATGCAAATCTCGACCAATCCAACCGGTCCATGGTGATCTATAACCGATATGAATTCAGAAAACAATTCTTCAAAACCGGAAACTTTGATCTGGTTATGGGAATAGTGAGCGATTACAATTATGTTGTTGCCGATATGTACAAAGGTTCGGGATTTGATCACAACAACCTGTGGAACTTGTCCATGTATGGCGAGATTGAAAAGCGGTTTAAAAAATTCGCTACCGTGTCACTGGGGGCACGCCTTGAATATTTTTCGCTGAACAGCACCATTAATAAATTCAAACCTATTTTCAGATTTGGATCCACCTTTTCACTGACACCGGGAACATTTTTAAGGGCCTCGATAGGAATGGGATACCGTTTCCCGACCATTGCCGAAAGGTATGTTCACACAAAAATAGGTGCCTATGGCGTTTTTGACAATCCGGGGTTGGTGCCTGAATCCAGTTGGAGCGCCGAAGTAGGTATTAAACAAGGTATCAAAATAAAGAAGTTTATGGCTTATGCCGACCTGGCCTTGTTTTATCAAAAATACAGCAATACCATTGAATACCTATTCGGTTTCTGGGATTCGACTTATACCTTTGCTTATGCCGGTTTTAAATTTGTAAACACAGGAAAATCGTATGTCACCGGCATTGACTTTTCACTCAACGGACAGGTGCAGTTCAACAGACACACCACACTGAACCTGATGGCAGGATATACTTACGTCAGGCCGGTTACGCTGGAGCCCGACAAAGTGTTTGCCCACGATTACAATCCCGGCGGAAGTACTGCTTTTTCTTATACCACAACGAGTGTCAACCCGGAGTCACATATTCTGAAATACCGTTTCCTGCACACGGCCAAACTGGATATGGAGCTGGATTTTTACCGTTTTGCCGTGGGAACATCAGCACGTTACTACAGTAAGATCATCAATCTTGACAAGGCCATTTTTGATTTTGAAGATGCTACCCGGGCAACGGGAGGGACAATACAGGCCATCCTTTACAGGAATTATTTCTACAACCACAACAATGGGAATATGATCTGGGACGTCCGTCTGAGTTACAAGTTGAGCAAAACCAGTAAGATCGCGGTGTTATGCAACAATTTATTTAACCGGATGTATTCGCTTCGCCCGCTGAAAGCAGAACCGGTAAGAAGTGTAATGCTCAGGTATAGTCTTGATCTTTAATGGATGCGGGGGTTGTTTTGCTCGAAATATGTAATCTTATTTGGTTTAAAAGTAACAAATTAGTGACAGTTAATAAAGTGATGAAATCAATAAAAAAAA
>CAZMOS010000028.1:0-26213 GCA_964567945.1 uncultured Lentimicrobiaceae bacterium
TATAAAAAAAAAAGAAAACTCTTTAGAAAGAATTCTGAACAGTTTATTCATGTTGGTATACTTAGTTTATAAACACTAATATTAGATCAGAAGAAAAATTATCATCTGATTGTAACATATTTTTCCCCAACCTTTTTAGAATTTATTACAACGACAGTGCCTGGATTGACTTTGAAATCTTTTTAACAGTCTATAAAAAGGAAAGACAAAAAATTAAAACTAACAATGATAAAATTATTAAAGAATTCGAGATGTTAAAAACAAGAACAAGAAATAATCTAAAAAAATATATAAGAAGCTATTTTGATAGTGAAGTATTATCCAACGAAAATAAAATACTAGTTACAGATAAAATAGAAAAGTTATACCATTCACCGTTTTTTGGAGTAATTAAATATTCATTTGATAAATACTACATTGATAAATCTTTTTTTAAAAAAACCGTTGATACTACAATTCAGCAACAATGGAAAGAAAATTTTTTAACAACTGGATCAATGCCCTATTCATATTGCTATGGTTCATCTAATTATCATTCAGATCGTGGATATTCAGAGATTTATATTGAAAATGGGGGTGAAGATGTAGTAGTTCTAATAAAGAATCTATCGAATAAAGTATTACGTCATGTATATATTAGAGCTGGACATTCATTTACCTTATACATCCCAAATGGAACCTATAATATTTTCTTTTATTCTGGCGAAGGATGGAATCCAAATAAAGTAATTAAAGAACATCCCTGCTTAATAAAAGGTGGTTTTGTTCTGAATGAATCTACAGGAAAAGATACTTATATTCAAATTAATAATCAAATATTAACATATAAATTAATGCCCGTGATTAATGGCAATTTCCAAATGGAACAATCATCAATTAGTGAAGCATTTTAGATCTATACAATAAATTAAACTGTAAGGTTCCCCCCTCCCACCCGTCCAACTCACAAAGGACAAATCATGCGAAATACAATATTAATAATCATCTGGATTATTCTGCTTTCCGGCGCAGTTCGTGCACAGGAAGAGCTTCCGAACGGTACTCCTGCTCCCCGATTTAGGGCCTCCGACCATCAGGGGAAAACCATTGACTTGAAACGCTCACTCGAAAAAGGGCCGGTGGTTATCGTGTTTTACCGCGGGGAGTGGTGTAAACACTGCAACAACTACATGCACAACCTTCAGGATTCGCTGCCAATGATCAATGCCAGGGGTGCAACCGTCATAGCTATCACACCCGAAAAAAACGAGTTCATTGACGAAACCATCCAAAAGACCGGGGCTTCGTTCAGCATCATCTGGGACAAAGATCACAGGATCATGGATGACTATAAGGTATCTTTCAGGTTAAGCGGTTCAAAAAATGCAATATATAAAGTCGGCGGGATCAATGTCAGCAAGGCCTCAGGAACCGATCACCGCATTTTACCCGTCCCGGCAACTTACATCGTTGGCACAGACGGTCTCATCAAAGGCGGATACTTCAACACGGATTATACGCTGCGTATGCCGGTTAAAGATATTCTGGACGTGCTGGATACATTTTAAAACTAAAAAAGGGATTTCCTGTCTTCGTTATCGGTTCACAGAAAGATGCCTTTTCCGAAATTATACGATACAAAATTGATTTTTGTGCCTATTTCTTTGTCCGGCAAAAAAGAAACAGACGAAAGAAAATGCCACCACAATGATACTTTCACCCCCTCATTAAACCTGATAATTTAATGGTTGGATAACATCAATTCCTTCTTTTATCCATGGATATCAAGATGGTGGATCATATACAGCGAATGAGTTACCGTTTTCAATATTTCATCGAGGTATTCATCAACCGCTTTTTGACTTCCCGGAAGGCAATAGACAATGGTTTTCCCGATGACACCGGCAACGGACCGGCTGATCAGCGCTGCCGGCTTTTCCGATCCGTACTTTATCCTGATCAGATCCATGATACCGGGAATCTCTTTATCCAGTAAGGGTTTCACAACATCGGGAGTAATGTCTTTGGGGCCGATACCTGTTCCTCCTGTGGTAAAAATAAAATCACTCCCGTTTTGTACGGCTTCACCAATTGCTTTTTTAAGCATGTGTTTGTCATCCGGGATCAGTAAATAATTTATAGTTGACCTTCTGCCTTGTGATATCCAGAACTCATGCAAGCGGTTTTCGATCTTTTTACCGCTTTTGTCAGGATAAAGGCCGTGAAACGCACGGTCGCTCAAAGTGATGACCGTGGTATTAATGATCCGCGGTTTGTATTCGAATTTTGTCCCCGCCTGCATGTTACCTTCACGGACAACCCTGGCAAATATACCTTCCTTGGGCATTACACAATTGCCAACTTCCTGAAATATCTGGCAGTTTTTTCCGTGGCAGTGTTTTCCTATCTGGGTCACTTCCAACTCAACGTGCTCACTCACAAAACGGTCGAGGGGCAGCGTTTTGTAAAGTTTCAACCCTTCAGTGGTGATATTTTCGGCAAACTCGCCGAAAGAAATTTTCCTTCCGGCTTCTTTGGAGAATTTATCAATACTTTCCTTGCCGAGCAGGCTCACCTGGCGGTTCCATGGACCGGCATGGGCATCTTTTTCTACCCCATTATGCGATAATCTGATGGAATCCATGGGTTTTTTGATCGTTCCTTTTTTTTCAGAAACATTTACTGACAACACTTTAATAATCTGACTCATGGCTGAATATCTTTTTTTGTTTTTTCCACAAGGTGAATGTCACCGATCACCATTTCTTTATCAACAGCTTTACACATATCATACACGGTAAGGAGGGCTACCGATACGCCCGTCAGCGCCTCCATTTCCACACCGGTTTTGCCCTGCGAACTGACCCGACAACTTACCTCTACTCCTGTATCCGTCAATACGGCTTCAAGCTTGACCTTGTTCAACATCAAAGTATGACATAGGGGAACCAGATGCGGGGTTTGTTTGGCGGCCTGGATACCTGCAACTTCAGCCAGAGTAAGGACATCCCCTTTCCTGATCAGGTTTTTCGCAATCAGTTTACGGGTTGTTGCAGAAAGGGATATTGATCCTTTTGCAAATGCTTCCCGCAGTTGGTCGGGTTTATGGCCCACATCTACCATTTCGGCTTTACCTTTTTCGTTAATGTGACTCAACTTTTCCATGTTATCCTCCTATATTGTAAAATGAATGTACTTTGTTTTTGTGGCCGGTGGCAGGCTTTTTCCCAACTGCCATGAGAATGGCTTCTTCAATACCGTATTCCCTGACATTGAATCCGTGCTCACTGAAAAGGCAGGGAATGACATCTCCTTTTGCCGTCAGTCTGATGCGGTTACAGATATGACACCTGCCTCCTTCTCCCCCTTCCACGGGGGAAAATTTTCCTTCCGTCAGCGACATCTGGTGAATAAACCTCAGTTGAAAACCATTTGCTTCACAGAAAGACCGCAGGTTTAGAATATCCTCATCTGATGTACTGGCTGTTTTCACACAATTGATCTTTACTGGTGTCAATCCGGCTTTACAAGCAGCATCTATTCCTTTCAATACATCGTTGATATTTCCGCCCCGTGTCAACTCACTATACTTTTTTGCATCGAGTGTGTCGAGGCTGATATTAACCCTGTCCAGTCCCGCTGCTGCCAATTCACAAGCATATTTATCCAGAAAAATCCCGTTGGTCGTCATGGAAAAGTCTTCCACCCCCTCGACGCCGGCGATCATCCGCACCAGATCCCGGATACCTTTTCGTACCAACGGTTCACCCCCTGTCAGCCGGATTTTATTCACACCCAATTTAACGGCAACTTTAACCACTTCCCTAATCTCTTCAAAACTCAACACGCTGTTGTGCGGTATCCATTCAACACCTTCGGCAGGCATACAGTAATGGCAGCGCAGGTTACAACGGTCCGTGACGGAAATCCGCAAGTAGGTGATATTTCTTTTAAAGCGGTCTAACATGTACGATGGTTCCTTTTTTTAATTCATTCAGACCGATTGGAAATTCAGCCAGTCCGTCAGCCCTGTGATAGGCATGCAGATGCGCAGAACCATGATATTCCAACACTTCCGCTTCCATGTTTTCGGTAATTCTGACCGGGAAAAACAACTTGCGTTCCGATCGTTTCCTATGCTTATCCCTGTCCAGGGGCAGTTTATATATTTTATCCACGGCATTTGATCCGGTCATTCTTTTGATCAACGGTCTGATAAGCAACTCGAACTGAACGAGGGACGACACCGGATTCCCTGACAGTCCGAACAAACACTTGTTTCCTAGGGTAGCAAAAAGTGCGGGTTTACCCGGTTGGATTGCCAGTTTTTCAAAATAAAGGGTAGCGCCGAGCATGTCGAAGACTTTTCCCGTAAAATCCAGTTCACCCACCGATGCTCCGCCTGTCATGATCACCACATCTGAAATGTCAACGGCCTTTTTAATTTTTTGCAGAATTTTTTCAGGGTTATCTTCCACAAGGCCCGCGTCAACAGCAACAGCTCCCGCCCGGGTTGCCAGGGCAACAAGTTGTACCGAATTGCTGTTCCTGATGTATGGAGGCTGGGGTTTTTCAGATGGCGGTACCAGTTCATTGCCCGAAGAAAGCATGGTAACGACAGGCTTTTGAAACACCACGGGATCAACATTTCCGACCGATGCAAGCAACCCGATATGTGCCGGCCCGATCTTTATACCTCTTTTCAAAAGCAATGAACCTGATCTTACATCTTCCCCCTTATATAGTATGTTGCTTTTCGACTTTTTGTTGACAACGGTTATTATCCGGTCGCCTTCCTTTTTTACGTCCTCCTGCATGACCACCATGTCAGCTCCTTCGGGCACCATGGCCCCTGTCATGATGCGCAAACAGTGGCCTGCCGTAATTTTCATTTCAGGTTTTTTTCCTGCCGGGATGAATTCAATGACTTCCAGTTTTTTATTGATGTCCTCCCTGCGTATGGCATAGCCGTCCATGGCTGATTTGTCGAATGACGGGAAATCTTCACCGGCAAATACATCTTCGGCAAGTATCCTGTCAAGCGACTTCTCAAGGGGGACCCTTTCCGCAGACGGTTTGTCTATCGGGAGATTATCCAGTATCTTATGCGCTTCTTCTATCTTGATCATAATAACATTTTTCCTTTGTATTTATTTTACTGAACTGCATGATCTTCCGGGCAAGGGGAACCCCAATCTGTCCTGTGCTGACAACCAGATCGGCCCTGTGTTTGTTCAACAGGTAAGACACTTTCTTCATGTCCGGTTCAGGGCTTTCAACAAGTACATGGAATGAGGGCTCGAAAAACAATCCCATTGATCCCGATTCGCATACGTAAGCACCAGCATCAGGGAGTAACCGCTTAAGACCCTGCATGGCGCGATCCACCCCTTTGTCAGTACATTGCACAAAATAAACAGAATACGCCCCTGCCCTGAGCATTCGCGAAGTATCCTTTTCTGTTCCTGCATCTTTTTCAACAAATATACGATATCCCGGCCCTTGTTCCATCAACTCCTGCTGTTTGCCGGTCAAGTGAAAGTGAGGCGCTATTTTTATCCCCGTTACTTTATTTGTTTCCGATAAAGCTTCAATTAAGAAACAGGCAAGAGTTGTTTTCCCGCAATTGCGTCCCGATCCGGAAACAAGTATCATATTATCTAACTTTTTCATTTCTTTTTTCAAATGATGTCACGTAAAAAACAATTTTATACTGGCCAGCATCAACACAAAAGCAAGCAGGTAACGCAATTTGAGTAATGACAAACGGAAACTTCCGGTATAAGCCCCCAGCAGCCCGCCTATGAAGGCAACAACAACCCAGTAAATGATGTTTGGGCTGATAATAAGTCCCGTAGTAAGCAGGCCCAGTATTCCCGATGCCGAATTAAGGAAAATAAAAATGGCTGAAATCGCTGCTGTTTCCTTTACGTTTGTCCAGCCCATCAACAGCAGCAAGGGGCTTAAGATGATACCGCCTCCAATACCGATCAGTCCCGAGAAAAACCCCAGGAATGCACCGGTAAAAAAGGCAATCATAAAGTTGAAAGGGATTACTTCCCTGTATCCTTTTTTAGGAACATAAACCATCCTCAAAACAGCGATAATAAGGAAAACACCAAGGATTGTCTTGAACAAATACGGGTCAATATTCAACCGTGCCCCGAGAAAAGACATAGGAACAGAACCTGCCACAAAAGGGATCAGGATTTTAAGTCTGAAATGTCCGCCCCGGTAAAAAACATAAAAAGAAACTGCCGATACAAACAGGTTTAATGTAAGCGCCGAAGCGCGCATATAAACCGTGGATACACTGAACAATGCCATCAGGGCAAGGTATCCGCTGGCCCCGCCGTGGCCAACCGATGAATACAGAAAGGCAACAACAAACAAAGCAACTAAAAAAAGAATATTGACTTCCATTGACCCGTCTCATTAAAAAACCCCGCCCTTACCGGAAACGAGGTAATTCAACCCTTACAATGGATTTTCAATATCCCTCCTTTCCAATTCATCCCGCTTTTACGGGAATCGGGAGGCCGGCTGGTTTCCCTGCCGACCCGTCGGTGTTGGTTTCCTGTGCCGGAAGCATTTAGAAACAACACTCGGAGCATTAAATTATTTCTTATTTATCTGATATAATGCTTTTTAATATAAATTCCGTTTTCTTTTTTTATTGAATCATCACCTGTTCTTCTTTAAACAGGGAGGCTGATTCTTTTCATGGCAAATATAGAAAAAAACAATTCTCCGAGAGATTTGTTTTTATTAACCAGACTATTTTGACGGCCGGGATCGGGGAATGAGAGGAAAAACAGTTAAATCAGTACGATAACTCAACTGAAGCTCTGTATGAATTAAATAACTTAGTCAATAATTTACTACATTTCGGCCGCTAATTCTCTGCAAATGGACGGACATGCCGTTGACACGAAAAGGTTACTCAAATCAGAAGGATTATTGTTGTTAACTGCAATAATCTGGGGGCTGGCCTTTGTCGCTCAGCGCATGGGAATGGACTACATCGGCCCGTTTGCTTTCAACGGCATCCGGTTTGCCCTGGGAGCCTTGTCGTTACTTCCGTTTTTGCTGTTTCGCCGCAGAAGGAATAAGGAAACAGTTTCACGTTTCGAATCCCGTCTGACATGGATCGGAGGCATGATTGCAGGCATCGTCGTTTTTATGGCAGCAGGACTGCAGCAAGTCGGAATTGTTTATACTACGGCCGGCAATGCCGGGTTCATCACAAGTTTGTATATCATCCTGGTTCCCATACTTGGGTTATTCAGGAAACACCGGGTGCGCCTGCTAACATGGTCAGGTGCTTTGATAGCGCTGGCAGGTTTATATTTTCTGTCTGTAACGCAACAGTTTTCCATTTCCCCGGGTGACGGGCTTGTACTGGTCAGCGCAGTTTTCTGGGCGCTGCATGTGTTGGTCATCGGCGATTTTGCCCCGCGTACGGACATCATCCTCTTATCCATTATTCAGTTTCTGGTGTGTTCGGTTTTGAGCATGTCCACGGCTTTCATTTTGGAAAGAACCACCTGGCAAATGGTTTACAATGCACTGATACCCATTTTGTATGGGGGGATCATGTCAGTGGGTGTAGCATACACCTTCCAGATCATGGGGCAACGGCTTGCCCCTGCAGCACACGCAGCCATTATACTGAGTACGGAGTCGCTGTTTGCCGCACTGGGCGGATGGCTGATCCTTTCGGAGGTGATGACATCCAGGCAAATTGCCGGAGCTGTCCTGATGCTCGCCGGCGTAGTGATCTCGCAGATCAGGAAGTTCAAAACGGGAAAGTAAATTCCGTATGATAACCTGTGTTAATATCTTGAAATGATTGTTTGCATTTTGTGATTTCTACAACCGCGGTGTCGTCAGACCTTTGAAAATACCAGCCTTCCGGGGGTCAACGATTTCCCCTGACATTCGTATCGTACCGCCCCTGGTTAACACGAGATCCAGGTCGGCTTGCCCGTTGTCCATTACCGAAATGGAAAAATAAGGGCTCCCTTCCACACGTTTAACTCTTGATTTTACAGTCATGGGCTTTTTGGAATCTTCATTTTTATTGAAAACATAGCGATAGGTAATTCCTTCAAAAGTCACCCCACCTATGCCATTCAGGCCCGAAAGTTGTTCGGAGCTGACCTGCACAATAACCAGGGAATCAATGACCGCCAAAAAATTGACCGAAGGAGATACGCTGAATGATTGCCCCTGCGGGCCGTATAACCTGGAAGCCCTGAAAACAAAAAACTTTTCGGCAAGCAGTTTCGAAATTTGTTCTTTGCCGGCAGCTTCTATAGCTGCTTTATTATCTCTGGCTTTTTCTTTTTCAAGTTTTTTCTGTTCCCGTTTCGTCAGGATCGTATCCTGTGCCACCGCAGCCGGAATCGTCAGCGAAAACGATAAAACAAAAGTTAAAAGAATGACATATAGTTTCACGGGTTCAAGGTTTTTTACTGCGATTCTTATTCAGTTTGAACGGGTTACCTTTCAGGTTTTACCAGATGACTGTCCCTTTATAAATACCGGCATCTCGGGGATCCCAGATTTCCCCCGACATTCTGATCGTTCCGCCTCTGCTCGTCGTCAGATTCAGGTCGGCTTGTCCTCCATCCATCACCGTGATCGTAAAATAAGGACTGCCAACAGAATTGATCGGTCGTATTCTCGATTCAACTGTCATAGGCCGTTTGGAGTCTTTGTTCTCGTTAAAAACATAATTCTCGGCATATCCTTCCGAGGTTATTCCTCCCACGCCGTTCCATCCGATCAATTGGTCGAAACCAAACTGGAATGTAACCAACGTATCAATCACGGAAAGAAAATTTATGTTGGGAGATACGGCAAATGACCGGCCCGAATTATCATAAACACGGGAAGCCCTGAAAACAAAAAACTTATGAGAAAGCAGGTTGACCAGCTTTTCTTTCTCAGCTGCATCCCGGGCTTCTCTTTTCTGCTTTTTTTTCTCCTTTTCCAGTTTCTTTTGTTCTTTCTTTGTCAGAGTATCCTGTGCCATAGTTACCGGAACACTGCCGGCAAAGGCCAGCACAAGGGCCAGTAAGATGACATATATTTTCATGGTATTTAAATTTAATGTTTTCCTGAACAAAAAACTTTCAATTGATGTAAAGATCAGCTATCGTTGTTTTCTTCAAAAAGCGTGCCGGGACTATTCAGTTTTGTAGAATAAAACACCCTGTATCATTTCAGATGTACTTTGTCGTATTTTTTCATTTTGCTTAACCTTTTACCGGAAGAGGTGGAGAAGAAGAAAAAAAACGACTTAACGTGCCTGACACGGAACTTATCAATTCACGAAAGTTATCATCAGGAACAATCAAAGCAGAAATCCCAGATCAGAACCCGGAGGGTATTCAACAGGTTCTTTTCCGAATTCAAACAACCGGAGATCACGACTGCCTTCGAGTGTTATTTTTTCACCTTCGACCAACAGCAGGCTGGCTTCACGCAATCCGGCCACTTTCATCTCCCGGTTGACCGTCAGAAATTCTTCTATTCTTTGCTGCCGTGTTTCACCGCCGTGCCCTTCGGGATTGGCATCCAGGTAATGGGGATTGATCTGAAAAGGGATCAGGTGTGTGCATTGAAAGCTTTCCGGCTGGATAATTGGCATGTCGTTGGTGGTCATCAGCGTGGGACAGGCCACGTTCGAGCCGGCGCTCCAGCCCATGTATGGAGTCCCTTTTTCAGCGACCTCCCTGATGGCATTCATCAGTCCCATACTGTACAGTTCGGCTACCAGATGAAAAGTATTTCCACCTCCCACGGCAATGGTTTCCGCATTTTGCACCATTTTCACCGGGTCACCTGTCCGGTGGACCGATTCGATCTGAAATCCTAATTCCCCAAAAACATCCGCCACTCTTTCAGTATAAACATCATAGGAAGCTTCCAGCCCGTCAGATGACAAAGACACGCCGGCATAAGGAACAAAAGTCACTTTCCTGACGCCGTATTTATTCAAAAAGTCTGAAATGTATTTTCGCGGCCATCCCAGATAGGCCTCGCCTGACATGGTAGAATTGCTGATCAGCAGAAGTTTTTTCATTTCGTTTTAATCTAATTGTTTCAGAAATTAAAGATACAATAAGTTCTCATTGCTGCATATAGGCATACCGGAAATAGCGGTACCATTTTTCTCCACCCGTATATTCCCTCACCATCTCCCTGGGATTGGCGGCGAGGGCGCTGTCATTTTGAGCAAGTAAACTACCCAGTAACACCTGCAGGTCTTTTACATTTTTGGAGGGTACGTTTTGCTCTTTCAACACCGAAAGATAATAAAATGCCTGCCTGTAATCCTTTTGTTTAATATAATACCTGCAAACGGCATCAGTAAAATCAGGTAGTGCAACCGACTTGACAACATCATTTAAAAGCACGGGCTCGATGGCGTAATTTTTTAAATTGTTTTCGGAATAATATTTTTCCAGGCGGACATACTGTTCCAAGGCCCGGTCATACTTGCCGGTATCCAGGCTTTCGCGGGCAGTTTTTTTGATTCCCAGGTAAGTAAATACCTTTCTGTATTTTTTTCTGTACAAATCGAATTTCGATTGATCAATCCGGCATCCGGGATTGTTTTGTATTATCCCGTATGCATTATCCAGCAGTTGTTTTGCCTTATCAAAATTATTATGCCTGATCCTGGTTTCCACCTGTTTGCTTAACGCAAAACACTGGTTTGCTGCAGTAACACAATTCCTGTTGGCGATCTTTTCCCTGAGATTACTGACAACTTTATTTATTTCCGGATTGTCCTGTTGGTGGTAGCGGCTTTGCATGTTCAGTATTTCCGAATACATTTCCCCGGCTTTTTCAATGCGGTTAGCCCAAACCTCAAAAGATGCTTTTTTGGCCAGGTCCAGAATCACCGGCACGGTAGCACTGTCTATCAAAGAGTCCAGTTCAGGTTCTTCCCTATGCAGGTACTTATCCCTGATAGTCTGGGCTTCGAGGAGTGCCTGAAGGGCATCTTCATTCCTCGGACTGTTCATCATTTTCCTGCCCTGATCATAATATATTTTGTAAAAAAACTCCGCCAGTTCCAGGAACTTTCGGTTCCCGTTACCATTGATATAGTGGTTATGATTCATCGAAAAATCATACACTTCATCCAACTCGGAAAGTGCATCTTTCGCTTCCCCGTTTTGGATCTTCATGGATAATGAATCCAGTTTCAGGCCGTAAATCCCGCGGTAACCAATGGAATAAGCCGAGTCAAAGTCAACAGAGTCGGTGTTGATATTTTTTGATAATGATATTTCACTTGCTTTGTCAAGTATTGCAACCGCTTTATAATATTGGCTCGATTTAAGCAGGCCATACGACAATTCAACCTGTTCTTCGATAAACATGAGGAAAGCATCGGTGGGCATACGGTTTCCGTATTGCATGCTCTGATAATAATCGTAAGCATCTTCGGCCTTACGGTAATAACGGTCTGCCATGGTGTATGAACCTCTCCGGTAAGCAATTATGGCGACTTCAAGGTATGAGCGCAAAACACCATTCACAGTTTTCAGGTAAAGTTCCTCAAATTCCGGAGTACGTTTTATTTCTTTGAAGTAATCCTCCACAACTTTTGCATTGTAAATAAAATCCAAAGCGGACACATACCTGCCATTCTTGTAAGTATAACTGGCAAGATCAATGAAGTAGTTGTAAATTAACTGGGGTGTTGAAGGTTGATCAAGCTTATCGAAAACATCATAGAATGCGGCCTCTTCTGCAATGGCTTCCATGTCGTGAAGACCGGGAAATATCCTGACAACCTGGCCGAACCCGGTGGCAATATACGGTTGATATTGCCCGGACAGGTTACTGTAGGTTGCCGATAATCCGGTATATTTCAGGGCAAACTGTTCTTTTTCGGAAAGCTGCGTGCTGTTCCCCGATTCCAGAACCATTTTACGCAAAGTGGTTGCTCTTCTTCCGAGACGTTTTAACTTTTCGCATTTCGACAGGAAATTTGCCGGGTCATATTCTTTCAGTAAAAGATTTTCTTTGAAATTATAGGATTCAATATAATTGTGGACACGCATGATCTCGTGCCATGCCACAAAAAGTTGTGATGTCTCATGACTCCGGTTAATCCCGTTTTTCTGATATTTTTTCAGTAAGCGGTTCAATATTTCGTTGTAGGCATAATAATTATTGACCCTATCTGCGGCTTTCATAAATGCCTGATAAGCCGAGCGTGAGTAGATAAACCTGTCAATCCGGATGTCAGCTTCCAGTTGACCTTCCGTATTGATGGCGGGAACAATGGTTCCAAGGTCAACAACTCCACCGGAAAGCAACATCTCCAATGGATAGTCAACAACCTCTCCGTTTTTTTGCGTGATACTCAATACCCCTTTAAATGCTGAAGGGATGAGCAAACTATCAATGTTAAAATCCCTGTACCGGGTTTCGCCTTCCAGTTTTTCGGTGACATACTTCAGATAAATCACCGTGTGGCCTGTTACGGTTTCATCATTTCTCAAAAGCACCTTGCCTTTAATATCGAGATAAACATGGCTTAAATTCTTTACGTTATCCTGTGCCAGTGTCAGCAAAATGCGATACCCGTATGAGTCTTTAGGCAGGTTTGAAATATTAATTATGTTTTGTGTGTACAAAACCGTCTGGTAAACATTCTGCCCTGCCGCATTATGCCATGGGAACAAGAATATAAGAAAGATGAAAACCAAGATGATACTGTGCTGATTTATTCTTCCCACGCCGCTTTCTGTTTTTTTTGCTTTACAAAGGTATTGAAGACCCGAAATTATTTCTTGCAATATTGATTTTTTATTAACCGTTTACTTTTAGTATTTTCAACATCATTTTCGGGAAAAAATTGCGTTTAATATTTTTTTACACATTCCCGGCCCGCGCTTTCAAAAATTAACAACTCTTTACGAAAAATGTAACATTTCTATCAGTATTTGAAACAAATGAATTATTTATTTTAATCATCATGTATTATATTTGTATCGTCTGATCAGAAACTGATAGATTTACTCATAAACCGTATTAAAAAACAACGGTAAAACTAATTGTCGAATGCTTAAAAAAAGACTTATGATTCTTGTATATACCTTACTCTACATTATCTTAAACGCGATCCTGTCAGTCATTGAAAATGACAAACAAGAGGAATTGCTTAAACTTTTCCTTCTGGGCATGTTACTTACTCCTGTTGTCACAATCGGGTATTTGCTTTATAAAAAGAAAAACTCAAAACGAGTACATTTTTATTATTGCTCTGAATGCGACTATGTCTTTCCGGTGAAAATGAAACATTGCCCTATTTGCGAAGAACAAGGAAAGAAAATTAAACTCACCCCCTATCGCAGCCCTTACCGGTTAACAAAACAAATAAGGACAATCACACTTTAGTCCGAAAGAACGGGATTCCAATTTTCCGGGAAGGGCGAAAAAATGTTACTAAAAACGAACTGTTTCGTCATTCGTGAAAGTATCCAGATCGAAAACCAGCGAAATATAATTGGGTGAACCGATCAGGTGATAAGTTGAACGGGAATAATTAATTTTAAATTTATAGACCCTCACACCAATTCCCCAGCTAAATCCAACCATCCCGGGTTTATCCACAATGCTCAGCTCTTTTCTGCGGCGATAATTGTAACCACCCCTCAACACAATGTTTTTTCCGATATAGATTTCCGCACCGAACACAAGGTGTCTCATAAACTGATCCCCAAACTTTGCCAATCCTGATTTTTCCAGGGGTTCACCCGTAATGGGGTCAATGCCGCCCGGCGGATTTGCCGGATCAAAATACGTCAGGTCCCATTTTTCGATATGATCATATATGAATGAAAACCTGAACGGCACATGTTCCAGGCGTTTGGAAAGGACATATTGCAGGTTAAAAGGCAATGGAGAACGTTTCTCGCCAGGGGAATAAGTCGTGATCTGCATACCCACGTTGCTGGCAATGAGGGACATGGTCCATCCGGTTTTACTTTTATACGTTCCCGCCACATCAAAGGCTATTCCAAACGAATTATACCCTTCGTAAAAGGAATAGATCAGTTTGGCCGTTGCGCCAATGGAAAAAGATGAGTCGAGTTGCCTGCCCCAACCGATATTAAAAGCTAAATCGGAAGCGCCGAAGGTTCCGCCAAGATTGCCCGCTTCATCGGCATAATCAAACTTACCATAATCCATGAACTGGATGGACGCCATAAAACTGCCTACTTTTTCAAAATTGTGAGCATAATTAAAAGCTCCGAAATTGGAACCGGCAAAAAAGTTTACATAATTAAACGCCAGTTGATTATTGATGCCCGGTGTTATAAAACTCGGATTTAAAAAAGCCACGTTGATATCGTTGTCACTTATTGCCACGGGACTCCCTCCCAGGGCAGCTATCCTGGCCGATACGGGCTGTTCCAGAAAAGTATAGGCATAGCGTCCGCCAAGCTGCGCAAAGGCAGGAACTGTAACTATAACAGAAAGAATAAGAATAAAGATATTTTTGTATTTCACTCGAGGTTCCTTAGTTTGTAATATTCCAATAACGCATCACTTCCGGCTTTATTATGACCTGACAAAAATTACTGCCAATCCTGTTCAACTGATCAATAATTTCCGTTTATCTGTCATTCCCTGCCGCGTGGTGTCCTACTTGTTTTTGTTTCTTATCAAATTCAATGCGCTGCCGGCTTTAAACCATTCAATCTGACTGGCATTGTAAGTGTGTTTTGCCTGAAATTTGTCAGTGCTTCCGTCTGCATGATGCAGGATGACCGTAAGCGGTTTGCCGGGTGCAAAATCTTTTAATCCAACTACATCAATCGTATCATCTTCCATCACTTTATCATAATCGGCCTTGTCGGCAAAAGTCAGCGCCAGCATTCCTTGTTTTTTAAGGTTTGTTTCGTGGATACGGGCGAATGAACGCACCAGGATCACTTTGACACCCATAAACCGGGGTTCCATTGCGGCATGCTCGCGGGAGGAGCCTTCTCCGTAGTTTTCGTCTCCTACTACCACCGATCCGATGCCTTTGTTACGATATGATCCGGCAGCTTCCGGAACAGGTTTGTATGTGCTATCGGTCTGGTCTTTGACCTTGTTGGTTTCACCATTAAAATAATTGACCGCTCCGATCAGCAGGTTTTGAGAAATGTTTTCAAGATGTCCCCTGAAACGAAGCCAAGGGCCTGCCATTGAAATATGGTCGGTGGTACATTTGCCTTTGGCCTTGATCAGTAATTTCATGCCTAGAAAATCATTTCCATCCCATGGTTCAAAGGGTTTCAACAGTTGCAGACGCTGTGAATCAGGTTTGACCACAACCTCTATTCCGCTACCGTCCTCTGCCGATGCCTGGTACCCGGGATCATCCACATCAAAGCCTTTGGGAGGAAAAACAATGCCTTTGGGCTCTTCCAGCATCACTTTTTCACTATCCTCGTTAATCAATTCATCATGCAACGGATCGAAATCAAGTTTCCCGGCAATGGCATAAGCCATCACCATGTCGGGAGAAGCCACAAACGCATAAGTGTTCGGATTCCCGTCATTCCGTTTGGCAAAATTCCTGTTGAAAGAAGTTACTATAGAATTTTTATGGCCGTCTTTTACCGACTCCCGGTTCCACTGGCCGATGCAAGGGCCGCAAGCATTGGCAAGAACGGTAGCACCGATTTTGTCAAATACCTCAAGCAGCCCGTCCCGTTTGATGGTGTAATAGATTTGTTCCGAACCGGGAGTGATCAGCAGGTCGGCTTTTACTTTTAATTTCTTGTCAATGGCCTGTTGTGCGATGGAAGCTGCACGGGTGATGTCCTCATAAGAGGAGTTGGTACAGGAGCCGATCAGCCCGGCTTCAAGATTCAGCGGCCAGTCGTTTTTGGCTGCCGTTTCGGTCATTTTTGATACCGGAGTACGCAAATCAGGGGTAAACGGGCCGTTGAGGGCTGGCTCCAACTCCGAAAGATTGATCTCAATAACCTGGTCAAAATATTTTTCAGGGTTAGCGTACACTTCGGCATCACCAGTGAGGTAAGATTTTACAGTCCCGGCAAGTTCGGCCACATCGGCACGGCCTGTCTCCCGCAGGTATTCAGCCGTTTGCTCATCGTACCCGAAAGTGGAGGTAGTGGCGCCGATCTCGGCTCCCATATTGCAAATGGTTGCTCTTCCGGTGGCTGACATGGATTCCAGCCCTTCGCCAAAATATTCTACAATGGCACCTGTACCGCCTTTGACGGTAAGGATATCGGCTACACGTAAGATAACATCTTTAGGTGAAGTCCAGCCGCTTAACCTGCCTGTCAGCCTGACACCGATCAGTTTGGGAAACTTCAGTTCCCACGGCATGTCGGCCATTACATCCACTGCATCTGCGCCGCCGACACCAATGGCGATCATCCCCAGTCCTCCCGCGTTGGGCGTATGCGAATCGGTACCGATCATCATACCGCCGGGGAAAGCATAGTTTTCAAGCACCACCTGGTGGATGATCCCGGCGCCCGGTTTCCAGAAACCGATGCCGTATTTATTGGATACGGTGGAGAGGAAATCATAGACTTCCTGGTTAGTATATTTTGCCTCTTCAAGGTCTTTGGCAGCACCTTCTTTCGCCTGGATCAGATGGTCGCAATGAACAGTGGAAGGCACCGCTACCCTGGGTTTTCCGGCCTGCATAAACTGAAGCAAAGCCATTTGTGCCGTAGCATCCTGCATGGCTACCCTGTCGGGCCTGAAATCAACGTAAGACTCCCCTTTTTTGTAAACCTGTTTGGGTTCCCCTTCATCCAGGTGCGAGTACAATATTTTTTCCGTCAGTGTCATCGGGCGGTTCAGCAAATTTTTTGCTGCTTCTACCCTTCCGGGCAGTTTTTCGTAAAACCCTTTGATCATTTCAATATCGAATGCCATTTTTTTAAAATTTTTAAGTTTGAAAACAAGAACTTGCTTACCGGGAATTTTGTTGTTTACCCGGCTTGTCCCCGACTAACAACCCGGTTTTTTAATCAGACGCGCAAAAATAGAAAATCTATCCGATCAGTCCACGGCCGGTTTTAACAATCTTACCCTCTTCATTAAACTCTCGAATGAGCTTATCGAGCACGCCGTTAACAAAGGTTTTGCTTTTGGCCGCGCTGAAATATTTTGACAGCTCAATGTATTCATTCAGGGTTACTTTCACGGGAATGGTTTCCATTTCCTGCAACTCCACGATGGCCATTTTCAGTAAAATAATATCCATTTTTGGAATCCGGTCATAATCCCAGGTACTTGTTTTTGCAGCCAATATCCTGGTGTTTTCTTCATCTTTCAAAATAGTTTTTCTGAACAATTTCCTCACAAATTCACGGTCTTCGTTATTGCCGTTTTTATCCTGTTTGTAGAGGCCGGGCAAGGGTGTGATTTCCGTGAAGTTTTTATTGATGGTTTCAAAAAACTTGATCAGAAGAATATTTACGATATCGTAACCATCAACAAAATAGATGTTTTTTTCTTCATAAAAAGACTTGAGCAGGTCAATATCGGAAAGCAACTGGTCAGTGATCTGAATAAACAATTTTTTATCTTCCTCCAGTGACCGGCCCGGATTTTTCATGTATTTTAAATAAGGAGGAAATTTCCGCAACGCATTGTATATTTTGCGGATAAGGTCTCTCTCATCAACCCAGTTGATCTTCAACCGTTCTTCCTGCTTTTGGAAATCCCTGTTTTTTTCGATAAGTGAAATGACCCTATTTTGGATGAATTTCAGGTTAGGATTCAGGTCCTCGTCGGTGGGATAGAACTTTTGTTTGTTTTCTTCGATCCGTATTTCGGCAAAACGTTTCACCTCAACCAATAAAGAAATCTGGTAAATAAAAAGATCGTAAAGCAGGTCAATACTTTTTAATAATTGTTTTTCGGCTTTGGTGAGATCGTCAGATCCGGAAATGTACCAGGCATAAAGGGCCTGTAAAACTTTTATTCGAAGATGCCTTCGGTATAACATAACAGAACGGTTGTGAATAAATGAAAAGGCAGGTGTAGCTGCCGCTGCAAAATTAATTTTTTATTTTGATTAATGTTAGTGACAGTGGAATGATTATGATTTTTTGATTTGACATTGATCTACGCAGATTGGTTATGATTAATTTTATGCCCAGGAATGAATTCCCCGGCTTTGATTCATACTATCCCTACGGGATTATTTTCAGCTACAATAGCAAATCAGCGTTTCATCTGCGTATATCTGCGTTTATTTATTTTCCAAGCTCACGGAAAGCATACAAAATGATGTTCATATCTTTCCATATCGTGTAGTCCCTGGCATAGATCAGATTGAGTTTTTCAATCACATCCAGGTCTTCCGATTTGATTTTCATACCATCCACGGCCGTCAACACCCCCTTTTTAATTTTCGGCAGTTGGAATTCGATATGTGGCAAGTTATAATAGCCCACCCAGCTTTTTTTCCCGGACAGCACACTTAAAATGTTTGAGAAAAATCTTCCCGGATGTTTCTGAAACAGAAATAAAACGGGATAAAACAATAGGAAAATCATCGACAGAAAGAAATCGAGTAACCTTTTGTTCCGGCGGTTTATTGTGGTGTCAATTCCACTGATGTCCACCGTATAAAGGTCACCTTTGGTGTGGATAGAATGGCTACCAATGATCATCAGGCTGTCTTCGGGTGCAATTTTGTAACCCACATCGGCATTTTTCCATTCGGTCATCTTGTCAATGATAGTCTGATGCGGAAGGCTTTTGGAACAAAAGATCACCTCGTCAATGTTGTAAATGCTGATGATGTCAATAACCTGTGAAATGCTGCCCACAAATATTTCATCCTTTTCCAGCTTCTCATCGGGGCTGACCAGAGCTATGAATTCGGGCTTTACCGTTAACGAATTCAGCAAACCGGCAACCCTTTGCGCCTCCTGTTTGTCGCCAATGACCAAAAATCGTTTGTTGTGTTTTTCACCCCATTGTATCCAGGGCACTTTCATCCAGTTAAACAGCAACCTGACAAAAGGGAGACTGATCACTCCCCAGGCTGTTCCGAGCAAGATTAAGGCACGGGAGAACCTTAAATTTTCAGGAAGCAAAGCATAAAGCACCAAAATAACAACCGTTCCTGCGATCAACCCGATGATTCCAGGCTTGATCCTTACCGGCTTATCGTAACCGCCGGCAAAATAAATCGAAAGCAACCAGATAAGGATATAGGAAGGAATGACGTAATAGAAAAACGGCATGGGATAGCTACCACCCTCGGGATAGATCATGCTTCGCGCCCAGACAGTGGCAATAAGGTAAAGCCCGCCATACATCATCCCGGCGTCAATAAGCGGTACAATGAAACGGTTCCACAACCGGGAAAGAATAGCAACTAAGGCTCTGAAATAAATGGCAATGTTGATCAGTTGCGCTAGTGCCCTTGCCCGGTTACCCGTAAAATGTTTACGGGCAAAGATCACCATGGCATTGTAAAACACCAGCACGTAATTCACGCTGCTCTTTTTCGTGCTTTCCCCCTTGTAATGGATGATGCGTGTTTTGGGAAAATAATAGTTTTTATACCCGGCTTTGATGATTCTGTACGACAGGTCAATATCCTCTCCGTACATGAAAAAAGTCTCATCCAGCAAGCCGATCTCGTCAAGCACTTTTTTCCGGAGAAGCATAAAAGCCCCGGCGAGTATTTCCACTTCATGAATTTCATTTTCATCCAGATAGCCCAGATGGTATTTAGAGAATCTTCTGGATTTGGGAAACAGCGATGAGAGGCCGAACATTTTGTAAAAAGCCGTCAACGGGGTGGGCAGCCCCCGTTTGGACTCAGGCAGGAAATTACCCGCACCGTCAACCATCTTTACCCCCAGCGCACCGGCATCGGGATGGCTGTCCATGAATTCCACGACTTTCTCAAATGTATCGTCTTCAACCACCGTATCGGGGTTAAGCAGCAGGACATACTCGCCTTTTGCTATTTTAATCCCCTGGTTGTTGGCCCTGGAAAAACCGAGATTCTCCTTATTCTCGATGAGTTTGACTTCGGGAAATTTCTTTTTCACCATCAGGTTCGACCTGTCGGTAGAGTTGTTGTCCACCACAATCATCTCACCGTCAATTTTTTTCAATGCCCTTTTCACGGAGTAAAGGCACTGCTCAAGGAAGTACTCCACATTATAATTTACGATGATGACGGAAAGTTTCATGAGTAAAGGAAAACCGGGTCAAACTTACATAAAATCAATAAATGATACACAAGCACATAAAAATCTTACCCGTTGTGGGTGTCCTCACCCAAATTCCGTTTCAAACATGAGCTAAACTGCTAAAAAAATATTACGGTACTCCATACCTTTTTTTTCCTTTTTCTGGTTTCTATAAATATTTTCGGTGCTCTGCAACTTTTTATTTTCTGATCTCCTTATCCTACCCCGTTGTTGGTGTCCCCACCGACAACCCAATTTTGTTGTTGGGAAATGGAAAGCCGGGGAATAAATTCCACGGCTTGAGTTCAGGCTATCCCTTCGTGACGCGGGGGCTTGCCGAAAGCAAAGCATGATTTCCCGGACGCAGGATTTATCCTGCGGTGTCCGTAACGGTAGTTTTAGCCTCCGATCTCCGGAGTTTTCCTGTCTTTGAGGTTCGGCAGATGAAGCTACCAGGAGGGATCAGGGTAAGTTCATGATTTATCCCTATTTTTGTCGCAAGAACGCAGCTATGCTCAAAAAGATAGTCGGAACGGCGGGAACCCGCATTTTAAATGCACTGGTCAACCTGGCCATTCTTTTTTTGATTACCAATCACATCGGTAAAGAAGGTCTCGGAGCTATCGGGCTTATTTTGCTTGATGTGGGCATTATTCAACTGGTCATTGACCTGGTTGCCGGCAGCGCCCTCATTTATTATGCTTCACGCGAAGCCACGGGCAAACTGTTTATTCCGGCTTATTTGTGGATCGCGGTCGTGAGCGTATCGTTTTACTTCATCTTTCAATTGCTGAAACTCTACTTTCCGGTGGTTTATTCTACAGTCATCCCCGATGGTACTGAGCTGACCATCATCGGGCTGGCTGTGATCAACTCACTGATGCTTACTCATTACAACTTGCTGCTGGGCCATGAACAGATAAAAACCTACAACATGATTTTCACAACCCAGGTCCTGATTGTCCTGATCGTTTTCCTTGTTCATATTTTTTTCCTGGGGCAAAAAACGGTTGACTCATATATCAGCAGTTTATTTGCTGGTTATACAATCGCAGCCTTTTTCAGCTTTTTTGCATTGTTGAAAAGTTCCCGGTCATGGTCTGTGCATCACTGGGCTGATACCACCCGGAAAGTCATACGGTACGGAATGGTCACGCAAATCGCCAATGTGCTGCACATCGGCAACAAACGGTTCAGTTTTTACATTATCAAACGATTTATGGGCTTACCACCGCTGGGGATTTACACGGCAGGTGTGCAACTTACTGAGGGGCTTCGGCTGATCGGGCAAAGCATCTCCATCGTGCAGTTTGCCACGCTGTCGAACACAACAGACAAAAAATATGCTGCCCAATTAACCATTAAGCTGATGAAATTCACTGTATTGCTTACTTTTGCGGCTGTGCTGGTCCTCATTATCCTGCCCGAAAGTTTTTACACCTGGATATTCAGCAAGGCCTTCACTGGTGTCAAGCCCGTTATCCTGATCTTAAGCCCCGGCGTCATTGCCCTGGCTGCCAACGCCATTTTCAGCCATTATTTCTCGGGTCTGGGCAATCCGAAGGTAAATCTGTGGTCGAATGTTGTTGGATTTGTTTTAACGTTGATCCTTGCTTTTTCACTTATTCCCCTGTTCGGTATCAATGGCGCCGCCGCCACGGCTTCTGTCAGTTACATTTCGACGGTCATCTATCAGTACATCGTTTTCAAAAAACAAACGGGAACCCGCTTCGGGGAATGGATACCGCGAAAACAGGATATCAGGGATTTCAGGGGGTTGATCCAGGATGCATTTTTTCCGGGAAAGGTAAAAGGTTAGGAGTTTTGAGTTTGTGTTCGAGTTTGAGTTCGGAGTTTTGAGTTCAATTACTTATCATTGAAGCAGAGCAATTGAGAGCCGAACACCCGGGTTGTGGTGTCGAGAAGATGTACTACACTTTGTCTCCTGATTTCATGGGCAGAGACAAGTTGTACGTCCCTGGTATAGGTTTATAGGGTTAAACAGTGTCGCTAAATTTCTGTTTTACAACGTTTTGCAGGTTAACTTTAAACAGCTTTAATAAGTATTACTTTATAACCTTACTTTTTTGGTTCAACTAAAGTCATGTCTCCGATTAGTTTCCATTTACCGCCTTCTTTAATGTAAAATTCCACATTCTTTCCTTTTTCGTTGAATTCGGTTGTTTTATCATCTTTTGTAAACGTACCATAATATTCAAAGTAATAGTCAATAACAGCTACATTATCGTAAACAAGTATCCTGGCCGGTTCGATATCGTAACTTTCAAGTTTGGAATACTTCATCATTTTTTTAGCTAAATTAAGCCACTTCTCTTTGGATAGTGGTAAAGGGTCTTGGCTGCTCCATCCAAGGTATTTATCATGGATATCTGTGAAAGCCGCATCTATATCGCCTTCCTGCCATTTTACCCATGCATCTTGGGTAACTTTCCAGACTTCTTTCTGGGCTTTGGTCCATTCCTGGGCATGCAAGGTTGATGCGCCCAGAAAAGCAATCATGATGATTACGATTGCCGATAAATTTGTTAGTGTTTTCATTGTGACCTCCTTTTTTAATGGTTTGTTTTAATTGAATAGGATAGGTGTTTTTTTAATTAATTGGTTTGGTTGAATTGTGGGACAATGTACGATAAAAAATTCAGGAAGTCAAGTAATTACGCAGGTTTTTTTATGTGAAAACCCGCGAATGAAAAGCAATATGGTTGAGGCTCCAGGTAAAGATGGTTTTGCTGAACACAAAAAGAATTATAAGTATCCTGTCCTTCTCCCGGTTTATCTCAAAATAAAAGGTACTATAGTTGCAATAATACCGGTTGTGATAACTACCATGATAAACAGGTTGTACCTTACATTGTAGTTTCCCAAAAGGGACATATCGTAATATTTGTCAACATCCTTGTCTTTGTACATCTGTATCAAACCTTTCAATAGTCTCTCCCTGGTTTGTTTTCCTTTTATTAAGCCAAAGATTACAACTATATTTACCAGTACAATGAGACAAACAAAAACGAACATAACAATGAGAGATGCATTGTCGGTGCGCGATCGTTCTGACATACCTGAGTTTACAGCCAGTGTGATCAGGTTAAGAAGTATGGCTGTCAAAATAAAGATAATATCGGTGCGGGTGTTTTGCTGTAGCTCCGATGTAATGTGCTTATGAACATGTTCAATCATGGTTTTGTCCTCCCTGTCTGCTCAGTTCCGGCGGTTGTTTTAGATTATAATTTGAATATTTCTATTAATTTTTGATAAATGTACTACATTTTTTCGCAAGGTACTTATTGACTTGTTATTTGAATATTCCTTTTTTTTCGAAAATGACTCCAGATAAAAAGAATACCCACAACAACAAATGGAAAAGTGATGGCCAGAATGATACCAAGGCTCATCCAAACAGAATGATTCATATTATAATTATGTATAAAAATCATCGGACTAAATCCCAGCCCGATTACTATAAAGGTAATACCGCCAATATATTCCCATTTCCAGGCAATAATGAGAAATGCGAGTAAAATAAATGATGGAATGAGATGGATGAGGAAAGCGCCAAGTTGTTGCCAGATAGTCAGCCCGGGGGTAAATGAATCCAGGGCAAACATACTTATAAACAATATTGCCAGGATACAGAGTATCCTCGGAGCCCAATGAAGTATTTTGATCGGTTTTTTCATTTTTTTATTTTTAACATGAATAATTGATTTATAACTTACTGTACCCGTAACCCCAACATCAAAATGGCGACAAATAATAACCCTGCTCGTGTACAACAACACTCGGCGGACTGTATATTGCTTTACCGGGTTTTGCAGATGCGCGCGAATAAAATGGATCCAGTTCCTTAGCCATACCCATATATTTTTCCGCCAGTTCTTCATTCCCGGCACGATGGTTTATCATAGCCAGGGCACTATACGTCCATGCCCTCATCGGTTTAATGGGTTCGGGTGTGACATTTAGATATTTGTTAAACTGCTCTTCCATCATGGGTGCAACAGAATCTAATAAAGAAGGTTTTTGCATAGCCATCATTAAATAATATCTGCCCAGATCGAGGTAGAGGGCACTTTTCGACGGATCGAGATTGATGGCTTTCTGATAATAATTTTTTGCTTTATCAATATTTCCCATAAACAAATAAACCCTGCCCAATGCCTGATTCGCATCCGCGTTTTCGGGATTCGTTTCTATTATATCTTCCCAAAATGCTACATAGTCGGCGTCCTCGGGCATGAGCATTTCCCTGGCTTTCGCACCGGCAATAACATCAGCTTCTTCAAGCTCTTTAGCATATTTTTCTGCTTTTTCAGGATCGCCTCCCATTTCAGCCGGCAATCCGCCAAAAAACTCAACCAGGGTCAGTTTGTTTTCGTAATAGGTTAGGTCTATTTGAAAAACAGAATTGTATGTTTCCTCGACCTTTTCAAGATATTCTGCTGCATTTTCATTGCCCGTCTGCAGGCCTATATAAAAGTGCAGGGTTTCGATACCGCCTTTGTATGAAAGGTACCAGGCATTATCCGGATCATTTTCAACCGCCCGGTTGATGTATTTCAAAGCATCATCCAACGATTCCTTAATTGCCCGCGGATTGGCCAGCCCCAGTTGCTGGGTGGTCCTGCACAACTCGTACCACGCCATGGCATTTTCGGGATCTTCACTGGTGATTTGCTCAAGCAATACTTTTGCAGAGTCTGCATGAGCGTTTATTCTCAACTCGTATGCTTCATATACTTTGTCATTGGGTTGTTGAGCTGTGCAAGAGGTGATTCCGGCAAAAATCACTACGAAAAAGATACCCATCGGTACCAGGCTGAATTTTCGATTAAAGTTTCTCGTTCTCATGATGATCATTTTTTAAAGGTTAATTATTGCTTTTCAGTTATTTAAAAATATTAGTTCCTTGTGTGAACCTGAATAATTTCCTATTTTTGTTCTGTTTCGATTTATCAGGGATAAAATTAAAATGATAGTTTCAGGATGGATTGAATTTCTCTTGTAAAATGTTTGCAAATTGTTTTACAACAGTTTTACTATCTAAAATTTAAATAATTAACAAATTTTGCAAAACGACAATACATATCATTTTGAGTTGCTTAAGCAAAAGATTGTGGCCACCATGAAACAAACTTATCCCGGCATCAATCCTTCAATTTCCGAATGGAAGGGACAGGAAATCACCGATTTTCAGGAAGACCTGTTGATAAAAGTAAACGCCCACATCAGCGAAAAATGGTTTTACAATCATATAAAGTCTAAAAGCAAGTCGCTGCCCAGGATTGATGTTTTGAATCTGTTGAGCAAATATGCAGGGTATGCCAATTGGGATGATTTTGTGCATAAAAACAATACACAATTGCCCCGGGACAAACCTTTATCAAAAGCAAATTGGGTATTTATAGTTCTACCTCTCCTCGTTATCCTTGTTATGGCGATACTGTTTCTCCTTTTTAAACATTTTAGTACCCGTGAATATAAATTCACTTTTTACGATGCTTATACCAGGGAAACCATTACCGGCAATCATGTAGAGATTAAAGTATTATCTGAAGATGAATCCCCAACAGCTTATTTTAGCGATACAAGCGGGGATTTTGTTTTGAAAACGGATAAAAGCATCCTGAAAATGGTCGTCGGCGCACCTTATTATAAAACCGACACGATAACCCGTATCCTGAAAAAATTTGAAACAAACCAAAAGATCAGCCTGCAAGCCAACGACTATGCATTGATCATCCATTACTTTTCGGTGATGGATGTGGACGACTGGCAAAAAAGAAGGAGCCACCTGGCAAATATTTTCGATGATGCAGCCATTATTTACCAGGTACTAAATGATGAGAATGCACCGGGAATGGAAATATATAATAAAGAGGAGTTTATTGATAAGCTGACCATGCCGACCAGTAGTCTGAAGCATATTGAAATATTAGATACAAAATTTAAAGACGATAAAATAATAATCCTTAGATT